>JBGOTT010000018.1:0-26398 GCA_041476585.1 Gammaproteobacteria bacterium | reverse complement strand
GCATAGAGCGGCTCGCCCGAAGGCGAAGGCGCGGTGAACACGCGTGCCGGCGGTACAAGGTGGGGTGCGCCTGCACGGAAAGCCGCCTCGCGCCGTCGCGAAAGCCGGTCTTTGGTGGCCAGGTCGTGGAACAGCACGAGCTGGCCGAAATGATAGAAGAGCGCCGCAAGAGCGAACGACTCGCCCGCGCTCACCACCAGCCCGCGCCCCTCGAGTGCCCGCGCGTGCTGCTCTTCTCCCGCGCCTTCCGCCTCCCAGTTGTCCGCCCACGCCTGCCACGTATCGGACCGGGCAAGCAGCCGGTCGAGGACGCCGAGCGGGATGCCTACCGCCGACAGACGTGCCCTCCAGTGGGTACGGACCTGTACGAGCGCATCGTCACCGAGCATCGCGCGGGCGTCCGCTTACGCCTGGGGCGGGATGTATTCGGCGCCGGTGGGGACGAATTCGTTGGTGTAGAGTTTCTGCGCGTCGAGAGGTGTGGTCACGCCGCCGTATTGCTTGAGCACATCGACCGTCGCCGCCCAATCCTTGTCGGACATCCATCCCAGCGGCTTGCCCGCAGTATTCGGCGTCACCCACGTGTTCCAGGAAAGCTCCGCCTCCCGCCGCGTGATCCTCACGTCTGTAGCGTCCGAATACTTCTTCACGATGGCGGCCATCTCTTCGGGCTGCTTGCGGCCGTAGAGGAAACCCTTGATGCTCGCGGCGACAAACGCGCCTATGAGCGCCGGATCCTCCTTGAGCAGATCGTTGTGCACGATGATGCCGTTGCTGACCGAGGTGACTCCGCAGTCTGCGTACCAGAGAATGCGCGCCTTCTTGTTGCCGCGGATCTCCACGCTCGGCACATAACCTTGCGCGTAGCCCGCAATGGCCTGCACTTTCCCGGTGATCAGTGCAGGCGGGCTGCCGGCCGGGTCGATGCTGACGACCTGGATCTTGCTCGCGTCCAGACCACAGCCTTTGACGAACGCGGGCCATTGCTGGAACTGGGTGGCGCCCGTCGGGATGCCGATGGTCTTGCCCTCCAGATCCTTCGGCGTCCTGATGCTGGACTCATCGAGCACCACGACAGCGGTCGGGTTGCGCCGGTAGACGCTGCCGACCATCGTTATGTTCATGCCCTTGGCCACGCTGTTGCCGAGGACGTAGCCGTCCGAGAATCCGAACTGGGTATCCTTGTTGGCGGTGAGCTGGGCCGTGGATCCGGAACCTTTGCCCGGACCGACCGTGACGTCGATCCCGGCCTGCTCGTAGAACCCCTTCTCTCTGGCAACGATGAAGCCGACGTTCGGCCCCTGGAACAACCAGTCCAGACGCATCGACACCGGCCGCAGCTTGCTCTGGCCGTGCGCGCTGATGAAAGGAATGGCTGCGAGCCCGGCAACAGCACTCGCGGAACGAATGAACTTGCGCCGGGAAATCGGGTTGTCGTTGGTCATGGTCGGCCTCGTCAATGTAGGGAAAGCGTGCAAGCTAACCGCTCGTAAAAATCGGCAGGCGAAATCAACGCGCTGCCTGGATCAGTTCCCAGATCCTCGGCGGGGAAAGCGGCAGATCGTGCGGCTCGACACCGAGCGATGCAAGCGCATTGGCCACCGCATTTGCTACCACGCCGCCTACGGGAACGATACCACCTTCGCCGGCGCCCTTCGCGCCCAGCGGATTGTTCGGCGAGGGCGAATTCTCGAGCACGATCGCCTTGATGTTGGGGAAATCGGTCGCGGTCGGCAGCAGGTAATCGGCGAGCGACCCGGTCAGGAACTGCCCGTTTTCGTCGTACTGGAGGTGCTCCATGAAGGCGCCTCCGAGACCCTGCACCACCGCGCCGACCGCCTGGCCGTTGGTGGTCAGAGGATTGATGATGCGCCCCACATCCTCCACCGTTACATACTCGAGCAACTCGACGCGCCCGGTCCCTGGATCCACAGCCACGTGCGCGGCCGCAGCCCCGTAAGCGTACGTATGGCGGTGGTTCGCGAACGTCCCATCTACCGATAGACCCGCGCTCGCCAGCTGGGCTGCGGAGAGCGATTTCCCGCCATGCGATGCCGTGAGGCCGGCGCCGATCGCAACGTCGCCCGCAGCGCAGCCGAAACGTGCCGCGGCGGCCTTGCGGATCTCTGCTTTCAGGTTGTTTGCCGCATCTACGATCGCCGAGCCGCCCATCACCACAGAGCGCGAGTGATACGAACCGAAGCCTTCTTTGAGGTAGGTGGTAGAGCCGTGGTAGAAACGGATTCGATCCATAGTCACGCCGAGTGCGTCCGCGGCAATCTGTATGCAGACGGTCTCGAGGCCCTGCCCGATGCTCGTCGAACCGACGAATACCGAAACGCATCCGTCGGGATCCACCACCATGCGCGCATTCTCCCTCGGGCCGGCGGCGCCGCCTTCGATGAAGCAGCCGATGCCGAGGCCGTGATAGCGGCCGTCGATCAAGCGTCCCTGCAGGCCAGATTTCTCCTGCCACTTGATCTCTGCGAGGCAGCGGTCGAGCGTGATGCGGTAATCGCCGCTATCGAGTTCCTCTTTTTTCTCCGGCGAGGAGAGCGTGGCCAACGCATACGGCATGTCCGCTTCGGACGGCAGGTTGCGGCGGCGGAATTCCACCCGGTCGATGCCCAATTCCTTCGCGGCCATGTCCATCAGGCGTTCGCGGAAGAAATCGGCCTCGAACCTTCCGGGTCCCCGGTACGTACCGATCGGGTTCTTGTTGGTCAGCATCACCGACGATTCGACGTGGATGTTGGCGATACGATAAGGACCCGACAGGAACTGCGCGACGTTGCGCGGAGGAATCGCGGCACTGGTGCGCAGGTACGCTCCGGCGTCTACCCACGCGTCACCGCGCAATGCGAGAATCGTGCCGTCCTTCGCGCAGGCGATCTCGATCTCGATATCGAGTTCACGCGAATGATTCGAGCACAGCAGGTTCTCGCGCCGGTCCTCGATCCACTTCACCGGCCGGTTGAGCTTGCGCGCCACAAACGGGATCAGAAAATCCTCGGGATAGAACTCCCCGCGCACGCCGAACCCGCCGCCGACGTCGTTCTCGATCAGCTCGACGCACTCCTCCGGGAGGTCCATGTGCCGCGCCAGGATCTTGCGGGTGGCAAACGGCACCTTGGCCGCGCCGGATACAGTCAGTTTCGTGCTCGCCCCGTCCCACACCGCGAGCACGCCGCGGGGCTCCATGCACACTGCGCTGTGCCGCTGCACGCGAAAACTCTCCTTGCGCACGTAGGGCGCCGCGCCAAAAGCCGACGCGGCGTCGCCCTTGGAGGCGGTATAGGTGATCGCGACGTTCTTGCCGAGTTCCTCGAAAAGCAGGACTTCGTTTTTCCCCGAGACATGCCGGTCCGGCACTACGGGCAGGGATTCGATATCGACCTCGATTGCCTCGAGAGCATCTTCGGCAAGCCCGGTTGTGTCGGCGACGACGACCGCGAGCGGCTCGCCGACGTAGCGCACCTTCGTCTGGGCGATAACCGGCTGACCGAAGGGCTCCAGCTCGGGCAGCGGAGCGAGCCGCAGCGAAACGCTGGGAACCGAACCGCCCGAGCCTCGCGCAACGTCTTGCGCGGTGAACACGCCGCGCACACCGGGCATCGCCAGCGCCGCTTTCACGTCGATGGCGCGAATGCGACCGTGCGCTACCGAGCTGCGCAGGATCGCCGCATGCAGCATGCCCTCGTGATGGAGGTCGTCCACGTACTGGCCGCGACCGCGCAACAGGCGCAGGTCCTCGATGCGCTCGACGGGTGTTCCGACGAAGTTGGATGCGAAAGCGTCTTTCGCGCTCATGGTGTGCCGCTCCCACCCTTGTGATAGGCCGCGCGCGCGGCGTAGACCGCCTCGACGATGGCGATATAGCCGGTGCAGCGGCACAGGTTGCCCGAGAGCACTTCGCGGATCCGCTCCTTGTCCGCATCGGGTTCCTCGGTGAGCAGCGCGTGCGCGGTGGTGAGCATGCCCGGCGTGCAGAAACCGCACTGCAGGGCGTGATGTTTGCGAAACTCGGCCTGCAGCGGCGTCAGGCTCTCCTCGCGCGAAAGCCCTTCGACCGTCGTTACTTTCGCTCCCTCGGCCTGCACGGCCAGCATCAGGCAGGAGCGCACCGCGTCGCCGTTGACGATGACCGTGCACGCGCCGCATACGCCGTGTTCGCAGCCCACGTGCGTTCCGGTCTGCATGAGGTGGTGGCGAAGGCAATCGACCAGCGTCGTGCGCGTGGGCACCGTTGCTTCGACGGGCTTGCCGTTGAGTTCGAAATGCACTGTCTGTGTTGCTGACATGTGGAAAGAAGCCCTCGGTTCGTTATTTAGATGCGCGCAGCAGGGCGCGCTCGAGCAGTGTTCCGACCAGGGAACGCCGGTACGCGGCACTCGCATGCAGGTCTCCGGGTGGCTCGACGGCTGCCGAGGCGGCGCTGGCGGCCGCCTGGATTGCGGCGGCGTCGACGATCCGGCCATTGAGCGCCGCTTCCGCCTGCCGCAGCCGATGCGGACGGTGGCACGCGCCGATGACGCCGATGTGCGCGTTCGTTGCGCGGCCGGCGTCGTCCAGGTCGTAGAAAGCGGCGCTGCCGGCGAGCGCAAAGTCTCCGCGCCGCAGGGCGAATTCCTCGAAGGCCCAGCGACGCTTTGCCGGCCAGGGCGGCAGGCGAACCTCGACGATGAGTTCATCTTCGGCAAGCACGGTGGAAAGTGCCCCGAGAAAGAAATCCGCGGCCTGCACCGCGCGCTTGCCGGAGGGACCCGCGAGGACCAGTTCCGCATCGCAAGTCACGGCGATGCCCGGCATCTCCGCGGCCGGGTCGGCATGCGCGAGGCTTCCGCCGGCAGTGCCGCGATTGCGGATCTGGTAGTGCGCTACGTGCGAGATCGCAGCGACCAGGAGAGGATGCGCCGTGCGCAGCCGCACGTCGTCCTGGATGTCGCGCCAGCGCACCTTCGCGCCCAGGCACACGCCTTGCGCGTCTATGTCGATCCGGTCCAGACCCGGCACCCTGCGCAGATCGACCAGCAGCTTGGGCGCGGCCAGCCGGAACGCCATGACCGGCACCAAGCTCTGGCCGCCGGCGATCGCCTTTGCGGTTCCCGCTCCGGCCGCGAGCAACGCAATCGCTTCAGCCAGCGTCGTCGGCGATGCATATTCAAAAGGGGGCAGTTTCATGTTCGGTTTACTCGGGTTTGGCGCCGTAGGTATTCAGCGCTTCGGGCCAGCGCGCAGTCTCGGTGACAATCAGATCTGGTTCGATATGCTGTTCAGCCCACGTTGGCGGGATCGACACGCAGGTGCGCATCCCTGCGCTCGAACAGCGCTTCGTCGGCATAGCCCATCGCCTCCGGGCGCGCCTTGCCAAGCATCACCTGAAAATAGACCGGCTCCAGGCTCTCGTTGACATAGCCGTGGATCACGCCGGGCGGGCAGGCGATGCACTCCCAGGGTCCGAGTTTCACATCGATGCGGCGTCCGCTCTCGTCCTCGATGAATGCGGTCAGGTAGCCCTGCAGCACGAAGAACACCTCCTCCACCTCGTGCGTGTGGGCCGCGTTGCCCTGCCCGGGTTCCACATACATGATGCTGAGCGTGAAAGCCCGCGGCGAAATGACGCTCGGGTCGCCGTGCTTGGCCGAGCCGCCCGCCCCGATGAACCGGTGCTGCGCGCGCTTGTACCCTTCGATCTTCGCATCCTCGAACGCCGCCCAGTCGGCCTTGCGCTCGCGAAACCGCGCGACGTATTTCTGCGCGATTTCGTCGAGCGACAGCATGGCGACGTCGGCAGGCATCGGATGCCTTGCTATCGTCATGATTCAGCCCCTCGTACTTGTATCGTGCAAGGTGTCATCTATCGAATACCTTGTCAATAATCCGGCGCGCTGGGAAATCACCGTTTTCGAGTCTGCTCCGCGTGCGGGAAAAATCCGGCATGCTGGTTTGCTGCGGGCAACCCGCACGCTTTCGCAGATTGCGGAACGCAGGCTTGACGCGCTGGGGCGCCGGAGTATGATTTGTTCAGCAAGAATGCGATCTTCCTGATCGCTGCATCGTTGAGCACGTCGACGGCGAGGATCCTGCCGCCGGCGAGCTGTTCGACTCCCATCGTTTAACCGATCACCCAGCCGACCGCGAGCCCCGTCGCCGCGCCGAACGCGGCGAGCAGGCCGCCCTCGAATGCGTAGGTCACCGCAAAACTGCGGTCGAACACCGACAGCGACACTTTGCGGATCTCGCCCGGACCGGCAACGTCCAGCCGCTCGCCCCCGCGCAGCGCGCACCGCCCGTGCCCCCCGAGGCCTGGCGCGCGCATGCGAGCCTGCCGCTCACGTATCACAGCGTCCCCGAGATCGCCTGAAGCCGCCGCTCAGGGGCGACCGCGGGCGGCCCTGAGCGCGGCTTTGCTTGCCTGAACGGGGCAAACTCGCGCAGCATTCGTCATACTGGGCCGGCCGCGCGCGTCACCGCGCCGCCGGGGCTGCGCACCGCATCGCAGGATTGCTCCGCGTCGGGGACCTCGATGGCGATGTGGCCGAGGGCGGAGCCAAGGTCGTACTTGTCCACGCCATACTTTCATCCGCACGTGCACGTGCTCGCCGCCGCCGGCGTTTTTCGGGTCGACGGGGTGTTCGTCGAATTGCCGCCGAGCCCCGCGGCGCTGCTCGAGGGCGGCTTTCGCCGCGCGGTGCTGGATTTTCTGGTCGCGGAGCGTGCGTCGCTTGCGACGAACGAGCACGCGCGGCACGGTGGGTAACCCCGGTCATCGTCATGCTGCCTTGTCGTATTCGATTTTGCCGAAGTACATCGCATCCGGTGTCTCGCCGCCGTATTCGGTATGGGGGCGACGCTGATTGTAGAACGTCAAATGCTTTCCGATGCGGGCTCGCGCATCGCTGACGGTATTGCAGGCGTGCAAGTTAATCCTTGGGCAACTTCAACCGTTCGACGACTTTGCCGACCGCGGCCGACTCGCGTTCGATCAGCGCCAGCGTCGCCGCCGGGTCGCGGTAGTCCTGATACATCCCCGCCTTGTCCAGACCCGCGGCGAGCGCTGGATCCTTGGCCGCCTGCGCCAGCGCCCTGACGAGCGTATCGATGACGGGCTTGGGGGTCTTCACCGGCACATAAAGCCCCATCCAGATATTCAGCGAGGCTTCGGGGAAGCCCTTCTCGGCCATCGTGGGGACGTTGGGGAAGGCCGCGACCCGGGACGGCGAGGTCGTCACCAGCGCGATGAGGTCACCGGAGCGAATCAGCGGCGCGAACGAACCCAGACCGCTGGAGCCCACGGTGACGTGGCCGCCCATCACCGCGATCTTGACTGGCCCGGTCCCCTGGAAAGGAACGTGCACGAGATCGAGCCCGTAGGCCAGCTTGAACAATTCCATACTGAAGAACGACACCGTGCCGTAGCCGGCGGAGCCGTAGTTCAGCTTGCCCGGGTTCTTCCTGGCATAGTCGACGAACTCCTCCAGCGTCCTGGCGGGCCCGGCGCTGCGCAAAATGACCGCACCGAGGTCCACCGCGAAGGCGCCGATGGGCGCGAAATCCGCAGGCGTGGATGCCAGCTGCTTGAGATGCGGATTGATAGTGAGGACGGAATTCGTCGACACGTACACCGTGTGGCCGTCGGGCTTCGACTTGGCCGCGTAGTCGGTGCCGACGATGCCGCCGCCGCCGGGCCTGTTGATGACCACGATCGGCTGCTTGAGGATGGACGACATCATCGGCGCCAGGACGCGCGCGGACGTGTCCGCGGGACCGCCCGCCGGGAAGGCGACGACGAACTCAATGTCGCGCGCTGGATAATCGGCGGCGCGTGCGCCTTCGACAGAGACGACGAGGGCCGCCAGCAACGCAGCGGGCACAATAGCGAAACAGACTCCGGGCAGGCGCATCATTGATTCCTCCGTTGGAAGACATTGACCATGTCGCGGGCAAACCACTCCTTCTGTTTCAGCATTTCGCCGACCGAGTCGTGCGGAAAATGCAATGCGCAGACATGGTCGACGCCGGATTGCGCAAAGAAATCGAGCTTCTCGAGCATGCTCGCGGGGCTGCCGATGAGGTTGTTGGCCTCGGCCAGCGCAGGATCGCGCCCGCTGTGGGCGAGCGAGCGGCGGTGCGCGACCATGCCGGTCTTGCGGTAGCGCTCGGCCGCCTCCGCCGCGCGAGCCTGCTCACGCGCGATGATGAGAGGGTTGCGACCATCGAATGCGACGCCGATCGGATTCAAGCGGCTGCAAGCCCAGGTGACGAGAAGTGACGAGGCAAACGAACACGAAAATCGCAACGCTTCGATTTCACTCGTTGCCGATCTTTTCCTGCATCGCGCGCCTGGCGCGTACAAGTGCCACTACGTTTGGCATGCTAGCATGTCGCAGTCGATAGGATCAAGGCGTCCGCTGCGCATGTCGCGCGCGCTGGTTGTTTTGCCGGACAGCGCTGATCGATGATAAGGTTTCATCGTCACCCCGAATTGCCAACTGTGCGCATTCAGGTAGGAGGACTTTTGCTTGAAACCACAATTCGACATTCCGGAAGACGAGTTGATTCAGCTGGCGCTGGACCTTTGCAACATCGACAGCCCGCCCGGGAAGGAGGGACCGGTCGGCGAGTTCGTGCTCGAGTGGCTGACCCGGAAGGGCATTCGGGCGCGCAAGATCGGCATGTTCCCCGACCGCTTCAACGTCCTCGGCACGGTCCCCGGCACGGGCGATGGTTACAGCCTGATCTTCAACAGCCACATGGACACGGGAAAGTTCCCGGACGACCACCTGGGCCTGCGTAATCCCGGCCAGCCGGTGAACCACAGCGCCTGGCGTGACGGCGACCACCTGGCCGGGGAAGGGATCGTGAACGACAAAGGTCCGCTCGCCGCTTGTCTGATGGCCGCCAGGGCAGTCCAGCAGTCCGGCATCCAGTTGAAGGGAGACTTGTTGGTATCGGCCGTGGCGGGCGAGATCGGCCAGGAGCCGGTCGATGAGTTCGAAGCGCCCAAGTATCTGAGCAAGGAGATCGGCACCCGCTACCTGATCCAGCACGGCGGAGTCGCCGACTACGCCCTGGTGGCGGAGGGCACCGGGTTCGACATGGCCTGGGTCGAAGCGGGCAAGGCCTTTTACAAGGTCACCGTGTTCGGCAACTCGCAGTTCTACGCCCCGTTGCAGCCGGTGTTGCCGGCGTCGAAAGACCACCACAACGCCATCGTTCGGGCCGGCATGCTGATTTCCGCGCTGCAGGACTGGGCGGTAGGGTACACCAGGCGCTTCACCTATCGCGGCAAGGGCGGGACCATCGAGCCCAAGGTGACGATCGGTGCAATCCGCGGCGGCAACCCCTGGTTCGTCACGCGTACCTCCGAGGTGTGCAGCCTCTATCTGGATTGCCGCACGATTCCCAATCAAGATCCGCTGGCGATCCGCCAAGAACTGCGCGATCTGCTCAAGGCACAGGGGATTCCCGGCGAGGTCGAGCTGTTCGTCTATCGACGCTCGTACGAAGCGGAGAATCCGGACCGGCTGGTGGACAGCATCCGGCGTGTCCACCAGAGCAATTTCAACTCCGAACCGGCGATGGCGCGCACGATCATCTCCAGCATGTGGCGCGACGTGCTGCCCTTCAATGAGATGGGCATTCCCGCCATTACCTATGGGCCGGCGCGCAGCGTTTCCGAAGGCTACAAGATGGCCATCGAGCAATTGAAAGCGGCAGCGCAGGTCTACGCCGGGATTGCCGTTGACCTGTGCTCACAGGTGAAGCCCCGCTGACCAGCGGCTGCCGCGCTGGAGGCAGAGGATAGGCCTTCGGAGGCTCAGATCTGCACGGCTTCCGAGCGGTTGCGGATCACGCGCAACAGGGACAATCCGGCCAGCATCGAGGTTTTTGGATTGTCGGGAAAAGGTTTGTTGCGCATTTCGATGCGCATCGCACCGAACGCGCCCCCCACCTCGATCAGGTGGGTGTTGCCCTGCGCGGCCGGGTCCGCGTTGAGCGAGACTTCGGTGCGCTCGAAACCCACGCCGGCAAACGCGATGGTCGCCGCAACATTGGCGTTTGGCGGAAACAGAGTCGCAGCCCGGCGCGCTTCGGTACGCAGGAATTCGGTCGCTTCGCACATCGAGTCGAGCCTGCAGAGTTTCTCCGCGTGGGTGCCCCTCCAGGCGAGCGGCAGCTTGCGCGAGGTGTAGCGCACGGAGTCGATGCAGGAGAGCCGCGCCTCGGGATACATCCGGTGCAGTTCGCGCACGAGGTAGGTGCCGATCGAGCCGGCGCCGATGATCATGATGTGCTGCATGCCTTCCCCTCCTTGATGTGCGTGTCGGGACGGGTGCCCACGATATCCGAGTCGCAACCGCCGCCAGTAGCCGGTGAGTTCCAGATAACCGGCGCCAGCGGGTTTGGCCGCGCGGGTCCCGCTGCGCCGCCCTGCTCTGCGCCTTGCTCCCTGTACACCCGCACCGCCCCTTCCCAGTAGATCTTTGCGGTGCTCGCGCGCGATTCCAGTTCCTGATCGTCGAACAGCGGCTCGAGGCGCCACACCGCGTCCCTGGCGCGCACACGCATCGCCACCGGATACTCGGTGCCGGTGCGCGGGGAGCGCCAGCGGCGCAGGTGGGCCGAGTCGATACCTTCAAGAGTGCGCGGCACTTCGCGCACCTGGGTGGGCCTCACCCCCAAGGAGCACTCCAGTGGCAACACGCGCCATTTGGGGCGCATGTCCAAGCGCGGCAACGTGTACCTCAGAACGCTGCTGGTCCACGGCGCGCGCGCAGTGCTGGCGGCCGCAAAACGCAAACGCCAGCCGCCGAAATCACTGTCACGGCTTGCGCAGTGGGCGCTGCGCGTCGAAGCACGCTGCGGACACAACAAGGCATGCGTTGCACTCGCCAACAAGCTCGCCCGGACGCTGTGGGCCGTGTAGCGCTACGAGCGTGCCTACGACCCCGAGAAAGGCCCGGCATTGGCGCCGAGCGTCTGATTTCCCACCCCTCAACCTGGTTGCTCAAGAGGTGCAATCAGCGATCATGGACCTCCGGTCGGACCGGCGCGGAATCAAAGCCGATACCACCCTCGACAGTTCGATGTCATCGGGACCGATCGGCTCTCCGCGCGCGAAACCCCATGACGTCCAGGAACCGCAGCACGGCTCCACAAACAGGACGAATATACGGCTGCAACCAATTCCGACCGCGGCCTGCATCGCGCTATTACCTCTTGTACCGTGGGAGGAGTCCATATATGACGGTAGGTTACGGCGTACCCGGATGCCCCGGGTGGATCCGGCGCGGGCCGACCTGGCGCAAAACCCTGTTGATGCATGCCATCGCGCGGCAGCGACTACCGCGCGCAGGAGGCGCGCCAGAGCTCGTAGTCCCCGGGCAGGTCCAGGTCCAGCGCTAAGGCTGCGTCGGCCAGCACGTTCAGCGGCAGTCCGGCGTCGCGGGCCGCCTGCTGGTGCCGCTCGAAGCTGCGCTCGCCAAACTGGAACAGGTCCTGCCGCGCAGGCGCGATGCCCAGCATGTTCGTTCCCGTGCCGCGACGGTCGGGCACCAGCACGCATCCCTGCATGCGCAGCAGGGCCTCCAGCACGGACCAAAGGTTTTCCCGGGTTAGCAGGACCAGATCGGTGGGCACGACGAGCAGGGCTTGCGCGCCCTGCGCAATCGCGTCGCGCGCAGACAGAACGAGAGCGGCGTTCAGGTCTCCGTGCGCGGCTTCGCGCACGACGCGCATCCCGCGGGCCTGCGCTTCGGCGGCCATCGCGTCGCTCGCCGTGACGGCGACTGTCTGCTGCGCGCCGAACACCCCGACGCAACAGTCGAAGGTCTGTCGCGCCAGCCGCGTATTCAGCTCGATGCGCTCCGGCGCGGCCAGCAGCCCCGCAAGACGGGACTTTCCCTGCAGCGGATCCTTCACCGGCACCAGCGCGAACCCACGCAAGGTCATGCGTTCATCCGCACGAGCAGCTCCATGCACGCCCGCGCGAGCCGCTCGCGATCCACGTCATTGCGCATTAGTATGTCGTCCACCGCGGCGTCCATGCCCAGCAACCGGATCGGGTCGGCGAGCGCGGCATCCGCCCGGTCGATCACCAGCGTGCAGATGAGTCCGTGGTAGAACCGCGCCACCTCGAGCGCGGTGGACTCGATTCCCAGTTCGCGCATGATCTTCGCCGCCGGTCCCTTGACCGCCTGACCGGCGATAATCGGCGAGACCGCGATCACGCTAGGACACGCCGCGATCGCGGCGCGCAGTTCCGGGATCGCGAGCATCGGGCCGATGCTAAGGTAAGGGTTCGACGGGCAGATTACGATGCCGCCGAGGTCCTTGCGCGCGAACGCGGCGCGCAGCGCGTCGCCGGGGCGCGCAGCCTCGGCGCCGCGGTACTCTATCCGCTCGACGCGCGGCTCGCAGCGCTCGCGCACGAAGTAGTGCTGGAACTCGAGCGCGCCCCTGTCGGTGTGCACGATGGTTCGGACGGGGTCGTCGGACATCGGCACCACCGCATGGCGCACTCCGAGCCGCTCGCAAATTGCGCGCGTCACGCCCGTGAGCGTTTCGCCGGCGGCGAGGCGCCGCGTGCGCTCGACATGAGTCGCGAGGTCGTGGTCGCCGAGCTGGAACCAGGCCGGGCCGCCAAGTCGACCAAGCGCCTGCATAAACGACCAGGTCTCGCCGGCTTGTCCCCACCCGGTCTGCGGATCGGCAATACCCGCCAGCGTGTACATCACGGTGTCGAGATCCGGCGAAACGTGCAGTCCGAGGTGCTCGAAGTCGTCGCCCGTGTTGACCGCGATGACGAGCTCGCCCGGCGGCAGCGCGCGCGCCAGTCCAGCCGCGAGCTTCGCCCCACCCACGCCCCCTGCCAGCGCGAGAATCACCGGAACAAGTCCGTCTCGCGCGGGCGCTGCAGCTCGCGCGCGCTCCCGTCCGTCCGCAATAGCGCCGCACCACGGATCAGAACCACCGGCCGGCCCTCGCCTGACTGTCCCATCACCGCGGAAGCCGCGGCGGCAAGTTCGTCTGCAAACCCCACTTCGGTCCTCTGCAGAGCGCGACCATAAAGATCTTTCCTCCCGCGAAGGTCAAGCAGCCCCGGCAGCCCGCTCGCCCCGATGCAGGTCCCTACGGTGCCTAGCCGCCACGCCCGACCGATGCTGTCGTTGATCAGGACCCCGACGTCAACCCCGGCGAGGCTGCCGATACGCGAACGCAGCCTTTGCGCGCTCGCGTCCGGATCCTCGGGCAACAGCAGCGCGCGCTCGCGCCCCGCGGCATCGGGTGCTACGTTCGACTGGTCGATGCCGGCATTCGCGAGCACGAGTCCGCGCCGGTCCTCGACGATCAGTACGCTCGGCACGGCGCGCAGCACCTCGCGCGCCTCCCGGAGCACCAGCTCAACCACGCGAGCGTCCTTGAGACAGGTTGCGGCGAGCTCGCGGGCGCGCGGCGACGGGGTCACCTCCTCGAGGACTGCATAGCGCCCCTCGGACTTGGAGACGACCTTCTGCGCCACCGCCACCACGTCGCCGTCCGCCAGCGCAACATCGGTTTGCGCAGCGGCACGCACGATCCGCTCCGCGAGATTATCCCCCGGTTCGATCTGTCCGACGCCCTGCAGGGCGATCAGCTCGAGCTTGCCCGCCGTAATCATGCCCACGCGCTCAGGGCAAGCCGGTGATCGTGATGCCGGCGTCCGGGACCTTGTAGGCGCGGTTGATCCAGATCAGAAGCGAGGTCATCGCCTCGGCGGCGGCCGAGTTCGCGAGCGGACCCGCGTCGATGCCGCGCAATCCCGCATCGGCGGCAAGCTGGATGACGCGCTGGCGCACCTCCTTCGAGTCCGCGCAGACCAGCACGTCGCAGGCGATAGCATGGTCGAGTTTCTTCAGCTTGTGCGCCGAAACGTTCTGGAACGCGGAAACCACCTTGACGCCTTCCCCCAGATCCTTCTGCACCAGTACCACGCTGGAGCCGCCCGCCGGCAACTGGACGGTGGACACCTTGGGCGGTACGAGCGGAACCGTGACGTCGATCAGGATCTTGCCTTCGAGCGCGGGCTTGAGCATGCGCGCCGTCGGCAGCTGGCCGGCGAACGGCACCGCAAGCACGATGATCGACGCCTTCGCCGCGGCTGCCGCGCTTTCGTCGCCTTCGATCTTGCCCGAGGGCAACAATGCGGCCAGTTCCCTTGCCGCCTCCTGCGCCCGTGCTGGATCGCGGGAGCCGATGATCACGCGATGGCCGGCCGCGGCCCAGCGCAGCGCCAGCCCTCCGCCTTCCGCGCCCGTACCGCCGATGACCGCGATCGTTTCGGGTTGCTGCGTCGTCATCCCGTCACCTTGCTCATCACGTCCTCCGCGAACCACTGGATCTGGTCGTTCATCTCCTGCACCGTGTCGGCAGGGAACATCAGCGCGCAGCAATGCTGAACGCCGATCTCGCCGAGCTTGCCGACCTTGTCGATCACCATTGCGGGCGAGCCGACAAGGTTCGCCGTCACCTGCTGGCCGAGGTCGCGGCCGGTGTACGCAAGCGACTTGCGGTGCGCGACAAGGCCGCTCGCCATGTAGCGCTGCTCCGCAACCTCTGACGTCTTGCCGAGCGTAACCGAAAACTGCGGCGCCACTTCGATCGCCGACGCATCGCGTCCGTGCTCACCCGCGCGCTGCCGAAGCAGCTTGATGCGATCGGCGAGCTCGTTCCAAGGGCGCCATCCCGGAAGCCACCCCTCACCGACGCGGGCGGCGCGTTCGACCGCCTCGATATTGTGACCGCCAACGTAGAGCGGGAAGGGCTGCCGGCGCGCTTTGGGATGCATCTCCATGTCGCTGAAGCTGACGTAGCGCCCCGCGTAGCTCGCCCGCGGCTCTTCCAGCAGCAGTTTGAGCGCCGCGAGACCCTCGTCCATGATGTCGCCGCGCCGCGCCCCCTCGACCCACTTGCCTCCCCACGCGACGAACTCTTCCCGGTAGGCGCCGATGCCCACGCCGAGGATGAAGCGTCCGTTGCTCATGTGGTCGAGCGTCAGGATCTGCTTGGCGAGGTAAACCGGCTCCCGCATCGGCAGGACGAGCAGCGCCGTACCGAGGCGG
The DNA here is from genome assembly GCA_041476585.1 of Gammaproteobacteria bacterium. GTDB lineage: Bacteria > Pseudomonadota > Gammaproteobacteria > Burkholderiales > SG8-39 > JADGRQ01. The sequence continues at coordinate 11,294 of JBGOTT010000018.1, read as the reverse complement.
ATCTTCCTGGTCGCGCCGGCGATCGCGGCGAGCGTGATCAAGGGCTCGTAGAAATTTGGCGGCGTGCCCGGAAACAGTTCTTTCACATAGCGCTGCGTGGTGATGTGGTCGTTACCCCAGACCGAGTCGTAGCCGAGCCGCTCGCACAGCAGCGACTGCTCGACGAACTGCTCGGCACTGGCGAACGGGATCGGATACATCACACCTTCGAATCCGGTGGACAGGCAAACGCTGAATTTCATGGGCTCCTCACCTGGCAAGTTCCTTCACCGCCTCGATGATCTTGACGTAACCCGTGCAGCGGCAGATGTTGCCGCGCAGGAAATGGCTGATCGCCTCCTCCGAGGGATGCGGATCGAGCGCGAGCAGCGCCTTCACCGCCATCACCATCCCGGGCGTGCAAAACCCGCACTGCATCGCACCGTGCGAGACGAACGCGCGCTGCACGCGGTCGAGCTCCCCGCCGCGTGCCAGTCCCTCGATCGTGAGCACGTCGCGCCCGTCCGCATCCGCGGCGAGCGTGGTGCAGCTCGACACCGGCAGCCCGTCGACCAGCACGGTGCAGGCACCGCACACCTCGACGTCGCACGATCGCTTCGAGCCGGTCAGCCCGAAGCGGTTGCGCAACAGGTCGATCAGCAGCTCGCGCGGTTCGATCGTCGCACGCGCCGGCCGTCCGTTGAGGACGAACGCGATGTCGATCATCGGGACGGCGCTCATGACAGGCAGGCCTGCGCCGCGCGCCGCGCGAGCACCGCGACGAGGTGGCGCTTGTACTCAGCGCTGCCGTGGAGGTCGTCGTGGGCATCGAGCTTCGCCGCCGCGTCCGCGACCTCTTCGGGGGCGCATTCGAGCAGCGTCGGGTGCCCGGAGATGGCGCCCACCCAGAAGCGCCAGCGGGCGTCCGCGCTGCGCATTGCGGCAACGCTGACCGCGGGACGCTCCAGGTGCCCGAAGGCACGGTACGCCGTTGTCGCGCCCACCTGCATGCGCGGAATTTCCACGCGCACCAGCAACTCTCCGTCGGCGCGCGCAGTGGTAAATTCGCCCAGGATGAAATCGGTCATCGGCACTACGCGCTCGCCCTCTGGCCCCGCGAGTACCACCCGTGCATCCAGTGCACAGAGCAGCGCGGGAGGATCGGCATGCGGCTCCGCGAAGCACAGGTTGCCGCCGAGCGTGCCGGCGACCCGCACCCGGATATTGGCGACGTCCGCGCTGAGCGCAGCGTAGGCGGGAAAGTGCTGGAGCACCAGCGGATGGTTCGCGATCTGGTAGTGCGTTGCCAACGCCCCGATGACCAGCGTGCCGCCCGCACGCTCGGCTATTCCGCGCAACGCTTCGATCCGCTTGATGTCGACGACATGTCCGTAGCGAAGCACGCGCGCCTTCAGCGCGACCAGCAGTTCGGTTCCGCCCGCGTAGAACGTCGCGTCCTCGCCATGCTCGGCGACGAGCGCAAGCGCGTCCGCGATGGTTTCCGCCCGGTGCAGCTCGAAGCGCGCGGGCAGCATCAGGCGCTCCCCAACTCCGCGCGCAGGCGCTTCTCGAACTCCGCGAACAGCTCCTCGGCCTTTTTCTTCACCACCGGGTAGCCGAGCGACGCGAGCCGCCCCGCCACCTGCATGGTCGAATCGACCCCGAGGCGCGTGCCACCCTCTGGCACCGCTTCCAGCGCCACCGCGAGTGACACATCGAGCGTGGTGCCGGTGATTCGGTCGCGCCCGGTGGCGCGCACCTTCACCCGCCTCGGCTCCTCACGCTCCTCGACCACGATCCGCGTCGGCACGTCGATGCGGAACGGGCCGATCTTCTGCTTCATCACGGCCGAATACGCCGCGAGCGGCGCGGTCTCCTCGACGTTCTCGCAACCCGGGATGAGCAGCGCGATGCGGCGCACGTCGAAGAACACCAGCCAGATCTTCTCCGCCGCCGCCGGCAGTACCGCGTCGATCCGGAAATTCACCTGGAACGCCCCTTCTTCGCTTCCCGGAGCGCACGCCAGACGCGCTCCGGAGTCAGCGGCAGTTCGCGAAGCCGTACACCATGGGACTGCGCGAGCGCGTTCGCGATCGCCGGCGCGACGGGCAGGATGCCGCCCTCGCCCATGCCGCGCGCCCCGCCCGGGCCCGGCCCATCGCCGCTTTCCAGCAGCAGGGTGACCATCTCGCCGGGCGATTCGTCGAGCGTCGGCACGTGGTAGTCGATCAGGCTCGCGTTGATCGGCTGGCCATCTTCGTAGATGTATTCCTCGTAGAGCGCGTGCCCCATCCCCTGCACCGCCGCGCCTTCGTCCTGGCCTTCCGCCGCCTTGCGGTTGATAACGCGGCCGACGTCCGCCGCGCTCACGTAGCGCGCCAGCCGCAATTCCCCAGTCTCCTCGTCGAGATCTATCTCGCACACGCCCGCCGCCGTTTCCCAGAACAGCGGCGCAATACCGAAGCCGCCACGTTCCGAGTTCGGCGTGACCCGACCGATGCCGACGAACTCCCCGCTATCGATGCCGTGGAACCGGTGCAGCAGTTCGCGGAAACTCGTTTCGCCGCCCGGGCCCGCGACGCCTTCCGCCGCGAGCGCATACGCCGCAGGCTCTCCGCCCATCATCAGCGCCGCCATCTCGCACACCTGCTTCGCGATATCGGTGCAGGCGTATTCGACCGCCAGCCCCATGATCACGGTCGAACGGCTGGCGCCCGTGCCCCAGTCGAAGGGCGCGAAATCCGTGTCGGGTTCCGCGACGCTGACGCGCTGCAGCGGTTGGCAGAGCGCCTGCGACGCCACGGTGCGCAGCACGCCGCGCGCGCCCTGGCCGATCTCCACCGTGTTGGCGAGCACCAGCACTGAGCCGTCCGCCTTCAGCCGCACGATAGCGCCAGCGATCGGCAATATGCCGGGATCGGTCGCGGCCACCGCGACGCCCCGCGCGCTTCGCGCCCCCGTCTTGGCGGCGATGGCGTCCATGCCGGCCGCGGCCTTGCGCAGCGATTCTTTCAGGTCCACGTCGAGCGGCCTCAGGTCCGGGCGGATCGTCTCGCCCTTCTCCACCATGTTCGCGAGCCGGAACGCCACGGGGTCGCGGCCCAGCGCCGACGCGATGATGTCCATCTGCGATTCGGTCGCCCAGACCGCCTGCGGACCGCCGATGGAGCGGAACGCGGCGCCCGGAACGGTATTGGTATAGACCGCGAAGGCCTCGAGCCTGAGGTTCGGAAAGCGGTACGGCCCGATGGCGCGGATCGCCGACTTGATCGCCACCGCGGGCCCCGTGTCGGCGTAGGCGCCGCCGTTCATCACCACCTGCACGGCCTTGGCGAGCAGCTTGCCGTCGCGGTCGACAGCAGTCTTCAGGTGCACCGTCGCCGAGAGCCTGCGGCAAGTCAGCATCGATTCGTTGATGGACAGGCACACGCGTACCGGCCGCCCGGCCTTGCGGGAGAGCGCCGCCACCAGCGGATCGATCTTCACGGAGGCCTTGCCGCCGAACCCGCCGCCCACGTACGGGGAATGGACGCGCACCCGGGCGAGCGGAAGGCGGAACAGCTGGGCGCAGACCTTCTGCACCGCGGTCGGCGCCTGCGCGCAGCTCCAAAGCTCCAGCGCGTCGTCGCGGCAATCGGCCACCACCACGTGCGGCTCCATGGCGTAGTGGAACACCATCGGAAAGCGGAAACTGTCCTCGAATACCCGCGCGGCCGCCGCGAACGCACGGTCGACCTCGCCGTGCTCGTACTGATAGTGCTGGAAGACGTTGGTACCCGCGACCGGCTTCGCCTCGCCGCGGAAATAAAAGTCCTTCTGCGTCACCATGGTGTCATGGACGAGCGGCGCCGAGGGCTGCATCGCTTCCTCGGCCTCGGTGACGAAGGGCAGCGGTTCGTAGTCGACCACCAACGCGTCGAGCGCTTCCTCCGCGGCGAACTCGTCCACTGCGGCGACCGCGGCCACCGGTTCGCCGACGTAGCGCACGCGATCGATCGCGATGATCGGGCGGTCGCGCAGGTAAAGGCCCCAGTGCGCGTTCGTTCCCGCCAGGTCCGTGCCGGTCAGGACCGCCACCACGCCCGGCATCGCCAGCGCGGCCGAGACATCGATGCTGCGGATCCTCGCGTGGGGCAGCGTGCTGCGCAGGATGCGCCCTTGCAGCATCCCGGGCACAACCACGTCGCTCGCGAAGCGCGCCTCGCCGGTCACCTTCTCGAGGTAATCGGAGCGCGCTTCGGCGTCGGCATGCAGAACCTTCGCAGCGTCCATCAGCGCTTCATCTGAGCTTCGCAACCACCGCGCGCGCGCGCAGGAATTCCTGTTCGACGAGCTTCTTCACTTCCGGCCCCGGCAGGTCGACGATCTCCATTGCCAGCGTCTTCATCGTGTTCACAAAGCCCGGGTCCTTCAGCGCCTTGCGGAACGCGCCCTCCAATGTCTTGCGCACCGGCTCGGGCATGCCCGCCGGGCCGATGATCGCTTGCACCGAGCGGATCGGCGACACGCCGAGCTCGGCGAACGTGGGTACGTCGGGATACGCCGCGGCGCGCTTCGGCGCAGTGACCGCAAGCAGGCGCACGCGGCCCGCGGCGACATGCGGAGCCCAGACCGAGGTCTCGGTGATGAAGTCGATGTGCTTGCCGAGAAGCGCCGTCATCGAGCCCGCCGAGCCCTGCTGCGGAACGTGGGTGAACTTCGCGCCGGTCGCGAGCGTGAGCGCCTCGGTCGACAGGTGCTGCGTCGATCCGATCGCCGCAGTGCCGTAGTTGAGCTTCTCGGGATTGGCCTTCGCCTCCGCGATCAGGTCGCCAAGCGTCTTCCACCGGCTGTCGGCCGGCACCGCGATGCCGATCAGGTTGTCGCCGTAGTAGCTGATGTAGCTGAAGGCGTCGATCGGGTGGTAGGGCAGTTCGCGTCCCTGCAGCGCGAGCAGGTACGAGCTCGAGGAGAGGGTCCCGATGGTGTAGCCGTCGGGCTTCGCGCGCGCCAGTTCGGCCATGCCGATGGTCGTCGACGCCCCCGGCTTGTTGATGATGATCACGGGCTTGCCGAGGTGCGGTTCGGCGGCCTTGGCGAGGGCGCGGCCGGTCTGGTCGGTGCTGCCACCCGCCGCCCAGGGAACGATCATCGTGATCGGGTGGTCGGGAAACTTCTGTGCGTACGTACCGGTGGCGGCAACGGCCGTCATGGAGAGGGCAAGCAGGGATGCGATGCGTTTCATGGCGGTCTCCTAGTGATGCCGTGGCTATTCCATAGTGATGCGGCCGGCCTCGACGACACGGGACCACTTCGCCACGTCGTCGCGATGGAAGGCGCCGAGCTGCTGCGGCGTGCCCGGTGCCGGGTCCTGCCCGCCGGTGATGAGCTTCGCCGTCACGTCGGGCCGCTTGAGGGCCCTGACCAGTTCCGCGTTCAGCCGCGCCACCATGGGCGCGGGCGTGCCGGCGGGGGCGAAGAACGCGTACCAGTTGACCAGTTCGAATCCGGGCAGGCCCGACTCGGCGACCGTCGGCAGGTCCGGCATGGAGGCCGAGCGCTTGGACATGGTCTGCGCGAGCGCGCGGAGCTTGCCCGCCTTCACCAGCGGCAGCGCCGAGGGATCCGAGAACAGCATGGTGATCTGGCCGCCTGCGACGTCCGCGACCGCGGGGGCGGTGCCCTTGTACGGCACGTGCACGATGTCGATCTTTGCCATCAGCTTGAGCAGTTCTGCGGACAGGTGCAGCGACGAGCCGACGCCGCTTGAGCCGAACGTCAGCTTGCCCGGCTGCGCCTTCGCCATCGCGATCAGGTCGGCGACGCTGTTCACTGCGAGCGACGGATGCACCACAAGCACGTTGGAGATCAGCGTACCCATCGCCACCGGCTCGAAGTCCTTCAGCGGGTTGTATGGCAGCTTCGGATTCAGGAGCGCCAGCACCACCATGTTGGCGGGCGAGCCGATGATCAAGGTCGAGCCGTCCGGCGGCGACTTCGCCACCGAATCCACGCCGATCGCGCCGGTCGCGCCGGGCTTGTTCTCCACGATGATGGTCCTGCCCAGTCCTTCGGCCAGGCTCGGCTGGAGGAGGCGCGCGAGCGTGTCCACGCCGCCGCCGGGAGTCCACGGCACGACGATCTTGAGCGGCTTGCCGGCCGTCGGCTGCGCGCCCGCGCCCTGAGATACCGCGCACGCGATGCCGAACGCAACGGCGCCAATCCATTTCAGGTTCATGACGATTTGCCTTTCGTGGCGTCGAATCCATAGCGCTCCTCGAGCGCGCGCAGCGCGGAGGAAAACTCCGCGCTCACCACCGGGCATTCGCCCAGCGAGCGCTCGGTCGCCGCCGGGTCCTTGAGGCCCGACGCGGTGAAGAGGATCGCCGCGCGGTCCTCCGCCTTGACCACGTCTTCGCGCTTGAGCATCTCGAGCGCAACGAGCGGCGCTACCGCCGCGGGCTCGCCGTAAAGCCCGTCCTGCGCGGCGAGCGAGCGCTGCCAGCGCAGCATGTCCTCATTGCCGACAGTCACCGCGCGGCCGTTCGAGCGCCGGATCGCATCGAGCGACTGGAAGGTGCCCTGCTGCGCGCCGATCGAAACCGCCACGGTGTCGAAGGACCGCGGTATCGACGGCGGCGTATCGGAGTTCGCGGCAAGCGCCTGCCCGAGCGAGCCGTAGGTCTCGGCGGCAACCATCCGCGGCAGGTGGTCGATCCAGCCCCACTGTTTCATCTCGTTGAAGCCCTTCCACATGCCGATCAGCGCGTCGCCGTAGCAGACCGGCAGCACGCACCACTCGGGCATCTGCCAGTCGAGCTGCTCGGCGATCTCGTAAGCGAGGGTCTTGTAGCCCTCGATGCCGAGCGGGTTGCTGCCCACGGCGGGACCGAAGAAAGGCGAGGTCGGAAACCAGCCAAACTCGCGCACGCCCTGCTCCAGCAGGGTCCAGCGGTGCGCCTTTTCGCGCACCGCAAGGAGCATCGCGCCATACGCGCGCATCTGCGTAACCATCGGCCCCGCGGTGCCCTGGAACGTGAACACAATGCACGGCAGCCCCGCGCGCGCGGCATAGGCCGCCGCCGCCGCGCCGGCGTTGCCGGAGGAGCTCGATGCGATCACTTTCGCGCCGAGCGCGCGGGCCGAGGATATCGCCGCGCTGGCGAGGCGGTCCTTGAATGACCAGGTCGGATTGCGCGACTCGTCCTTGGCGTACACGGCGCGCATGCCGAGCGCCGCCGCCGCGCGCGGCAGCGGGGTTAGCGGCGTGCCGCCCTCGCCCATCGTCACGGCGTGGGCGCGCGACACGGGGAGCGTCGCGTCCCAGCGCCACATCGATTTCTCGGCACCGTTCGCGGGCCGGGCCGGCTTGCCCGCCACGGCATAGGTGACGGAGAGATTGGATCGCGCGGTGCCGCGGCATGCCGGACAGTCCTCCGCATGGTGCGCGAGCGGAAACGCCGCCCCGCACCGGATGCATCGCAGTCCGCTCGCCTGCATGGCGGTCAGACGATCCTCAGTTCGCTAGACGTGCTCATCAGCGACTCGACGCCGTGCTTGCCGACGCGCAGCATGTCCTCCACCTGCAGGCCGGCGAAGCCCATTTCGTAATAGGGCGTTTCGACGCAAATCACCATCCCCTCCTCGAACACCTCGGTGCTCCCCGGCGTGATGTTAGGCGCGTCGTAGCCGTCCAGCCCGATGCCGTGGCCGACGTGGTTGCGCTTGTAGTGCGGAATGCCGTTGGCGCGGACGGTCTCCACCACCTTGCTGAATACTTCGGAGGTGTTCACGCCCGGCTTGATCAGGTCGTAGGCATGCAACAATCCGGCGCGAATGGCGCGATGATAGGTCTTCACCTTCTCGGAGGCCTCGCCCAGCACCGCGATACGCGAAATGTCGGCGCGGTAATGCTCGACGCGGCCGCCGACGTCGAAGCGGATGACGTCGCCGCGCTCGAGCTTGCGTTCCGTGGGCTGGCCGCTGGACAACGCGCTGCGCGGGCCGGTGCAGATCACGCCGAGCACCGGCATGCCGCCCTCCATGATGGTCTTGCCGTGAAAGGCGTTGGCGAGTTGCCGCTCCGTGGCGCCCTCCCGCGCGACCGCAAGGGCTGCGTCGATCGAGAGTTCCGCCACCCGCGCGGAGCGCCGCAGGCGGTTCACCTCCTCGGGCGTCTTTACCGTGCGGACGTAGCGGAAGGTTTCCGCCGCGCGCTTGATCTTCGCCTTGGGCAGCGCCTCGGCGAGCTTGTCGAGGTACTGAGGAATGATGCCGATTTCGTCCACGCCGAGCGTCGCCGTGTCGAGCCCTCGGTCCTTGATCGCCGAGACCAGCGCGCCGACCGCGTTGCCCGGGTCCTCGCGCTCCAGCAGCTTCGAGACCCGCCGGTCGCGCTCGTCGTGATCGACGCACAGGTCCGCCTCGATGGCGAAGAAACCGTATCGCCTCACGTCCTTCACGGGAACATCCTGGTCCGCGAGCAGGTCCAGCGTCCCGGTGCTGGCGATCACCGCCTGCTCGCCGCGGCCTTCCGCGGGCGTCAGCACGTAGACCTGCGGGCCTCGGCGGATCCACTGGCTCATCGCCCAGAAGCCGCTGGTGTAGGTGACGTTTTCCGGCGCGGTCGCCACGACGGCGTCCAGCCCTTCGCGCTTCATGCGCTCGAACAGCCGCGGCGTGTTCATCAGGATCGACATCGGATCTCTCCTCGAGCTCTTTCCTAAGGCTGCCGAGGCGGCGCACCGAGGCGCGCCGAGACGCGCTCCGCCGCATCGCGCACCAGCCTGCAAAGCTTCGGCAGGCTCGCGCGGTTCACTTCGTGCCGCGGCAGCGCGCCGCTGATCGCCGCCACCGTGGCGCCGCCCGCGTCGCGCACCACGGCACCGATGGCATAGACGCCCACGAGATTCTCCTCGTCCGACACCGCGTAGCCGTTGCGCCGCACGACGTTTAGTTCCGCCAACAGAGGAGCGAGGCGTGTACGTGACTTCGGCGTCATGCGGACGAAGGGCTGCGGACCGAGAAGGCGCGCGGCATCCTCGTCGGACATCTGCGCGAGGATCGCCTTGCCGAGTGCCGTGGTGTGCAGGTGCGTGCGCGCGCCGGGCGAACTCTTGATGGCGATCGGGCCGCTGCTCTGCAGGGCGATCAAGTACACGACCTCGCGCTCCCGGAGGACGCCGAGGTAGCCGTTCAGTTGGTGCTTCTCGGCGAGCTCGCGCAGCTCGGCAAGCCCGGCGCGCACCAGCGCGTCTGCGGACAAGTATGCATTGCCGATGGTGAACGCCTGGACCCCCACCCGGTAGCGGCGCGACGGTTCCTGCTCCGCGAACCCGTAGTCAGCCAGCGTGGACAGCAGCCGCTGCGCGATGGACGGCGACACCTTGATCGAGCGCGCGAGCTCGCGCACGCCAAGGCCATCCTGCGCGTCCGCCAGCGCACGCAGGATCTGCAGCGCGCGCGCGACGGACTGGTTGGCAGAACTGGCGGTGGTCGGCACGCGGGGTATGTTCCTTCAATCGGAACACTATTCCTAAATATGAGAAAGCATTGTCCGCACGCGAGCCGTCGCAAGTCAAGCCTTGCTGGGTCTTGGCGTTTCCGACACCAGCCCCCGGCACGCATCTCGGCCGGTGAAGATCCGGCGCACCCGGAGCCCGGGATCGATTTTCGTATCGTTCTATGCTTTGCGGTGTCGACCGTTGCTTCTATCGGGCCGAAGGGTTCTCATTGCGTCATGAACGGCCAAAGCGCAACAATGCGGCGCGGCTGCGCAAGCCGAAACAGTTCGCAAAAGCGATCAACGAGATCTGGAGCACAAATTTTTTCAGCGACGCACTCTACGACGGCCGCCGGCTCCGGGCGCTGACGATGATGGACAATTTCATACGGGAATGCCTCGCAATCGAGGTCGGGCAGCGTGTGAAGGGAGAGGATGTGGTAAGAGTTCTCGAGCGTTTAAATCCTGGACGAGATCTGCCTTCAGCAATCAAGGTCGATAACCGCAGCGCGTTAATCTGCAAGGCGATGGACCGTCGGGCGCATAAGAACGGCGTCGAGCTCGATTTCTCGCGACCAGGCAGACAGATCGACAACGCCAAGGTGGAATCCTTCAACGGGAGGCTCCGGCAAGCGTGCCTGAACGCTCATTGGTTCTTGACGCTGCAGGACGCTCAGCGCAAGATCGAGGCGTCGCGCGGATGCTATAAGGAGGCGCGGCCCGATGCTGCGCTCGACTGCTTGGCGCCTATTGAATTCGCCCGCCGCTGCGCGCTCGAGCCCGCAGCAGCGGAGTTAACGGAGCCGGAAATTCCAAGTCCGAGCGGCTCTAAGACGAACTCAGACTCACCCCGAGAACGATCGGGCCAGGCGCGTTGAACAAGATTTCAGCCAGAAACGCCGTTTAATCCGACTCTAACCGTGTCCTGACAATGTTGGAAGTGATTGCATCCAACCTTGGTGCCGAGGAAGCATACAAATTGCTGATTGGCACGGTAGTTCCTCGCCCGATTGCGTGGATCACCACCTTGAACCCGTACGGCGGAATAAACCTCGCGCCGTTTTCCTCTTTCACGTACGTATCGGTCAAGCCGCCGATGGTCGGCTTCAACTGCGGGCGCAGGGCCGGCACTCTCAAAGACACAGGCAGAAACATCCTTGTCAATAAGGAGTTCGTGGTCCACATCGCGGACGAAACCCTGGTCGAGGCGGTGCACCGAAGTTCTATCGAATATCCGCCTCAGGTCAGCGAAGTCACCGAGCTCGGTCTCGAAACCGTTCCGAGCATTGACATACATACCCCGAGGCTGGCGATTGCGTCCATCGCACTCGAGTGCCGTTTCCATGGCGCGACCCGATATGGTTCAACCGGCTCGGAATTCATCGTCGGCGAAGTGCTCCGGTTCCATTTCCGGGATGGACTATGTGTAGATGGCAAGGTCGATTCCAGCAAGCTGCGACCCTTGTGCCGCCTTGGCGTGCCCAACTATGCGGGCTTGGACAAAATTATCCGCATGCAACCAGTCGAGCAGATGGCGAAGACAGTAATCGAAGGCTAAGCACGGGTTACCTGATGGCTGGATAGTCCCGTAATTTATGGGTGGCCGAAAGCGCTAAGGGCGCCATGCCGTCCATTTGACGACTCTCTCAGCGGATAATTATCAGTGACCTATTGGTCTTATGGAGGCGGGAGCCGGAATCGAACCGGCGTACACGGCTTTGCAGGCCGCTGGCTTTGTAATGAATTCAATTGATTGCGGTACTCAACCACCCGGCTAACCACCCAATGCCGTGCTCCCTCGCCGGCCACTGGCCAGGAACGCATCGACGATATC
>JBGOTT010000017.1:0-26517 GCA_041476585.1 Gammaproteobacteria bacterium | reverse complement strand
TGGACTTCGCTCGCGCCGTACAGGCCGACGAGCCGTACGCCCCGCCTCGCTGCGCGCGCGACGATGTCGCCGAGCGCCGGATTGAATGCGGCATAGCCGATGAATGACAGGCTGCGGAACGGCATTGCATCGGCGCTGTGCGCCAGCAGCTGCTCCACGGCTTCGTCCGTGGCGTTGGCGTGCGTGACGCGATGCGCGTCGATCAGGCGCGCCGCGTCGGCTGCGTTCCACGCGGGCGACATCACCAAGGGCCGCCCGGCCGAGAGCGCCGCCATGAAAGAGCAGAAGCCGAAGATGCCGCACAGCGGCGGGGCGAGGAGCACCACGCTGTCCGCGCCGATGCGAAAGGCCTCGACCACATCCGCGCCGTGGCGCATCAGCGTCTGCTGGTCGTGCAGCACGAATTTCGGCGCCCGGGTGGTGCCCGAGGTGGTGAAGATCACGCACCCGTCGCCCGGACGCGAGAAATCCTGTTCGAGCGGCGCGATCGCCGCGAGTTCGGCGTAAGCGACGCGGGGCTTGGCAAAAACAGCCGCGGGATGGGCCGTGCCATCCTCGCCGTACGCCACCACCTGCTCCAGGCGCGCGAGCGCCGCGGCGTCGCACGCGGCAAGGATGCCCGCGAAATCGATGCCCTTGAATCCGGGCCAGAACACCAGCAGCCGTGCACCCGAGCGGCCGACGATGTCGGCGACTTCATGGCTGCGAAAGCGGGTGTTGACCGAAACCGCGATCGCGCCGAGCCGCGCGCAGGCGAAAAAGCACGCGAGCCACGCGGGCACGTTCGGCAGCCACAGCGCGACGCGGTCGCCGCGCCCGATGCCCAGGCGGGCGAAACCCGCCGCGACGCGTTTGGCTTCTTCGGCGAGCGCGGCATAAGCGACCGGACGGTCGCGTTCGATCAGCGCTGGCGAGGCGAGTTGGGCGCGGGCTGCAAGCAGGCGCGAAAGCGTGTCGGGCGCAGGCGACATGGACGAGGGGCGAAGCAAAAATGATTCTAGTTCCCGGCAAGCGGCGTGCCAATGCATGCGCTTCTGCGATGTGCGCTGCAATGATGCAGCGAATTGAGAAAATGTTCACGCCGCATGCGCGCGCAGGATTGTATTCGCTTAACTGCATCGTTATGATGCGCGTTCGCGTGGGAGCGCGGGATCAGGGAACAGAACATGTCAGTCATCACGAAGGCCGAGCTCATCGAGGCAGCGGCCAAGGCAGGGGGAATCAGCAAGTCGACAGCGTCGGTCGCGGTGAACGCGGTGTTCGACACGATCGTGACCAGCGTGGCGCGCGGCAACCGGGTGGCCCTGGTCGGGTTCGGGGCGTTCGTGCCGCGCAAGCGCAACGGTCGCAACGGGCGCAATCCCGGCAACGGCTCTGAAATCCGCATACCCGCCAAGACGGTGCCGGCATTCACCCCGGGACAGGCGTTTCGCGAGGCTGTCGATCGCCGCCGTTAGGGGGTTCGCGCCGTTTCCTCAGGCGCAGCTTGAAGGCCCGTTGCCAAGTGCCTCCGGATTCGGCAGAATTCGACTGGCGCGTTCTGCACGGCGCGCAGTGCACAACCCGTCGCAAGCTGACCGCACACACTATAGATATGGAAAGTCCGCTGATCCTGTCGCTCGACCAGAACGGTGTGCCCCACCGCTGGATCAGCTGGCAGCAGGCCTGCTTCTACTACGCGAAAAACCTGGTCGCGTGGACCATGGGCGATCGCACGTTCACGTTCCGCGGCGGCATGTCGCGCCTCACCGGTGAGCGCTCGAGCATCACCGCACACTCGATCATCGCGGTGCGGGGCAAGGCGATGGCCGCGCGTGGATTCAACCAGATCCCGCCGCTCAGCAATCGCGAGCTGTTCCGCCGCGACCGCCAGATCTGCGCGTACTGCGGCGGCGAGTTCTCGTTTCTGCGCCTGACGCGCGACCACATCCGCCCGCTGTCGCGCGGCGGCCGCGACACCTGGATGAACGTGGTGACCGCGTGCCGGCACTGCAACGGCCACAAGCGCAACCGCACGCCCGAGGAGTCGGGGATCGAGCTGCTGTATGCGCCGTACGTGCCGAACAAGGCGGAGTTCCTGATCCTGACGAACCGCAGGATCTTCGCCGACCAGATGGATTTCCTGAAGCAGCACGTCGCTTCGCATTCGCGCCTCATCCTCGTGCCTGCCTGATTTCTGGCGCAACAGCGGCTACCACTTGCTCGATAAGGACTCGTCGGGGCGGCTGGTGGTCACCGACGATTTCCTGCGCGCGTACTGGCTGCGGCCTGAAATCCATCCGGTAGAGGAATCCTGCGACGCGGAGCGCGCGCTGCACGCGGCAATGATGGACGATCCGCGGCGCGCGGTCACCCCTGCCGAGCTCGATGCATTGCGCGATCCCGATGCGCGCGACAACTATCGCGTCATGCTGCGTTTCCGCGACCGGCTGGCCGCCGCGGCCACGATCGAGGCCTGCTACGCCGGGCTGTTCGGCTCCGCCGACGTCGATACCCCGCCGCTGTTCATCGCGCAGCTGGTGCACATGATCCTGCGCAACCTGCTCGAGGGCTGCGATGAGCCGCTGCGTCTGCGCTCGGCGGAACTGTTTTTCCGCGACCAGAAGGCGAGTCTGAAGGACGGGCAGATCCTGCTCGCGGACCAGGAGACCGTCGAGATGCATGCGACCGGCGGTGCGTACGGCAGCCTCGGCAAACTGATCGTCGAGGCGCAGGGTTCGCTGGGTCGCGTCGATCTCGACGTGCTCGACCGCGCGAACGCGGCGCTCTACTGGCAGCGCGATTCGCGCCACGACACCGTGATCGGATTCAATCATGGCCAGGCGCCGCTGGAAGAGTATTGCCGGGTGATCGAGCAATGGGTCGCGCATTTCAGCGGCGTTCGGGTCAGCGTAACGTCGCTGGCGAAGATCGAAGAGCCGCGCTGGGCCTGGCACATCGGCCTGGACGCGGAATCGACGGCAATCCTCAACGACTTGTGGAACGGCGCGGAGGTCGAGACCGGGCGGATGCGCCGCGTGCTGGCGCTGTTCCGGATGGATTTCGCCGACGCGGCGGACATGCGCGCTGAAATCGCCGGGCGGGCGGTCTACCTCGGCCTGTCGGCGAACGCCGCAGAGCTCGTGCGCATGAAGCCGCAGAACCTGCTGGTCAACCTGCCGCTCGCGAGCCGTTCGTGACGACGCCCGAGTACTGGCTGAAGGGCAAGCGCGCATTGGCGCGCAAGGACCCGATCATGGCGGAAATCATGCGCGCCCATCCGAGGGTTGCGCTGACACGCCGCGGCGAACCGTTCTTCACGCTTGCGCGCGCGATTGTCGGCCAGCAGATCTCGGTGAAAGCGGCGCAAAGCGTCTGGGACCGGCTGGCCGCGGCGGCATCGGAAATGACTCCCGGTGCGGTGCTCGTGCTCGAGCGCGGCACGATGCGCGGCTGCGGTCTTTCGGATCGCAAGGTCGAGTACATCGCCGACCTCGCGCGGCATTTCGCGGACGGCACCGCCCAGGTGGCGCGCTGGCCGCAGATGGACGACGAGGCGGTGATCGCGGAGTTGATGCGGGTGCGCGGCATCGGCCGCTGGACCGCGGAGATGTTCCTGATCTTCAATCTGCTGCGCCCCGACGTATTTCCGCTCGATGACCTCGGCCTGCAGAAGGCATTGCGCCTGCACTATTTCAAGGGGCGCAAGGTCTCGCTCGCGCGCATGCGCAAGCTCGGCGCGACCTGGGCACCGTACCGCTCGGTTGCGACGTGGTACCTGTGGCGCAGCCTCGATCCGGTGCCGGTCGAATACTAGGTTTAAAATCCTGCCGCCATGAAAACCACCTTCCTCGCTTTCGAGCAGCCGATCGCCGAACTCGAAGGCCGCATCGAGGAGCTGCGCTTCGCGCAGGACGACTCGGCGGTGGATATCTCGGGGGAGATCGAGCGCCTGCAGAAAAAGAGCCAGGCGCTCACCAAGGGCATCTACGCCAAACTGACGCCATGGCAGGTGGCGCAGGTCGCGCGCCATCCGCAGCGGCCCTATACGCTCGACTACGTGGCAATGCTGTTCACGCACTTCGAGGAACTGCATGGCGATCGCTTGTTTGCCGAGGACGCTTCGATCGTCGCGGGGCTGGCGCGCTTCAACGGCGAGGCCTGCGCGGTGATCGGCCACCAGAAGGGGCGCGACACCAAGGAGAAGATCCTGCGCAACTTCGGCATGCCGCGCCCGGAAGGCTACCGCAAGGCGCTGCGCGTGATGAAGCTGGCGGAGAAATTCGGCTTGCCGGTGTTTACTTTCGTCGATACGCCCGGCGCCTATCCGGGCATCGATGCCGAGGAGCGCGGGCAGTCGGAGGCGATCGGCCGTAATCTGTTCGAGATGGCGAGTTTGCGCACCCCGATCATCAGCACGGTGATCGGCGAGGGCGGCTCGGGGGGCGCGCTTGCGATTGCGGTCGCCGACGTCGTGATCATGCTGCAGTACGCGACCTATTCGGTGATCTCCCCGGAAGGCTGCGCGGCGATCCTGTGGAAGGACGCCGCCAAGGCGCCCGAAGCTGCCGAGACCCTCGGCATCACCGCCGGCCGCCTGAAGACGCTCGAGCTGATCGACAAGATCGTCGGCGAACCGCTTGGCGGCGCGCACCGCGATCCGCAGGCCACTGCCCAGGCGCTCAAGAAGGCGCTGGCCGAGGCGTTCAAGCAGCTCTCAGGCATGAAGCCCGACCGGCTGGTCGAGCATCGGCTCGAGCGCCTGATGGGCTATGGCAGATTCAAGGAAGCCGGCGGGCGCTAGGCACGATCCGCTGCATGCGTCTGTGCGCGCGGCGCTGGTGCGCGCGCGATTGCAGAACCGGCGCGTCGCGGTCGCGCTTTCCGGAGGCATCGATTCGGTGGTGCTGCTCGACGTGCTCCACGCGCTTGCGCCGGGCATGGGCGTCGCGTTGAGCGCGATGCACGTCAATCATCGCATCAGCCCGAACGCGCACCGCTGGGAGACGTTCTGCCGCGCGCTGTGCAGTCGCTTGCGCGTGCCGCTTACGGTGAGACGCGTCGCACTCGGTGCGCGGCGCGGCAAGGGCATCGAGGCCGCGGCGCGTGAGGCGCGATACGCGGCGCTCGCGCGCGCACCAACCGATTGCGTGGCGCTTGCGCACCAGTGTGATGACCAGGCCGAAACGGTGCTGCTCAACCTGCTGCGCGGCGCCGGAGCACGCGGCGCCGCGGCGATGCCGGAGACCGGCGCACTCCCCGGGAATCGCGCCGCCACGGTGATCGCGGTCCGGCCGCTGCTCGGCGTTTCGCGCGCTGACGTCGCTGCCTACGCGAAGCGGCGAGGCCTCGTGTGGATTGAGGACGAAACGAACGCCGATGAGCGCCTCGCGCGCAATTTCCTGCGGCACAGGATCGGACCGCTTCTGGACGAGCGCTGGCCGCGCTGGCGCGAGGCATTGGCGCGCGCCGCCGGTCATTTCGGACGCGTCGACGCAGGCGAACGAACCTTGCTGAGGGAGTTCCTCGCGGCGCGCGGCATGCGCGCGCCAAGCGAAGCGAAGCTGGTGGAGATGCTGCGCCAGCTTTCCAGTCCGCGCGTTGATTCGCGCGCCGCCATTGCGCATGATGGCGCGGTGCTGCGCAGATGGCGCGGTGCGGTGCAGGTGGAGGAAAGTAAACCGGCTGCGGGATTCGAGTCTCTCGCGTGGCGCGGAGAGCGCGCGCTGCGCCTGGCTGCGCTCGGCGGTGAGCTGCGCTTCCACCGGTGTTCGGGCGCGGGCATCGATGCGGCGCGGATCGCTGCGCTCGGGCTTGAGGTGCGACTGCGCGGCGGCGGCGAGCGTTTTCGCGTCGCCGCGGGCCGGCCGCGCCGGACGCTGAAGAACCTGTTCCAGGAAGCCGGCATCGCGCCCTGGGAACGCGAGCGGCTGCCGATGGTCTATTGCGGCGAAGCGCTCGTGTGGGTGCCGGGGTTGGGCGTGAGTGCCGACTGGCAGGCGAGCGCGCGCCGCAAGGGCGTGCTGCCCGAGTGGATTCGCGCCTGACTAACGCATTCAGCAAACTACGGGCGCATCCATCAAACCCTGTCTTACCGAGTTTCCTGCCAAACCGATAAAGAATTGAATGCGGGGTTTGGGCCTCCTTTTCCAATCTGACTCACTACCCAAGCCATTGTTTTTACAAAGGTCAACCACGTGTCGTGGTATTATCTTTAGTTAAGTTTTTCGCTTGCGGAGAACGTTTCACATGGCGGTCGAACAAACCCTGTCCATCATCAAGCCGGACGCGGTGACGAAAAACGCGATCGGGAGCATCCTGGCGCGCTTTGAGGCCGCCGGGCTGAAGATCGTCGCCGCGCGGATGATGCACCTGTCGAACGCCCAGGCGGAAGGTTTCTACGCGGTGCACCGTGAGCGGCCATTCTTCCGGGACCTGTGCGATTTCATGGCGTCGGGCCCGGTGCTCGTGCAGGTGCTCGAAGGCGATGGCGCGATCGCGAAGAACCGCGAACTGATGGGCGCGACCGACCCGAAAAAGGCCGCCAAAGGCACCATCCGCGCGGATTTCGCGGATTCGATCGACGCCAACGCGGTACATGGCTCGGACGGTGCGGACACGGCGCGCACCGAGATCGGCTATTTTTTCCCCGCCTGCGAGGTATTCGCGGGACGATGAAACAGAATCTGCTCGACCTCGACGCCGTCGCACTGGAGCGCTATTTCGCCGGGCTCGGCGAAAAACCGTTCCGCGCGCAACAGCTGCTGCGCTGGGTGCACCAGCGCGGCGCAGCCGAGTTCGCGCAGATGAGCGACCTCGCCAAGGGCCTGCGTGGCAAGCTCGAAGCCGACGCGCGCATCGTGCCGCCGACGGTCGTCGGCGACTCGGTTTCTGCGGACGGCGTGCGCAAGTGGCTGCTGAAGGTCGATGGCGCGAACGCCGTCGAGGCGGTGTTCATTCCCGAGCCGCGGCGCGGCACGCTGTGCGTTTCGAGCCAGGCGGGATGCACGCTGGATTGCTCGTTCTGCTCCACCGGCAAACAGGGGTTCAGCCGCAACCTCACGACCGCCGAGATCATCGGCCAGCTTTGGCTTGCGAACCGGATGCTCGGTGCGTCTGCCAAGCATGGCGCGGATCACCGGCACATTACGAACGTCGTGATGATGGGCATGGGCGAGCCCTGCCTCAATCTGGACAACGTGATTCCGGCGCTGCGCCTGATGCTCGATGACAATGCTTACGGGCTTTCGCGCCGGCGCGTGACCGTGTCCACCTCGGGGGTGATTCCCGGCATCGACAGGCTGCGCGAGGAGTGTCCGGTGGCGCTGGCGGTGTCGCTGCACGCGCCGAGCGACGATCTGCGCGACCGGCTGGTGCCGGTCAACCGCCGCTACCCGTTGCGCGAGTTGCTGCGCGCCTGCCGGCGGTACCTCGACGCGGCGCCGCGCGATTTCATCACCTTCGAGTACGTGATGCTCGAAGGCGTGAACGACAGCGAGGCGCATGCGCGCGCGCTGCTCGGGATCGCCCGCCAGGTGAAGTGCAAATTCAATCTGATTCCGTTCAATCCGTTTCCGGGCGCGGAGTTCCGCCGCTCCGCCCCCGAGCGCATACGCCGCTTCGCCGAGGTGCTCGCGCGCGATGGCCTGACCGTGACGACGCGCCGCACGCGCGGCGAGGACGTCGACGCCGCATGCGGCCAGCTCGCCGGCGATGTCGCCGACCGCACGCGGCGCAGCGCGGCGCGGATGCCGAAGACCGTCGTACTCACGGAGCAACGCGCATGAAACGCTTTTTTCTGGTCGCGCTCGCCCCATGCATCGCCGTCGCCCTTGCCGCGGGCTGCGCGGGCACGCAGCCGGCGAGCGAAAGTCCGGTCCTCGCCCAGGGCGGCACTCCGAGCGGCGAAACCAGCGACCCGCGCAACCGCGCGCGCATCCGCACCGAGCTGGCATCGCTGTACTACGGCCGGGGCAACATGGGCGTCGCGCTCGAGGAGCTGCGCCTCGCGTTGCAGGCCGATTCGACCTATGCGCCGGCCTACAGCATGTTCGGACTGGTGTACATGCAGTTGAAGGAGAACGGGCTTGCGCAGCAGAACTTCGACCGCGCGCTGCAGCTCGCGCCGACCGATCCCGACATCAATCACAATTACGGCTGGTACCTGTGCCAGACCGGCCGCGAAAACGCGTCGATCCGGTATTTCCTGCAGGCGGTTCGCAACCCGCTGTATCCGATGCCGTGGAAGTCTTACGCCGCAGCGGGGCAATGCTCGCTGCAGAAGGACAATCTGAAAGATGCGCAAGGGTATTTCGAGAGCGCGCTTGCGCTCGAGCCCGACGAACCGGTGTCGCTGCTGAAACTCGGCCAAATCCACTACCGCAACGGACGCTACGAGGACGCGCGCAAGTTTGTCGCGCGCGCCAATCGGCTGGTCGAACCGAGCGCGGAATCGCTGTGGCTTGCGCTGCGCATCGAGCGCCGCCTGGGCGACAAGAACGCGGAGACGGCTTTGGCCAATCAGCTGCGGCGCCGCTTCGCCGCGTCGAGCGAATACCAGTCCCTGCAGCGCGGCGAGTACAACTGAATGTCCGGCGAACAGGCGACCGACCGCAACTCCGAGCAGGACGCGCCGACGCCGGAAGATCTGCGCGCGGCCGAGAGCCCGTTTGCGCAGTTCGCGCACCAGCGCCAGGCGCTAGGGCTCTCGCTGGAGGACGCCGCGCAGCGGCTCAAGCTCGCACCGCGCCAGATCGAGGCGCTCGAAGCGGGCGATTTCGCGCGCCTGCCGACCGGCACTTTTGCCCGCGGGATGCTGCGTAACTACGCGCGGCTGCTCAGGCTCGATGCGGCGCCGATGCTGGCCGCGCTGGGCGAGCGCTCGAGCGCGACAGCGCTGCCCGAACAGGCGGTCGTGTTGCCCGATCCGGTGCCCTTCGCCGACGGCGCGCGCCGGGTAAATCTCGCCTACCTGCTGATTTCCGTCGGGGTCCTCTTCGCGGTGGGAGCGCTCGCGTTCGAATGGATGCGCGACAGCGGGGGCGCGGCGAAGCTCGAATTCGTGCCCGCGGCGCAGACGCCGCCCGCGGCGCAGACGCCGCCCATGGCGCAGACGATGGTTTCCAGCATCGCGGCGACGCCGGTGATCGCGGCCGCCGAGACCGAGACGCAGGCGCAGCCGAGCCCGAACCCGACGCCGGTGCGCGCGCAGCGCAGGATCAACCTCAGCTTCGAGCGGGAATCGTGGGTCGAGATCACCGACCGCGCCGGCCGCAAGCTGATTTCGCAGTTGAATCCCGCCGGCAGCGAACAGGCGATCGAGGGCGTGCCGCCGTTCGAAGTGGTGATCGGCAACGCGCAGCACGTGACGCTCACCTACGAGGATCGTCCGATCGACGTGATGCCGCACGTCAAGGTCGAGGTCGCGCGCTTCACCCTCGAATGATCCCGTGTCCGGCAACGCATTGAAGCGCAGGGCGTCGCGCCTGGTCAACGTCGGCGGGGTCGCGATCGGGGGCGGCGCGCCGATCGTGGTGCAGTCGATGACCAACACCGATACCGCGGATGCGCGCGCGACGGCCGAGCAGGTCCACGCCCTGTGGCGCGCGGGGTCGGAGCTGGTGCGCGTCACCGTCAATACCCCCGAGGCGGCGGCGGCGGTCGCCCCGCTGCGCGATCGGCTCGACGCGCTGGGTTGCGGCGTTCCGCTGATCGGCGATTTTCATTACAACGGCCATCGCCTGCTGACGCAGTATCCGGACTGCGCGCGCGCGCTGGCGAAATACCGCATCAACCCGGGCAATGTCGGCCAGGGCCGCAAGCGCGACGAACAGTTCGCCACCATGATCGAGGCTGCCTGCCGCAACGAAAAGCCGGTGCGCATCGGCGTCAACTGGGGCAGTCTCGATCCGGAGCTGCTTGCGCGCCTGATGGACGAGAACGGCCGCCGTCCGGCGCCGCTCGAGGCGGCCGAAGTGATGCGCGAGGCGCTGATCGCCTCCGCGCTGGAATCCGCGCAGCAGGCCGTGCAATGGGGCCTGCCGCCGGGGCGCATCGTCATCTCCTGCAAGGTGAGCGGCGTGCAGGACCTGATTGCGGTGTACCGCGAGCTGGCGCAGCGCTGCGATTACGCGCTGCACCTGGGTCTCACCGAGGCGGGAATGGGGTCGAAGGGCATCGTCGCGTCGAGCGCGGCGATGGCGGTGCTGCTGCAGGAGGGCATTGGCGACACGATTCGCGTTTCGCTCACCCCCGAGCCGGGCGGCGAGCGCACGCGCGAGGTGCTGGTGGCGCAGGAGCTGCTGCAGACGATGGGCCTGCGCAGTTTCACGCCGATGGTGATCGCGTGCCCCGGGTGCGGGCGTACCACCAGCACGGTGTTCCAGGAACTGGCCGATAAGATCCAGACCTACCTGCGCGGCCAGATGCCGGTATGGCGCGAGCGCTATCCGGGCGTGCAGGAGATGCGGGTCGCCGTCATGGGCTGCGTGGTGAACGGGCCGGGCGAGTCCAAGCACGCCGACATTGGCATCAGCCTGCCGGGCACCAACGAAGTTCCTGTCGCGCCGGTGTACGTCGATGGCGCAAAAACGGTGACGCTGAAGGGCATGCGCATCGCGGAGGAGTTCCAGGCGATTGTCGAAAACTACGTCGCCAATCGCTATGGGAAACGAAGCGGGGGGGGGGAGATTCCTCACCCCCGCGCCCCCCGCCCGTCAAGCAAGAGCATCTCCATTAAGTCTGCATCATGAGCGCGCTGCTGCAGGCTGTGCGCGGCATGAACGACATCCTGCCGGCCGAGTCGCGCTGGTGGCTCGATTTCGAGGCCATCGTGCAGGGCTGGCTTGCGCGCCACGGCTACCGCAACATCCGCATGCCGCTGGTCGAGCCGACGCAGCTGTTCCGCCGCGCGGTCGGGGAATCGACCGACATCGTCGAAAAGGAAATGTATTCCTGGCGCGACGAGCTGAACGGCGAGGACCTCACGCTGCGCCCGGAGGCGACCGCGTCGTGCGTGCGCGCCGCGATCGAGCACCACCTGCTGCACGACGGTCCCAAGCGCCTGTGGTACGCCGGCCCGATGTACCGGCACGAACGCCCGCAGAAGGGCCGCTACCGCCAGTTCCATCAGTACGGCGTCGAGGCGCTCGGCTTCGCCGGGCCAGACGCGGACGCCGAACTGATCGTGATGTGCGCCGCGCTGTGGGACGAGCTGGGGCTGGGAGGCATCCGGCTCGAACTGAACACGATCGGCTCAAGCGTCGAGCGCGCGCGTTACCGTACCGCGTTGATCGCGCACCTCGAACGGCACGCCGACCGGCTCGACGCGGACGCGAAACGCCGCATGCATTCCAATGCGTTGCGCGTGCTCGACTCGAAAAATCCGCAGGTGCAGGCGGTGGTGCAGTCCGCGCCGCCGCTGATGGAATACCTCGGCGATGCGTCGCTCGGGCATTTCGCGGAACTGAAACGCCTGCTCGCGGCTGCGGGCGTGGGCTACAGCATCAACCCGCGGCTGGTGCGCGGGCTCGATTACTACAACCTGACGGTTTTCGAATGGGTGTCGGACCGGCTCGGCGCGCAAGGCACGGTGTGCGGCGGCGGGCGCTACGACGGGCTGTTCGAGCAGCTCGGCGGAAAGCCCGCGTCGGCCGCCGGCTTCGCGATGGGTATCGAGCGCCTGATCGCACTGATGCAGGAGGCCGGGCGCGAGCCGCGCGATCCGCCGCCCGACGCCTACGTCGTGCATCAGGGTGAGGGCGCCGGGCAAGCGGCGCTGAAGATCGCGCGCGAGCTGCGGGGCGCGGGCTTCGCGGTGATCCAGCACTGCGGCGGCGGCAGCTTCAAGTCGCAGATGAAGAGGGCCGACGCGAGCGGCGCGAAGCTCGCGCTGATCGTCGGCGAAGACGAACTCAAGGCCGGTGAGGTGACCGTGAAGCCACTGCGCGAAGCACGCGCCCAGGCGCGGGTGCCGCTTGCGCGGCTGGCGGCCGAGTTTCCCGATTGGCGTAACCCAAGGCAGTGACGCGGGAGCGTGAACATGAAGAACCTGGATCTCGAAGAGCAGGAGCAACTGGCCGAACTGAAGGCCTGGTGGAGCCAGAACGCAACGCTGGTCGTTGCCGTACTGCTGGTCGCCGCGCTCGCGGTCCTCGGCTGGCAGGGCTGGAGCTACTGGCAATCCAGGCGCGCTGCCGAGGCGAGCGATCTGTACGAGACGCTTGCAAAGGCAGTGCAGACCGGCGATGCCAAGGCGGTGCGCGATGCGAACGGCGCGCTGCTCGAGCGCTTCGGCGGCACGCGCTACGCCTCACTCGGCTCGCTGCTCGCGGCAAAGTACTACTTTGAACGCTCCGATCCGAAGGCTGCGCGCGCGCAGCTCGAGGCGGTCATCGAGCGGGCCGATGCGCCGGAGCTGAAGGATCTTGCGCGCCTGCGGCTGGCCAACGTGCTGCTCGACGAAAAGGCCTACGACGCAGCGCTCAAGGTTCTCGACGCGGCGCATGGCGCGGCCTTCGACGCGCAGTTCGCCGCGGCACGCGGCGATGTGCTGTTTGCGAACAACCAGCGCGCGGAAGCGAAAGCGGCATACCAGCTCGCGCTCGAGAAGTCCGACCCGAAGAGCGTCGCGTTCCGCGAGGCCGTGAACATGCGGCTCGACGCGCTGGGCGGCTAGCGTGAGACGTATCGCGCTCGCGGCGGGGCTGGCCGTCGCGGGCTGCTCAAGCCTGCCGAGCATGAACCCGATCGACTGGTTCTCTTCCGCGCCGAATGCTCCGAAGCCGGCGGAACTGCCGGCGCTGACCAATCCGCAGAACGCGCGCCTCGCGTGGCAGGCCGCGATCGGCGGTTCCGAGCCGTTCGTGTTCAACCCGGCGCTGGCAGGCGATTCGATTTACGTCGCTGCGCGCGACGGCAGCGTCGCGCGTCTCGATGCGGAGAGCGGCAAGGTCGTGTGGCGGGTTGCCGCCGGTACGCGGCTCTCGGCTGGCGTCGGCAGCGATGGAGCGCTCGCGGTGGTCGCGACCGATGTCGGCGAGGTGATCGCGCTCGACGCGCAGTCCGGCGCGGCGAAGTGGCGCGCGCGCGTATCGTCCGAGGTTCTCGCCGCGCCGAAACTCGCCGCCGGGCTGGTGCTCGTGCGAAGCGCAGACAGCCGGATCTTCGCGTTTGACGCGCTCGACGGCAAGCGCCGCTGGGTCTACCAGCGGGCGGCCTCGGCGCTGGGGGTGCGCTCGCCGGCCGGCGTGACCGCGCACGAGGGGTCGGTCTATGCGGGCTTCTCGGGAGGCAAGCTGGTCGCGGTCGGGCTGGCCAACGGCGCGACGCGCTGGGAAGGAACGGTTTCGCTGCCCAAGGGCGCGACCGAGCTCGAGCGCGTGACCGATGTGGGCGGCGATCCGGCGATCCAGGGGCGCGAAGTGTGCGCCGCGGCCTATCAGGGCCGCATCGCGTGCTTCGACCTGGCCAACGGCAACCCGGTCTGGGCGCGCGATCTGTCCGCGTTGAACGGCGCAAGTCTCGATGCGCGTTTCGCCTTCGTGAGCGACGACCAGGGCTCGGTGCATGCGCTCGACCGCACCAGCGGCAAGAGCGTCTGGAAACAGGACCGGCTCGCACATCGGCGGCTCACGCTGCCGCTGCCGGTCGGCGGGCAAATCGTCGTCGGCGACCTGCAGGGTTATGTGCACCTGCTCGCGCGCGAATCCGGCGCTTTCGTCGGGCGCATGGCGACCGACGGCACCGCCATTGCGGCCCCGCCAGTGCGCCTGCGCACCGGTTTCCTGGTGCAAACGCGCGCGGGGAATCTGTACGCGTTTGCGCTGCAATGAAACCGGTCGTCGTCATCATCGGCCGGCCGAACGTCGGCAAGTCGACGCTGTTCAACCGCCTGACCAGGAGCCGCAACGCGATCGTGGTGGACGCGCCGGGAGTGACGCGCGACCGGCATTACGGCGAGGGCCGGCTCGGCGACCGGCCGTTCCTGGCGGTCGATACCGGCGGGCTCGAGCCGGACGCGAAGGAGGGCATCTACTTCGAGATGGCGCGGCAGACCGAACAGGCGATCGCCGAGGCCGACGCGGTGGTGTGGGTGCTCGATGCGCGCAGCGGCATCGTGGCCGCCGACCGGACCATCGCGGAGAAACTGCGCAAGCTGGACCGCCGCGTCTGGCTCGCAGTCAACAAGTCCGAGGGGCTCGATCCGCATGCCGCGGTCGCGGAGTTCCACGAGCTGGCGCTTGGCGAGCCGCACCCGATTGCCGCTGCGCACGGCGACGGCGTTCGCTCACTGCTCGAAGCGGTGCTCGAGCCGTTCTCGCAGGAGCCCGAGCCGGTCGACAGCGAGGATGCCGGCCCGCGCGTTGCGATCGTAGGGCGGCCGAACGTCGGCAAGTCCACACTGGTGAACGCCCTGGTGGGCGAGAACCGGGTGATCGCTTTTGACCAGCCGGGCACGACGCGCGACCCGACCGAAGTGCCGTTCGAGATCGGCGACCGGAAGTACACGCTGATCGACACCGCGGGGTTGCGCCGGCGCGGCAAACAGGGCGAAGCCGAGGAGCATTTCTCGGTGATCAAGGCGCTGCAGGCGATCGAGGCGTCGAACGTGGCGGTGCTGGTGCTCGATGCCGCGAGCGGCATCACCGATCAGGATGCGCACGTCGCCGGCTACATATTGGAGCGCGGCCGCGCGGTGGTGGTGGCTGTGAACAAATGGGATGTTGCCGACAAGGAGGCGCGCGAGCGCGTGAAGCATGAACTGGCGTGGAAGCTGGTGTTTCTCGGCTATGCGCCGCCCGTGTATCTCTCGGCGTTGGAACGCAAGGGTTTGAGCGAGTTGCTCGCTGCGATTGATCGCGCGTATGCCTCGGCGATGGCCAAGCTTCCGACGCCGAAGCTCACGCGCGCGCTGATCGCGGCGGTCGAGCGGCAACAACCGCCGCGGCGGGGAATGGGGCGACCGAAGCTGCGTTACGCCCACCAGGGTGGGATGAACCCGCCGCGCATCGTGATTCACGGCAATGCGCTCGATGGGGTGCCGGACAGCTACCGGCGGTATCTCGAGGGGTATTTCCGCAAGCAGTTTGCATTGGAGGGGACGCCGCTGGCGATCGAGTTTCGCACGGGGAGGAATCCATACGCGAAACGCGGTTGACTCGAATCTGCTGCAAAACGTAACTCATCTGTAACCAGCGGAAACCAATCCTTACACCTCGGTAAGATCGAACGGGGCAAGCTGTGGTCTGACTTTCATCGCAACCACGGAGGCCCGTTATGAAAATCGCGACGCTCCTGATACTTGTCAGCACCAGTCTTGCCGGATGCATAGTCGCTCCCTTGGGAGGGCCTCCGGGCGTGTACGTGGCTCCGATTGCTCCAGCGATCGTGGTCCAACCGTATGGTTACGGCTACTATGGCGGCCCGCGGTATCGCCACTGGCGCTGAGAACCACTTGCTCGAATCGCTTCAAGGAGAACCAATCATGTTCATGAAAAAAGCTTTGGTATCCATGTTGATCGCCGCCGGAACCATCGGCGCGGTGGCAACACCTGTCACGAGTGCGGCTGCAGTAGACATCCAGTTGAATTTCGGTCCGCCACCGGTGCGATACGAGGCCGTTCCCGCGCCGCGCCGCGGCTACGTCTGGATGCCGGGATATTGGGACTGGCGAGGCCGTCACCATGTTTGGGTGAGCGGCCGCTGGGTTCGCGAGCGTCCGGGCTACGTCTACCAACCGCATCGCTGGATCGAGCGCGACGGGCGCTGGCAACTCGAGCGTGGACGCTGGGACCGTGCACGCGGCCGTGACAGCGACCGCGATGGCGTTCCCGACCGCTTCGACCGGCAGCCCAACAATCCCTATCGGCGCTGATTCCAGCGCCTTGCTCTTGCAACCCTGAGGGCGCAGAGTGATGCCCGCTCAACAATCAATGGCCACTCCATGAACCCACAGGAACGCGAAATTCTCACCACCTTCCTCCGGCAGATGAGCCAGGCGCAGGCCGGGCAGAAGGACGCCGAAGCCGATGCGCTGATTCGGGAGGCCGTTGCGCGGCAGCCGGACGCAGCCTATCTCCTCGTTCAGCGCGCCATGGGACTGGAATACGCGCTGCAGGCCGCGCAGGCCCAGGCGGTGAAGCTGCAGGCCGAGCTGGATCAGATGAGCTCGGCCACGCGCGGCGGTTTCATGGACGGTCCCAACGCGTGGGGGCGTCCGGCGCCGGCTTCCGCGGCCGTCCAGGTTCCCCTGCAGAGCGCGGGTCAACCGGGGCCCGCTGCCGCCAAGCCGGCGAGTTCGTGGGGCTCGGGCGTGCTGGGGACGGTCGCGAGCACGGCGGCCGGCGTCGTGGCGGGCTCGTTTCTTTTTCAGGGAATCCAGGGCTTGATGGGCCATCGCAATGCCGCGGCGAATGCGGAGCAGCCGCCCGTCTCCAAGGAAGGGCTACTGGACAGCGACGAAGTTGGCCACGCGCTGGATGATGATTCGACCGATTCGGTCGCGTTGGATGGCGGGGATTTCGATGCCGGGGATTCGGTCTGAGATTGAAATGCGGATCCAACTAGCCGTTTGACTTCCCGCAGCGTAAACCGGTTGCTGGTCGCCAAGGGCTTGCGCGCCTTCGGCGACGGCTTCGTCAGTCTGCTGCTGCCGCTTTACCTGCTGGAGCTCGGTTTCGGTCCGCTCCAGGTCGGCATCATCGCGACGGTCACGCTGCTCGGTTCCGGCGTGATGACGCTGCTGGTCGGGCTGCACGCCTACCGCTATCACTATCGTACCCTGCTGCTCGCGGCAACGCTGCTGATGGTGGGCACCGGTTTCGGTTTCGCGCTGGTGACCGATTTCTGGCCATTGCTGATGATTGCGATCGTCGGGACGCTCAATCCTTCCAGCGGGGATGTGAGCGTGTTTCTTCCGCTCGAACATGCGGTCCTGTCCCGCATCGTCACTGACAGGGAACGCACCGCCGTGTTTGCGCGCTACAGCGTGGTGGGCTCTCTCATCGGCGCAATCGGATCGCTCGCCGCCGCGCTCCCCAGCGTGCTGGCATCGTTCACCGGTTGGTCGGATAAAGGCTCGATGCAGGCAATGTTCGTTCTGTACGCGCTGCTCGGGATTTTCACCGCGCTCGCCTATCGCGGCCTGCCCCGATCGCTCGAATCCGCAGCGCAAGTGCCGTCCGCCCCGCTGGATAAATCGAAGCGGACTGTTTATACGCTGGCCGCGTTGTTCAGCCTCGATGCGTTCGGCGGAGGGTTCGTGGTGCAGTCGATGGTCGCGCTATGGTTGTATCAACGATTCGAATTGTCGGTCATCAGCGCCGGGACGATTTTTTTCTGGACCGGGCTGTTGACGGCGCTTTCCTACCTCGCGGCCGTGCGCATCGCCGATCGCTTCGGCCTGGTGAACACCATGGTTTTCACGCATCTGCCTGCGAATCTATGCCTGGTCGCCATTCCGTTTGTGCCGGACCTGGGCTGGGTCATCGCGCTGCTGTTCATCCGCAGCGCGTTGTCGCAGATGGATGTACCGACCCGAAGTTCCTACGTCATGGCGATCGTGTCGCCTGCGGAGCGCCCGGCGGCGGCGAGCATCACTTCCGTTCCGCGCAGCCTGGCCTCTGCCATCGGCCCGTTGCTGGCGGGGTATCTGCTGGGCATTTCCACGTTCGGCTGGCCGCTGCTTGCCGCGGGCGGTCTGAAGATCGTCTACGACTTGTTGTTGCTGGTCATGTTCAGACGGGTACGCCCGCCGGAGGAGGAGCGGCATCGATAGCCTCACTCACCGGCGCGCAACCCGTCCTGCCACCGCACGAATTTCGCGCGGCGCTGCCAACCATATGCACACCGCCGAAAACAGGCTGCAGCCGATGGCGACCCAGAACGCCAGCGCATAGGTGCCGGTCGCGTCGTACAGCGCGCCGGTCATCCACGGGCCCATCGCGCCGCCCGCGATGCCGATCCCCATCAATGTTCCGAATATCGCGCCGTAGTGCCGGCCTTGGAAGATCTCGGCCGGAATGGCGCCGACGACCGAAGTGACGCCGTAGCCGAGGATCCCCTGTGCAGCCACCATGAACCAGAGCAGCGCGGGACTCGGCGCGTCGCGCATCAGCAACAGGGCTGCATAGCACAGGGCGAAGCCGAGGCAGCCGACGGTCCAGACCCACTCCCGCCCGATTTGGTCCGAGAGGTGCCCGAGCGCAATCTGTCCCGGAATTCCGGCGAAGCTGACGAATCCCAACGCCCAAGCCGCATAGCTGCCCGTAAATCCGACTTCAACGAGGTACTTCGTCTGGTGTACCTGCACGGCGTACCAGGCAAACAGGCCGCAAAAATAGCCGGCCGCGATCCACCAGAACCGCGCGGTGCGTATCGCGCGCGCAAGCGTCCAATCGATCGCCGCCCAGGTCTTGTCGACGACGTTGTCGGCTTGGCCAGCAGTGGGCGAGGCAATCGGCGCTCGATCGCCATCGGGCCGGACGCCGAGATCTTCCGGCCGCCGCGCAAGCAGCAGATTGAGCGGCGCCAATAACACCAGCACCAGAATTCCCATCGCGGTACAGGCGGCGCGCCAGTCCGCTTGATCGATGAACCGCTGCAGCCAGGGCAACAGGACCAGAGAACCAACTCCTACGCCCGAGAACGCGATGCTCAAGGCCAAACCGCGCCGGCGCACGAACCAGTTCGGAAGGAACAATCCATGGCCCGTGAAGCCCAGGCACACGCTGCCCGCTCCTACCAGCACGCCCAGCGTGACGTAAAGGTGCCAAGGCTGGTTCACCAGCGCAGCCAGCAGCAGTCCGGCCCCCATCAGGCCGACGCCGAGTTCCATCACAACCCGCGGGCCGTGGCGGTCCATCAATCGACCGAGCAGGGGGCTCATCACCGCCGAGACGAGAAAGCCGAACGAGAACGCGCCCGCCGTCACGCCGCGTTCCCAGCCGAACTCATCGAGGATCGGCGGGAACAGCAGCGAGAACGCGGTGCGCGCGCTGACACCCACGCCCATCGTCACGAAGGCGACGGCCACGATCACCCAGCCATAGAAGAACGGCAGACGCCGGGAGATCATGGGGTCACTAGAACGCGTCCGCGCAATTCTCAGGCTCTGCGCGGCAGCGCAGCAGCCTGAAGGCCGGCCGGTTGGACGCGTCCGCAAGTTCCCCGGCATAAAAATCCCACACCTTCTTCGCCTCGCCGTTCGCCCCGGCGACCACGTACCCGGTCAGCGCCGCCAGCCACAGGTATTCGCGGCTCTCGTTGTTGATCTGCGACTGGTTCGCAAGCAGCACGCCGCCCAGCTCGGCCATGCGCACGGCGTTCCTCTGGCCGACGGCGCGGAATACCGCGATCCACTGTTTCTGAAAGTCGTAAAGACCCGCGAAGCACGGCGAGCGCGCGATGCGCGCCCAGACCAGCTCCGCCTCCGCCGCGGGCAGGTACGGATTCACTGTCTGCGCGACGTTGAGCAGCGAGTGCAGCCAGACGTCCTGCTCGCGCGGATTGCTGCATTCGATCAGATGGAACTTGACCACCTCGAGGTCTTTTTGCAGCCGGGTCGAAATGCCCTTCGGCTCCGGCCCCGCATCGAGCAGGAAATCGCGTGCGTACGCGGCGAGCCGCGTGTTCTCGACCCGTTCGAACGCGCTCGCGCCCTTGTAGAGCGGATTGACCGGCCGCCGGCTGTGCGCCGGCTCGAGCATCTCCAGCACCGGCACCGGCAGGTTGAGCAGCGCCACCACGTCGGTGGCGCTTTTCTCGGTGAAGCGATGCCGCGCGGCGTTCAGATCCAGCACCGGGAAGTAGTCCGAGTTCGCAGCCATGCCGTAGCTCTCGAACAGCGGCTCGAGCGTCGTGCGTTCGCCGACATAGCGCGCATCGAGATCGCCCGGCGAGGGCAGATTCACCGTGATCAGTTCGTTGGCGAGGCCGGGATGCTCGTATACGCGCGCCTTCACCGGCAGCGGGATCGCCGACTCGGAGGCGACGATCAGCAGGTCATGGTCGCTGGCCGCGAACACCACGTAATGCGGAAACACTTCGCCCAGCGCGCGCATCACCGTTGCCACCAGCGAAGTGTCGATCTCGTAGAGCTGGAACCACTGCACCAGCAGCCCCTCCGGGTTGAGGTGGGTGCGGATGCGGCGGTAGAACTCGCGCGTGAACAGGCTCGACACGCCGCTGACCCACGGATTGGACGGCTCCGAAATGACGATGTCGTAGCGTCGGTTGTGGGTCGAGAAGAACGTCTTCGCGTCATCGATGTGAATGCTGCCGCGCGGGTCCGCAAACGAAGCCCGGTTGCGCGGCAGGAAACCGCGCGCGGCCTCGGCCATCGCCGATTCGATTTCCACCGTCTCGACCCGCTCGATCGACAGGCTCTGCAGCAGCGTGTGCATGGTCAGGCCGGTGCCGATGCCGATCACCGCGGCGCTGGTCGCACCGGGCTTGAGTGCGAGGGGCAATGCGGCGGTGAGCACCATCGTGATTTCGTCGGAACCGCGCGGGCCCTCGCGATTCATGTTGATCGAGCCGTCGGATTTGCCATTGGTGCGGATGCTGAGCGCGTCGCCGTACTTCACCAGGTGCACGGTGGCAGTCTTGCCGTCCTTGTTGAACAGAACTTGCGCGCCGCGCGAGCCCGCAAGCTCGCCGTAGCGGAACACGCCCGCGGTCATCTTGTTGGGGTCGAGGTCGTAGGCGAGCGAAACCGGGGCGAACAGCGCCGCGCAGCCGATGCCGGTCGCGGCGAGCGCACGCCGCGAAGGCAGGAAGCGCCACAGCAGGACGAGGCCCAGCACGGCGTCGACCAGGCTGCCGAGCACCATCGCACCCTTCAGCCCGAGCAGCGGCAGGCCGACGTGCACTGCGATCAGCACGCCCGCGATCGCACCGAGCGTGTTCGCGGCATACACCTTGCCGATCGCGCCTTCGCCCGCGCCGCGCCGGATCAGCGCCCCGGTGACGAGCGGCAGCGTCATGCCGGCGCAGAACGTCGCAGGCAGCATCACCAGCGCGCTGATCAACTCCCCCGTCAGGTTGAACATCACGTAGCCGGTGTCGGTTCGCGCGAGCCCCTTCATCAGCGTTTCCATCAGCTCGAAGGTGTGGTCGTAGACCACCAGTGTCGCGAGCGCAAGCAAGCCCTTCACCACCTGGATCCAGCCGAGCAGCCGTTCCGGTGCGGCGCTCGCGTCCACCCGCCGGCGCATCGCCAGGCCGCCGAGCGCCAGACCGAGGATGAAGGTCGAGAGCATCAGCTCGAAGGAA
Organism: Gammaproteobacteria bacterium; assembly: GCA_041476585.1. GTDB lineage: Bacteria > Pseudomonadota > Gammaproteobacteria > Burkholderiales > SG8-39 > JADGRQ01. Next base: position 5,265 of record JBGOTT010000017.1, on the reverse strand, counting down.
TGCGTCGAGCTGCCGAGCACCAGCGACAGCATGCGGATCCAGCTGATTTCGTAGATGAACGACGCGAGCCCGGTCAGGAACGCGACTGCGAGCAGCAACCGGGCGGACTCGCCGCCGCGCTCCGCGCCCGGTGCGAGCGCCGCGAGGTGCGCGGGACGTGCGAGCAGCCATACCGCCGCAGCCAGAGCCAGGTTGAGCGCGCCCGCGGTGCGCAGCGTACCGGGCAGTCCGACCCATTCGATCAGCACGAAGCCGCTCGCCAGCACGCCGGCCACCGCACCCAAGCTGTTGGTGAAGTACAGCATCGCGATCGACTGGCCCGACGACGACGGGACCGCGCGAACCAGACCGGCGCTCATCAGCGGGAAGGTCATGCCGAGCAGCACCGAGGGCGGCAGGATCAGCAGGCAGGATACCGCGACCTTGGCGCCGAGCGCGAGCCACTCCGTGCCGAGCGCCGGGAGGATCGCCGCGTAGGTGAAATCGGTCGCCGCGACGAAGGTCTCGTGAAACGCGAGCGCGAGCACCCCGATCACGGCTTCGACCAGCGCGTATCCGAGCAGCGGGTTGGCGATGCGCGTCGACCAGCGTCCGCACAACCCGCTGCCGAGCGCCATGCCGCCCATGAATACGATCAGCACCAGCGACTGCGCGTACGCGGCGTGGCCGAGAAACAGCTTCAGGTAATGCGTCCAGATCGATTCGTAGATCAGCCCGGCGAAGCCCGACACGGTGAACAGGACGTAAAAGACGGGACGGGGAAGCGCGTGCATGGGGCGCTCTTATACCACGCGTTACTCGCGCGTGTTACGCGCCGCGCCGCTGGATGCGGGCTTCGAGCGCGCGCAACAGCAGGTCGATCGCGAAGCCGACGATGCCGATCGCGATCATGCCGCTCATCACGGTGCTGGTGCTGATGTTGCTCTGGCCCTTGACCATCAGGTAGCCGATGCCGCTCGAGGCGACGATCAGCTCCGCGCCGATCAGCGATTGCCAGCCGAGGCCGGCGCTGACGCGCAGACCCGCAACGATCGATGGTACCGAGGCGGGCAGCAGCACCTCCGTGATGATGCGCCAGTGGCCGGCGCCGAGCGTTTGCGCCGCCTCGATGTAGCGCACTTCGACGTACCTCGCGCCGCGGTAGGCGTTGATCACGCAGGGCGGAAAGGCGCCGCTGAATATGATCAGCACCGGCCCGCCGATCCCGGTGCCGAACCACAGCGCCGCGAACGGCACCCATGCGATCGGCGCGACGAAGCGCAGCGCATCGAACAGCGGCGTGACGATACGGTCGAGCCAGCGGAACCATCCCATCAGCAGGCCCAGCGGAATCCCGATCGCGGCTGCGAGGCCGAAACCCATCGCGAAGCGCCCGAAGCTCGACAGCAGGTGCTGCTGCAGGGTGTAGCCGACGAACGGCTTTTGCGTCAGTTCGAAAAACTTCCCGGCCACCTCGAGCGGGGACGGCAGGAAGAGCGTCTGCACCAGGCCGCTCGCGGCGAGAAGCGCCCACACGCCGAAAAAGCCGAGGAAGCCCGCAGCCGTCAGGCGCAAAAACTCGCGGCGCGACAGAACTGCTTTCGTCATCCCGTCACGACGTTCGCCACGGCATCGAGCGCTTCTCGACCCATGCGAGCAGCACCGTCATCAGCCCCCCGGCGAGCGCTACCGCGACCATGCCCACCACGATCATTGCCGGATAGAGATCCAGCCCCGCCTGGTAGAGCAGATGGCCGAGCCCGGTGATCGCGCCGATCAGCTCGCCCGCGACCAGCGTGGTCCAGCACGCCTGCAGCGACAGGCGCAGTCCGGTGAAAACGAGCGGCAGAGCCCCGGGAATCATCACTTCGCGCACCATCATCCCGCGCGTTGCGCCGAGCGAACGCGCCGCTTCGATGAGATACGGTTCTATCGAACGCACCCCCGCATAGCTGTTGATCACCGCAGGCACGAAGGCCGCGAACCAGATGACCAGCACCTTGGCCGCGTCGCCGAGTCCGAGCCAGACGATGGCGAGCGGGATCCACGCGAGCGGCGGGATCGGCCGCAGCAGCAGGAAGGTCGGATTGACAAGCGCCTCCGCGCGGCGGCTCCAGCCCATCAGCATGCCGAGCGGCACGCCGATGGACACCGCGGCCGCGAAGCCGTACAGCACCAGCTCGCAGCTGTGCAGGAAGTGCTCGTGCAGCCTGCCGTCGGCGTAGCCCTGCAGAACGATCTGGCGCAAGGCCTTGCCCACTTCCTGCGGTGTCGGAAAGTAGACCGGCGCAATCCACTGCTCGAGCGTGGTCGCCGCGGTCCACAGCGCGGCCAGCGCGGCGAGCGTCGCCGCGCCGACCGCGATCCGGATGCCGCGATCGGAATCCTGCCGCACGCCGCGTGCTCAGTCAGATCGGTTGGCGAATGCCTTCAGCTTCGGGTCGCCGTCCACCATCTTCATGTACGCGTCGGTGATGTAACGCGACGCCGCCGGCACCTCCGGCAGCGTGCCCGTGCTCTTCATGAATTCCCCGATCTGGGTCATCCACTTGTCCACTTCGGACGTCCCGCCGGCGCGGTTCATGATCTTCAGCTGCCCGGCAAGGTCGAACACCGGCCGCGTGTCGAATTCCTTGCGCATCGACGCCTCGGAGATCGTAACGCCGCCGATCTCGTAGAACTTCTTCATCATCGCGACCGCCTCGTTGCGGTGCGCATTCATCCACTTCCAGGAGCGCAGGTAGACCGCCAGGTATTTCGCCACGTTCTGCGGCTGCTCCTTGGCGTAGTCGGCGCGCACCACGATGGCCCCCGGCACGATGGCTCCGGCATCCTTACCCGAGCAGATCACCTTCGCTCCGATCTTTTCCTCGACCGTGTAGATGTTTGGCGCCCACAGCCCGCCCAGGTCGGCATTGTTGGAGGACATCGCCGAGATGATCTCGGCCTGGCCCATGCTCTTGATCGACACGTCGGTCTTTTTCAGGCCCCACTTGGCGAGGCACGACTGCACCGCGTAGTCGCCGGTCGAGTTGGCCGTCAGCACGATCGTCTGGCCCTTGATCGACTGCGGGTTCTTCAGGAAACCGTCGGCCTTGGCGCCGGTTGCGAGCAGCGCGTTGCCGACCGACTCGTCGTTGGTCATGCCGATGGTGAGGAGGTTGTAGCGCGCTGCGCCGAGCACCGCGGGTACCGAGCCCGTGCCGCCGACGTCCCACGACTTGGATGCCGATGCGGCAATCTGTGGCACGCCGGCCGGGAAGGTGCTGTACACGGGTTTCAGGCCGATTTCCGCCCAGAAGCCCTTTTCGGTCGCGACGTAGAACGGCAGCGACCAGTACAGCGCAGGCTGGTAGCTCACCTTGATCTCGGTCGGTTGCTGCGCCGCGGTTCCGGTCGCGGCGGCAGTGAGCGCGATGCCCAGTGCCAGCGATTTCAGACGTGCATGCATAACTTCTCCTCCTCCTGGTGGATGGACCTCAAGGCCGGGTCGGCGGCTGCTGCTCGCGCAGCAGCTTCCAGATCCCGGTACGCAGATGAACGAAGGACGGCTGCTCCATCACTTCCTCGATGCGCTCGTGCCGGTCCCAGTTCTCGGACCTGCGCACGGCGGCGACATCAACAATCTCCCTGATGCGGCCCGGCCGCCGCGTCATCACCACCACGCGGTCGGCGAGGTAGACCGCTTCGTCTACGGCGTGCGTGATGAACAGTACGGTGCGCGGATTGACCCGCGACAGTCGGATCAACTCTTCCTGCATCACCGTGCGTGTCTGCGCGTCGAGCGCGCCGAACGGTTCGTCCATCAGCAGCACCCCCGGATCGAGCACGTAGCTGCGCGCGATCGCGACGCGCTGCTGCATGCCGCCGGAGAGCTGGTGCGGGTAGGCCGACTCGTAGCCCTGCAGGCCCATCAATTCAATGTGCCGCGCGACGCGTTTGCGCCGATCCGCTTCCGGCATCCCCTTGCCGCGCAGTCCGAACTCGATGTTCTGGTACACCGTCTTCCACGGAAACAGCGCGAACTGCTGGAACACCACCGAGCGATCCGATCCGGGCCGCGTCACCGTTTCGCCTGCGACACGGACGCTGCCGCGGCTGGGAAACTCCAGGCCCGCGGCCATGCGCAGGCAGGTGGTCTTGCCGCAGCCCGAGGGCCCGACGATGGCGACGAATTCCCGGTCGCGCACCTCGAAGCTGACCTCCTCGAGCGCCGGGAACTGCAGGCCGTCGCGCTGGAACTGGCGGCTCACGCGCTCGAAGACGATGTTGCTCATGCCGGGATTCCCGTGGTCCGCCGCACTACGGCCGCAACACGATTTTCGCCGCCGCGCTGCGCCCCGCGTGCAGGTCCGCGAACGCCTGCGCGCCCTCGGCGAGCGGCCGCTCCTCCACCCAGGCCAGGTCGCCGAACGCGCCCTCATGCAACGCTTGCGCGGCCGCACGCAGATCGGCGGTCGTGTACGTATAAGTGCCGAGCAGCGTGATCTCGGCGAGCGTGAGTTTGCGCATGTCGATCTCGCTCACCCAGTCGGCGAGCCCGATGTGCATGATAACGCTGCCGGGCTTCGCCGCCGCGAACGCACTGTTGCGCGTCGCCTCGCTCCCGACCGCGTCGATTACCAGGTCCATCGAGCTCTCGGCCGGCCCGCTCTCGTGAAGCGGATCGTATGTGGCGAATCTTCCCGCCTGCGCGGCCGCGGCGCGGCGCAGCGGATTGGTTTCGGCGATGCGCAGGTCGCGGCAGCCGTAATTGCGCAGGAGCAGCGCGGCTAGCAAGCCGATCGCCCCTGCGCCGAGCACCAGTGCCCTGCACTCCGCGGGCGGGCGCAGCATCGCGCGCATCGACAGGTTGAGCGCATGCAGCGCAGTGGCGGCGGGCTCGGTGAGTGCGGCTGCCCGCGCCGGCATGTCCTGCGGGATGTCGATCACGCTCGAAGCCGCCGTGGACATCAGTTCGGCGAACCCCCCGGGGCGCGTCATGCCGATCATGCTTCGGTTGGCGCACAGGTTGTTGCGTCCCTGCACGCAATACTCGCAATGCCCGCAGGTGATGAGCGGATTGACGGTGACTCGCCGGCCTTTGCCCGGCCCGGCGAGAATCTCGCCGGCCAGTTCGTGACCGAGGATCAGCGGCGGCACGCGGCGCGGGTCGTGGCCATGGTAGGCGTGCATGTCGGAGCCGCAGATGCCGACCGCGTCGATGCGGATCAACACCTCACCGTCTGCCAGTCGCGGTTCTGGCTCCTCGCGGTAGCTGACTTCCTGCTTGCCGGTATAGACGAG
>JBGOTT010000016.1:0-26578 GCA_041476585.1 Gammaproteobacteria bacterium | reverse complement strand
ATCAGCCAGCCGCAGGGCAGGCCACCGACTTTGGCGGCAGCGAGATCGTCGCCCGTAAACACCGCCAGCACGCCCGGCATTTTCAACGCCGGGGCTTTCCCGATCGACTTGACGTTGGCATGCGCGTGCGGCGAGCGCACGAACACGGCGTACGTCTGCCCGGGCAGCGCGATGTCGTCGGTATACTGGCCGGCGCCGGTGAGAAAGCGGTAGTCCTCCTTGCGCAGGACGCTCGTGCCGATCAGTGGTGCATTCATGGCCGCCCCCCTATTTTCCGGCGGCCATGGCTTTGCTGCCCGCCATGACCGACTTGACGATGTTGTGGTAACCGGTGCAGCGGCACAGGTTGCCGTCGAGTCCTTCGCGCACTTCGTGTTCGCTGGCGTTCGGGTGGCGCCTTGCGAAATCGATCGCGTTCATCACCATGCCCGGGGTGCAGAAGCCGCATTGCAAACCGTGGTTCTCCTTGAACGCGGCCTGCATCGGGTGCAGCGTGCCGTCGGGCTTGGCTACGCCTTCGATCGTCATGATGTCGGCGCCTTCGGCCTGCATCGCGAGCATCGAGCAGGACTTGACCGCCTTGCCGTCCATGTCAACGGTGCAGGCGCCGCACTGTGCAGTGTCGCAGCCTACATGCGTGCCGGTTAGCCGCAACTGCTCGCGAATCAGCGTCACCAGCAGGGTGCGTTCCTCGACCTCCGAGGACACTTTCTTGCCGTTGACGGTCATGGAGACTTTGACGCCCATGGGACCTCCTTCTGGGTTGGGTCTTGTGTGGAATGTTTTTCTGCGACCGACCGGCGCCGGGCTGCGGGTGGCCCGGGGTGCCCTGAGGGGGCGAAAACTGCGCTCGGCGAGTCTTGGATGCCATGCTAGCTTACGCCGATTTCTGCCGCAACCATCGGGACTTAACCCGGCTCGGGATGCTGATTGTCAGGTCGATGCAAGCTTGCCGAAGGGCTCAGGCAAAGCGGCGCGCCTAACATCCCCCCTTTTTCCCTACCGTCTCTTTCATGCACTCCGTCATGCTGCAGGTTCAACACTTGCTCCAGGAGCATTTTTCGCTTCCTCAAGAGCGCGGCGAAATGCGCACGGTTGCCGATGTCGCCGCCGCGGTTGTGAAGGCCAGGTCGGCCCAGACGCGCGCCATTTGATCCGGATGGTTCGAACGAGTTTGCCGGCCGAATGAACCCACATTCCCTGGCATTGGCTGCGGCGCTTGCGGTGGTCTGGGCGACCTCGCCCGCATATGCGCGCGACCTGAGCCTCGCCGAAGCGGAAGTTCTGCTCGCGAGCCAGAATCGCGAGTTGCTCGCCGCGCGCCGCGCGGTCGAATCGGCGCAGGCGCAGCGCCTCATCGCGGCGGCGCGGCCGAACCCGACCGTTTCGTTCAACAGCACGGGCGTCACGCTGTCGCCGGATATCGCCGGCCCCGGACCGATCCGCGATCAGCGGATCGATGCGACGCTGCGCATCGACCAGCCGTTCGAGCGGGGTGACAAGCGCGAGCTGCGCATGGACGCCGCCGAAGGGCTCGAGCAGGCCGCGCGCGCGGATTCGCTCGACCTGCTGCGCACGCAGCTGGCGCAGTTGCGCAGCGCCTACTATGACCTGAAGCAGGCCGAGGAGAAGGTCGCGGTGCTCGGCGAGAATGCGCAGCTATTCTCGCGCACGCTCGCGGCCGCGCAGGTGCGCCTCAAGGCCGGCGATCTCGCCGCGGCGGACGTCGCCAAGGTGCAGGTGGACCACGAGCGCGCGCAGAACGACGCGCGCTCGGCGCAGGCCGACGTGGCGCGCGCGAGGATCGCGCTTGCTTACCTGATCGGCGAGGATCGCGCCGCGGAAACGCTGCGCGCGGCGGATCCCTGGCCCGAGCGCAAGCGGCCTGAGGCCGCCGCGGTCGAGCAGGCCATCGAATCGAGGCCCGACGTTGTCGCCGCACGAGCGCGCGTCGCCGCCACCGAAAAGTTGCGCGACTTGGCAAAAAGTCTCCGCACGCGCGACATCACGCTCGGCGCGCAGCTCTATCGATTTCCGAGCGCGGCGCCCACCTACACCGTCGGCCTCGGCATCTCGTTTCCGCTCTTCATCGGCAACGACTACACGGGCGACATCCAGCGCGCGGAAGTGGACCGCTACGCGTCGATCGATGCGCTCGAGCGCGTGCGCGCGGTGGCGGGGAACGAGATCCGCCGCGCGGCTTCCGACCTGAATTCCGCCGCCGACCGGCTGGAGCGCTACGACACGACGCTGCTCGAGGCCGCGCGCCGCAGCGCGACTGCGGCGGAGTTCGCGTTCCAGCGCGGCGCGACCTCGGTGATCGAGGTGCTCGATGCGCGGCGTACGCTGCGCGCGGTACAGCTCGAGGCGCTCGCGGCGCGCGCCGATCATGCCAAGGCGCTCGCGGCGTGGCGCGCGAGCCTGACCGGCGCTGAAGAACTCTCCAGATGATGCCAGTGCCGGACTTCGAGCAGTTGCGGATGGTTGCGAGATTCTCACGCGGCATCGCGATGTTTTGCCTGGCGGTGGTGGCGGCGTGCGGAGAGCCTGTCAGCAAGGACCTCGGCCTGGCGCCGCAGGTCGACAAGGACACGGTCGCGTTTCCGCCGCAAAGCCCGCAGCGCGAGTCGATCACCTCCGAGGCCGTGCGTGCGCGTCGCGACCAGGTGCTGCGCTTCAACGGCCGGCTGGTGTGGGACGAGGATCGCACGGTGCGCGTGTTCTCGCCGTTCGCGGGCCGCGTGATGCGCGTCGAAGTTCGTCCCGGCGATGCGGTGCGGGCCGGGCAGACGCTAGCCCAGGTTGCCGCACCGGAGCTTGGCCAGGCGCAATCCGAGGCGCGCAAGGCGGAACAGGATCAGTTGCTGGCGCAGAAGAATCTGGCGCGGGTCGCCGAGCTGCACGCGAACGGCGTTGCCCCGACCAAGGAGCTGCAGGCCGTGCAGGCGGAACTGGCCCGCGCGGATGCCGATCGCTCGCGCACGCTGGCGCGGCTCAAGCTCTACGGGGGAGCGGCCGGCGCCGTTGACCAGCAGTTCGCTCTGCGCAGCCCGATTGCGGGCGTAGTGGTCGAGCGCAACCTCAACGTGGGACAGGAGCTGCGCCCGGACCAGCCCACGCCCGGCAACGGGCTGTTCGTGGTTTCCGATCCGTCGCGGCTCTGGTTCACCCTCGATGTAGCCGAAGCGGACCTCGGCGCGGTGCGCGCGGGACAGGAGGTGTTCATGCGCAGCGCATTGCGCGGCGCGGAACCCTTCATCGGGCGCATCGAGCACGTTGCCGACTTCGTCGATCCGCAGACACGAACGGTGAAGGCGCGCGGCACGGTCGAAAATGGCGACCGCCGGCTCAAGGCCGAAATGTTCGTGACCGCCGAAGTCACCGTTCCCGCATTGCAGGGCTTGCTGGTGCCGATCAAGGCGGTGTACCTGCGCGGCGACGAGCACTACGTGTTCGTCGAAACAGGCGAAGCACGCTACCAGCGCAAGCGGGTGCAGCTCGGCCCGACGTCCAATGCCGATCAGGTGGTGCTCGAAGGCATATCGGCCGCGGACAAGGTGGTGGTCGACGGCAGCCTGATGCTGGATCGGCTGGTGACGGGACGCAACTGACCGCGGTGCCCACGTGATCGACCGCGTCGTCCGTTTCGCGCTGTACCAACCTCTGTTCATCGTGCTGGGGACGATCCTGTTCGTCGGCGGGGGCTTGATCGCGTTCAAGAACCTTCCGGTCGAGGCGTTTCCGGACGTCACCGACACACAGGTGACCGTGATCGCGCTGTACGCGGGGCGCGCAGCCGAGGAAGTCGAAAAGCAGGTCACGATCCCGCTGGAAGTCGGCTTGTCCGGCCTGCCGGGTGCGGTGCGCATGTTCTCGCACACGCAGTTCGGCCTGTCGTTCGTGATCCTCACCTTCGACGACGGGGTAAACGGATATTTCGCGCGCCAGCAGGTGGTCGAGCGCCTGCGCGAGGTCGATCTTCCGCCCGGCGTGCAGGCGGAACTCGCGCCGTACTCCACTGCGATCGGCGAGATCTACCGCTACCGCATCCGGCTCGAGGGATCGAAGCAGAGCGACGCGGGGACGCGCGACATGCGCACTGCGCAGGACTGGATCGCCGCGCGCCAGCTCAAGCAGGTACCGGGCGTCGCGGACGTGGTGACGCTCGGCGGATTGGTGAAGCAGTACGAAGTGCACCCGGACGCCGGACGGATGCGCGATTACAAGGTTACGCTCGGCCAGCTCTCGCAGGCGATCGAGCGCGGCAATTCGAACGCCGGCGGCAGCTACGTCGAACAGGGGCGCCAGCAATACCTCATCCGCGGCCTGGGCCTGTTCCAGGGTGCCGAGGACATCGAGAACGTGGTGGTGGCCGAGCGCAACGGTACGCCGGTGCTGGTGAAAAACATTGCGCAAGTGACGGTCGGCGCGGTGCCGCGCCAGGGCGTGGCGGGGCAGGACGACGAGGACGACATCGTCACAGGCGTGGTGCTGATGCGCCGCGGCGAGAACCCGGCCCGGGTGCTCAAGCTGGTGCGCGAGAGGATCGAAGCGCTCAACGCGTACAGCCTGCCGCCGGGCATGAAGATCGTGCCGATCTACGACCGGACCTGGCTGATCGGCAAGACGCTCACCACCGTGTTCACCAACCTGCTCGAAGGCGCGCTGCTGGTGTCCGTCGTGCTGTGGCTGTTCCTCGGCAACCTGCGCGCTGCCGCGATCGTCGCCGTCACCATCCCGCTCGCGCTGCTCGCGACTTTCCTCGGCCTCACCTGGATCGGCATCCCGGCCAACCTGCTGTCGCTCGGCGCAATGGACTTCGGCATCATCGTCGACGGCTCGGTGATCGTGGTCGAGAACGTGTTCCGCAGACTATCGGAAGCGGCGCACCAACGCCGGCAGCTCGATGACCGAAAGCGCAAGAGCCTGATCCTCGAGTCGGTGATCGAGGTAGGCCGGCCGACGCTGTTCTCGATGCTGATCATCATCGCCGCGCACATCCCGATCTTCACGCTGCAGCGCCACGAGGGCCGCATCTTCGCGCCGATGGCCTACTCGGTGGTGTCGGCATTGGTCGGCGCGCTGATTCTCTCGCTCACGCTGGTGCCGCTGCTGTGCGCGGTAATGCTCAAGAAAAACCTCCCCGAGAAGGAGAATTTCCTGGTGCACGCGGCGCGGCGGGTGTACGAGCCGGCACTCGCCTGGGCGCTCAGCCGCAAGCGATTCGTGATCGGCGCGGCGCTCGCCTCGCTCGTCGCGAGCCTCACGCTGGTGCCGTTGCTTGGCACCGAATTCCTGCCCGAACTGAACGAGGGCTCGGTGTGGATCAACCTGCAGTTGCCGACCAGCGTATCGGTATCCGAGGCGCAGGACATGGTACGGCGCGTGCGCCAGGCGATCCGCAAGTTCCCCGAGGTTTCGAGCGTGACTTCGAAGGCGGGACGGCCGGAGGACGGAACCGACCCGAAACTCATCTCGATGACCGAGTTCCTGGTCGACCTGAAGCCCGAATCCGAATGGAAGCGCGGCGTCGACAAGACGAAGCTGTTGCGCGAGATGGACGTCGAAATCTCGAAGATCCCCGGCTTTGCACCGAGCTTCTCCCAGCCGATCCGCGACAACGTGCTCGAGTCGATTTCGCAGATCGACGGCCAGATCGTGATCAAGGTGTTCGGCGACGATCTCGACGTGCTGCGCGACCAGGCGCTCGCCGTGCTGAAGAACGTCGAAGGCGTGCGAGGGGTGGCGCGCGCTTTCGTCGACCGGCTCGGGGAGCTGCCGCAGATCCAGGTCAAGGTCGAGCGCGCGCGCGCGGCGCGCTACGGCTTGAACGTCGCCGATATCCAGGACGTGATCGAGACCGCGCTCGGCGGCAAGCAGGTGACGCAGATGTGGGAGGGCGAGCAGCGCTTCGGCGTAGCGGTGCGGCTGGACGAGCCGGAGCGCGGCCTGACGCGGATGCAGAGCCTGCTGGTGGCGACGCCGGGGGGCGCCTACGTGCCGCTGTCGGAGGTGGCGAGCTTTCGCACGGTGGGCGGCAGCATGAACATCGCGCGCGAGAATTCCAAGCGCGTGCTGGCGATCGGCGTGTTCATCCGCGGCCGCGACATGGGCGGCGTGGTCGCCGACATGCAGGAGCGCGTGACGCGCAACGTGCGCCTCCCCGACGGCTATAGCGTGACCTGGTCGGGCGAGTTCGAGAACCAGGAGCGCGCGATGGCGCGCCTGTCGGTGATCGTGCCGATCTCGGTGCTGGTGATCTTTCTGCTGCTGTTCGACGCGTTCAGGTCGTTTCGCAGCGCGCTGCTCATCATCGCAAACATCCCGTTCTCGATGATTGGCGGGATCCTCGCTTTGTACTTTACCGGGATCTATCTCTCGGTGTCGGCAGCGATCGGATTCATCGCGCTGTTTGGCCAGGCGGTATTGAACGGCGTGGTGATGGTCGCGCTGTTCGACGACCTGGTGCAGCAAGGCGCCAGTCCCGACGATGCCGTGAAGAAGGGCGCGATCCTGCGGCTGCGCACCGTGCTGATGACTGCGCTGCTCGCCAGCCTCGGACTGCTGCCGATGGCGCTCTCGACCGGCATCGGCGCCGAGACGCAAAAACCGCTCGCGGTGGTGGTGATCGGAGGGCTGGTGTCGGCGACGCTTCTGACGCTGTTCGTGCTGCCGGTGTTGTACGTGCTGTTTTCCCGCCTGAGGGTGCCGAACCGGGCAGGCGCAGAGTCCAATCCCGCGGAGTAACTTCGAATGCCAATGCTGCAACATCGGACGCGAAATGCAAGCCGGCTCGCCCGCCTGCTGGTGGTCGAGGACGACGATCAGGTCGGCTCGGGGCTGGTGGCCGGCCTCAGCCAAGAAGGGTTTTCGGTGCTGCGCGTGCCCAGCGGAGAGGAGGCCCTCGCCGCGTGTTCTTCAGGCGACTACGACCTGGTGCTGCTCGACATTGGCCTGCCGGGGATCGACGGGTTCGACGTGCTTCGCCGGTTGCGCGACGCCCGGCGCGCGGTGCCGGTGCTGATGCTCACCGCGCGCGATGCGATCGGCGACCGGGTGTACGGCCTGGATCTCGGCGCCGACGACTACATGACCAAGCCGTTCGCATTGCCCGAGCTGGCAGCGCGCGTGCGCGCACTCGTACGCCGCGGCGCGATGGGGGCCGAGTTGCGCCTCGTGCACGGCCCGCTCACGCTCGATGTTGCCGGCCGGCGCGCCTACGTCCGCGGCGACGTACTCGACGTGGCAGGGCGCGAATGGGAGGTGTTGATGCTGCTGCTCGAGCGCGTCGAGAAGGTCGTCAGCAAGGACGCGTTCATCGACGCGCTGACACGCCTCGAGGACGAGCTCACGCCGAACGCCATCGAGGTCTACATCTCGCGGCTGCGCTCCAAGCTGGACCCCGCGGGCATCCGCATCCGCACGGTGCGCGGTTTCGGCTACATGCTGGAGGAATACCGGTACCCGGACGGGTCGCCGTGAAACGGTTCATGGGCCGATCGCCGTGTCGCCGAAAGAGACTCCATACTTGAGAAGGAACCAACGTAATTTCGACACGGCGTGAAAAGGCCGGGTATTGGCCGCGGGGTCGGTCACCGGACGGCCATGGGACATTTCGAGCGTAATCGCTCTGCGAGCATCGGCGTTCGCTTTGCATTTCCAGTTTCTTCCGTCCTGGATCGCACACTCGGTGAACCTGCCGGCGGGCTGCGTCCTGTCGCCTGCGACCCAGAAAAATACTTCATCGTGAGCCTTCAACGCCCGGAACCTGTAACGCTCCCCCGCGACGAGCTTTCCGGAACAGCGATTGCCGATCCAGGCGCCCTGTTGACAGCCTGCGGTATAGACGGTGCGCTCTCCCTGCAAAGTGATGAAATCGCTGGACCAAACCGCGATGCCGAGAACTGCCACAACCGCCGACAGGATCAACCAGAACCGGATCACGGCCGGACCTGGGTTTCGTCCGAAGCATTCACGGCCCACTTCCTGATATATGGAGGCACCGCCATATTCTAAGCGGCTGGCGTTCCGACGTGGAAGCAGGCGCCATGCGCGATTCCGAGCCACGCGCTCCCCGCTCCGACGTGGGGGGGTGTGCTGCCAGGGAGATTGGCAGGCCGAAGCGGGGAGCGGCGCTCGAAAACGGTATGCGGGGCTGGCCGTTCAGATTGCTTTCATGCGCAGCTTCGGTATCGAGTTTCAGGAACTCACCGGAGGCACTCTAGATCCGTGGCGGGCGCGCTGCTGTTACCGAGTGTTACCAAATGTTGAAATCTTCTTTCACGCTGCTGACAAAGCTTGCATGCGCCTTTCTTGAGAACTAACCCGGCGCCGTCGCTTTCGTCAGCCGAGCGAAAGCTTGGATTAAGCATCCAGCAAGCAGTGCGTACCAGAATGTGCGTCTTGACCGGCTGGTGACGCCGTGAACCGCAGCATCAGATTGCTATTCGCACTGCTCACCGCCGCGGCCCTGTTCGCGGCTGGGATGCTTTCGGGCTTGCACCTGCGCCCAGAAGCGAATGCCATTGTGCAGAGCGCCGCCGGCAAGGAACCCGGTGTACTGCGTTTTTCACCCGATGCGCCGCAGCTCGCGATGCTCAGGATCAGCGAAGCTCCGCTGATGCCTCTGCCGCTTGCCGAGCCGCTCAACGCGCGCATTGCCTACGACGACAGTCACACCGCGCGCGTGAGCGCTCCCGTTGCGGGGCGCGTCGTCGAGTTGCTTGCGCAGCTCGGCGACACGGTGGCGGCCGACACGCCGCTGGCCGTGCTCGATGCACCCGAGCTGGGCGCGGCGCAGGCCGATGTCGCGAAGGCTCGCGCCGAACAGCATCGCAGGGAGCTTGCGTTGGCGCGCGCGAAGGAGCTGTTCGCCGGCGACGTGCTGCCGCGCAAGGACCTGGAGAGCGCCGAAGCCGACTTCGCGCAGGCGCGGGCCGAAACGAACCGTGCTGCGCTGCGCCTGGGCAACCTGAACCCGCGGGGTGCGCGCGTCGCTGGCCAGCGGCTGTTGCTCGCGTCGCCCGTCGCGGGCGTGGTCACCGAGCGCAAGGCCAATCCCGGAATGGAAGCGCGCCCCGATCTGCCCGATCCACTGTTCGTTGTCACCGAGCTGCGTGCCGTGCAGGTGCTGGTCGACATGCCCGAGCAGCATCTCGCGAAGATCACGCTCCGCCTGCCCGTTGCGGTCGAGGTCGACGCCTATCCGGGCGAGCGCTTTCCCGGGCGCATCGAGCGCATCGCACCGGCAGTCGATCCTGCGACCCGCCGCGTGCAGGTGCGTTGCTCGGTCGAGAACGTCGATCGAAAGCTGCGCCCGGAAATGTACGCGCGTGTCACGTTGCTGGCCGGCGAGGACCGCAACGCCGTGCGCGTGCCCAACGGCGCGCTGGTGACGCAGGGAGTGCAGCATTTCGTGTTCGTCGAGCGCGAGCCAGGTGTGCTGGTGCGCCGCCGCGTCGAGCTCGAAGTGCAGGACCGGGATTACAGCTACCTCGCCGGCGGCGTTGCGCAGGGCGAGCGTATCGTGACCACGGGCGCGCTGCTACTCGCCTCCGAACTGGCCGCAGGACAGTGACGTGCTGAGCCGGCTGGTCACCTTCGCACTGACCCAGCGCGTGTTCGTGCTGGTCCTGACCGCGGCTCTGGTCGCGTTCGGCGTGCGCGCGCTCGATAACCTGCCGATCGAGGCCTTCCCCGACGTGCAGGACGTACAGGTCCAGGTGGTGACGCAATACCCGGGGCAGGCCCCGGAGGAAGTCGAGCGCGCAGTGAGTCTGCCCATCGAGCGCGAGATGGCGGGCGTACCGCGTCTGACGCAACTGCGGTCGGTGTCGATCACCGGGCTGTCGGTAGTGACGCTCACATTCGCTGACCGTACCGACGACTATTTCGCGCGCCAGCAGGCGCTGGAAAAGCTGCAGACGGTCAATCTCCCGCAGGGCGTGCAACCTGCGCTCGGCCCGCTTACCACCGCGGTCGGCGAAATCTATCGCTACATACTCGACGTGCCGGCCGACCTGCCGCCCTATGAAGTGCGGGCGATCCAGGACTGGGTGGTGCGTCCGGCGCTGCGTATGGTGCCGGGCGTCGCCGACGTCGTGAGCTTCGGCGGTTCGGTGAAGGAATACCAGGTGCTCGCCAATCCGTATGCGCTCAAGCGCTACGGCGTGACGCTCGACCAGCTCGCGCAGGCAGTTGCGGCCAACGGAGCGAACGCCGGCGGTGGGCTGCTGCGGCGCGGCGACGAGGCGCTGGTCATCCGCTCCATCGGGCTGTTCGGCTCGCTGGAGGACGTGCGCAACGCGGTGGTGGCTTCGAAGGGCGGGCGCCCGGTGATGGTTTCCGACCTGGCCGAGGTATCGGTGGGGCCGCGACCCTTGTCGGGAATCGTCGGATACAACGACCGCGACAGCGTGGTCGAGGGCGTGGTGCAGATGACCAAGGGCGGCGACGCCGCGAAGGTGGTCGCGGAGCTCAAGGCGCGCATCGCACAAGTCGAAGACAAGCTGCCGCCGGGCGTCCGCCTCAAGCCGATCTACGATCGCACGCAACTGATCCGTCACACCGTCGAGACCGTCGCGGAGAATCTTGCCGTCGGCGCGCTGCTGGTGATCGGCATCCTGGTCGCCTTTCTGCGCAACTGGCGCGCGGCGCTGATCGTCGGCAGCATCATACCGCTCGCGCTTGCCTTCGCCTTCGTCCTGATGGACGCGCGCGGGGTTTCGGCGAATCTGATCTCCCTCGGCGCGGTGGATTTCGGCATCATCATCGACAGCGCGGTGGTGCTGGTCGAGGCGCTGATGGTCAAACTGGCGCTCGCCCGGGCCGATACCGTGCCGGCGCACCACAGCTACGGTCACCGGCTGCACTTGCTGAAGAACACCGCGGTCGAGTTGGGGCATCCGATCCTGTTCTCGAAGGCGATCATCATCACCGCCTTCCTGCCGATCTTTACCTTCCAGCGCGTCGAAGGAAAGATTTTTTCACCGGTGGCGCTCACGCTGTCGTTCGCGCTCTTCGGGGCGCTGCTACTGACGCTGACGCTGGTGCCGGCGCTGCTTTCGTACGCCGTCAGGCGCGAGGACATGGCCGAGCGGCATGTCGACTGGCTCGAGCGGCTCAAGAACTGGTATCGGCGCCTGCTGGAACGCAGCATGCGCAATTCGCGGGGCGTCACCGCCGCTTCGCTTGCCGCCTTCGCAATTGCCCTCGCCGGCGCCGCGTTGCTCGGCACCGAGTTCCTGCCCAAGCTCGACGAAGGCAATATCTGGCTCACCATCACGCTGCCTTCGGCCACAGCGCTCGAGCGCACCAAGGAGGTCGAGCGCGAGGTGCGCGCGATCCTTTCCGGTTATCCGGAGATCAAGCAGGTGATCACGCAGGTGGGGCGTCCGGACGACGGCACCGATCCCAAAGGGCCGAACAACCTCGAAATCCTGGCGGATCTGAAGCCCCGTTCGACGTGGCGCTACGCCACCAAGGACGCGCTGATCGCCGACATGGCGGCGAAGATCCGCGCGATCCCCGGCCTGCCCACCAACTTCTCCCAGGTTATCCAGGACAACGTGGAGGAGGCGCTGTCGGGCGCAAAGGGCGAAATCGTGATCAAGGTGTTTGGCCCGAACCTCGCGATCCTCGAGGACCTCGCCTCGCGGGTGGTCGAAACCGTGAACGGCGTGCGCGGCGCCACCGATGTCGCCGCGCTCAAGATCGGCGGGCAGAGCGAAGTCGACATCCAGCTCGACCGGCAGCGCCTTGCTCGGCTGGGGATCAGCGTGAACGACGTCAATATGCTGGTGCAGACTGCGCTTGCCGGCAGCGTTTCGAATGCGCTCTACGAGGGCGACCGGCGCTTCGACGTTACGGTCCGGGTCGGGAAAAACTATCGCGACGCAGTGGACGACATTGGCAGCCTGCAGGTCGCGTTGCCCGGTGGCGGCGGGACGGCGGTGAATCTCTCGGAGGTCGCGAAAATCGAAGTCCGTCAGGGCGCCGCGCGCGTAACGCGCGAAGCCGGCGGGCGCAGTGTCGCCATCAAGGTCAACCTCGTGAATCGCGACCAGGGCAGCTTCGTCGCCGAGGCGCAGGGGAAGGTCGCGGAAACGGTGTCGTTGCCCCCAGGCTACTCGCTCACGTGGGGTGGCCAGTTCGAGAACCAGCAGCGCGCCGCCAAGCGCCTTAGGGTGATCATTCCGATCGCGGTACTGCTGATTTTCTCGCTGCTGTTCTGGGCATTCCGCTCGGTGCGCCACTCGCTGCTGGTGCTGGCGATGGTGCCTTTTACGCTGATCGGCGGCATTGCCGGCCTCGCGTTTGCCGGTCTGCACCTGTCGGTGTCGGCAGCCGTCGGCTTCATCGCGGTGGCCGGAATATCGGTGCAAAACGGCGTGATCATGCTCGAGCACATCCTCGACCGTCTGCGTGGCGACGTCCTGCCGCGCGCGGCGGTCGCCGAAGGCGCTACCGCGCGGCTGCGCCCGATCCTGATGACCGCGCTGATGGCTGGCCTCGGGCTGCTGCCCGCGGCGCTCTCGCACGGCATCGGCTCCGAGACCCAGCGACCGTTCGCCGTCGTGATCGTCGGCGGCATCGTCAGCGGCACGCTGTTCACGCTGCTGCTGCTGCCCCTGCTGTTCGACCGGTTCGGCAATGCGCGCGATTCCCTGCCCGAGGCCGAGCCTGAGCCCGCGCAAGCATGAACGCGACAACCGAAGACCCATCGATCCGGAGACATTGATGCAGCGCTCCCCGACGTCCATCGAACCTTCAAAAGTCCCGAACGCCCGTGCAGCCGAATCCATGCGGGCCCGCCTGCTGGTGGTCGAGGACGACGATCAGGTCGGCTCGGGGCTGGTGGCCGGCCTCAGCCAAGAAGGGTTTTCCGTGCTGCGCGTAGCAAGCGGCGAAGCAGCGCTCGCGGCGTGTTCCTCGGGGGACTACCACCTGGTGGTGCTCGACATCGGCCTGCCGCGGATCGACGGCTTCGAAGTGCTGCGCCGCCTGCGTGACGCGCGGCACACCATGCCGGTGTTGATGCTCACCGCGCGCGACGCGATCGGCGACCGCGTGCGCGGCCTGGACCTGGGAGCCGACGACTACATGACCAAGCCGTTCGCATTGCCCGAACTCGCGGCGCGGGTGCGCGCGCTGGTGCGTCGCGCGATGACGCGATCTGCGCCGCGTCTCGTGCACGGCCCGCTTGCGCTCGATCTCGCGGGTCGTCGCGCTTATATCGGTGGCGACGCATTCGACCTGGCGGGGCGTGAATGGGAAGTGCTGGTTCTGCTGCTCGAGCGCGTCGCGAAAGTGGTCAGCAAGGACGCCTTCATCGGCGCGCTGACCGGGTTCGACGACGAACTCACGCCGAACGCGATCGAGGTGTACATCTCGCGGTTGCGCGCCAAGCTGGATCCTGCCGGAATCCGCATCCGCACCGTGAGAGGCTTCGGCTACATGCTGGAGGAATACCATGACTCGAATGCGGCGCTATGATGGGCGCTTTGCGCACCACCCCCTGCATGCGAATCCTGATCGTCGAGGACGACGCTTCGCTGGCCGCCGGAGTCGCCCGCATCCTTGAGGGCGAAGGGCACGCCGCGGACGTGATGAAAAGCGGCGAGCATGCGATCCTCGCCGCCACGCAGGAAAGCTTCGACCTGATGATTCTCGACGTCGGCCTGCCGGGCCTCGACGGCTTCGAGGTGCTGCGCCGGCTGCGAGCGCAGGGCAGCCCGGTGCCGGTGCTGATCCTCACGGCGCGCGACGCGATCGACGATCGCGTGCACGGCCTGGACCTCGGCGCCGACGATTACATGGCCAAGCCATTCGCCATGGCGGAGCTTGTCGCGCGGGTACGGGCGCTCAACCGCCGGGGCAAGGCGCAATCCGGCCCGCGCCTGACGCACGGCCCGCTCGAACTCGATACCGGCGCGCGGCGCGCGTTTCTCAACGGCGCTCCGCTCGAGCTTGCGGCGCGCGAGTGGGCGGTGCTCGAGGTGCTGCTGGGCAAGGTCGAGAAAGTGGTCAGCAAGGAAGTGATCATCCAGGCGGTTGCGAGCTGGGGGGAAGACCTGTCCCACAATGCAATCGAGGTCTACGTCTCTCGCTTGCGCGGCAAGCTCGAGCCCGCGCGCATCCACATTCGTACGGTTCGTGGCTTCGGCTACATGCTCGAAGAGTTCAGCGGCTAGGGCCGTGCGCGCGCCCTCCAGCCTGCGGGTCCGCCTGCTGCGTCTACTGCTCGCGCCCCTGGCAGCCATCCTCGCCGTCAGTTCGATCGCCGCGTATTACTTTTCGGTCGCGCCGGCGATGGACGCCTTCGACCACGGTTTGATCAACAACGGCGTTGCCGTCGCCGACCGCATCCGCATGGAGGGCGGGCAGGCGTTCGTCGACCTGCCGAGCGTCGCACAGCAGGTCCTGCGCACCGACCGCTTCGATCAGATCTACTATCTGGTGCGCGACGCGAAAGGGCGCCGCATCGACGGTGAGGACGACCTGCCTCCCCCGCCGCCGGGTGAAGCGCCCGACGATGGCGTGATCGTCTATGACGCGCAGTATCGCGGTGAGAAGATCCGCGCCGCGGCGCTGCTGGTGCCCTGCGGCGGCGAGATCTGTACCGTGATCGTCGCCGAAACCACCGTCAAGCGTCAGCGCCTGGTGCGCGAAATCCTGTTGTGGAACGTGCTGCCCGAGCTGCTGCTGGCGGGCGCTGCGCTTGCGCTGATGTGGCGCGGCGTCAAACGCGGCCTGGAGCCGCTGGCGCAGCTCTCGGACGAAATCCGGGCGCGCTCGCCGCGCGACCTGCGCTCGATCGACGAAGGCCAGGCGCCCGAGGAGGCGCAACAGCTGGTCGGCGCGCTCAACCGCCTGTTCACCCGCGTCGGCGAGGCGAACCTGAACCAGCAACGCTTCTTGTCCAATGCCGCGCACCAGCTGCGCACCCCCCTCGCCGGCCTGCAGGCGCACACCGAGCTCGCGCTCGCCCAGCCGGTGCCGGAGGCGTGCCGCGCCGAGCTCGAGCAGGTCCATACGGCGACCATCCGTACCGCGCGACTTGCCAACCAGTTGCTCGCGCTTGCGCGCGCCGAACCGGGCGCGGAACGTCCGGCGGAGTCGACGCTCATCGACCTGCGGCAGGTCGTCGAGGACTGCGCCAATGAATGGGTGCATCGCGCGCTCGGGCGCGAGATCGATCTCGGATTCGACCTCGCGCCCGCCGCCGTGCGCGGCGATGCATTTCTGCTGCGCGAGGCGCTCGTCAATCTGATCGGCAATGCCATCGAATACACGCCCGAGGGCGGCAGCGTCACGGTGCGCACCGGCATGCGCGACGGCGAACCGTTCATGGAGGTCGAGGACAACGGTCCGGGCATCCCGGTGCCCGAGCGCGAGCGCGTGCTGGAGCGGTTCTACCGCGCGGCGGGTACCGCGGGCACCGGCAGCGGCCTGGGACTGGCCATCGTGCATGAGATTGCGGACGCGCACCGCGCGACGGTTGTCATCGGCGACGGCGCGCCGAATGCACAGGGCGGGCGCGGCTGCCGGGTGAGCTTGAATTTCGTGGCTGCGGACGCATTCAAAAAGGCGTAGTCTTTCACGCTCTTCGAACGGGGAATCACATGGACAGCGTAGACATCGAAGTACTGAAAAGCGCCATCGAATGGGTGGACGGCGGGCGCCGCGCCACCGTCGGCACCATCGTCAAGACCTGGGGCTCGGCGCCCCGTCCGGTCGGCTCGATGGTGGCGGTGCGCGAAGACGGGCTGGTTTCGGGTTCGGTCTCGGGCGGTTGCGTCGAGGACGACCTGATCGAGAAGGTGAAGGCGCAGGCGGTGGCCAGGGACAAGCCGCAGCTGATTACCTACGGTGTGACCAACGAGGAGGCCACGCGTTGGGGCCTGCCGTGCGGCGGGACGCTGCAGGTGGTGCTTGAGCCCGTCGGCCGGGACACCAATTTCCGCGAGCTGCTGTCGATCATCGGCCGGCAGCAATTGATCGCGCGGCGGCTCGATCTCGATACCGGAAAGTCGGAACTTGTGCCGGGCAAATGGAGCGACGCGCTCGAATTCGACGGCAAGACGCTGTTCTCGGTGCACGGGCCGCGCTGGCGGCTGGTGCTGATCGGCGCGGGACAGCTCACGCGCTACCTGGCCGAGATGGCGCGCATGCTCGATTACCACGTACTGGTGATCGACCCGCGCGAGGAGTACTACGCTGGTTGGGACCTGCCCAACGTGGAGCTCAACCGCGGCATGCCCGATGATGTGATCCGCGATGCCAACCTCGATGGCCACAGTGCGGTCGTCGCGCTGACCCACGATCCGAAACTCGACGATCTGGCGCTGATGGAAGCGCTCAAGTCGGCGGCGTTCTATGTCGGTGCGATCGGCTCGAAGAAGAACAACGATACGCGCCGGGTCCGGCTGAAGGAATTCGACCTCTCCGACGCGGAAATCGCCCGGCTGCGCGGGCCGGTCGGCCTGTACATCGGCTCCAAGACCCCGCCGGAGATCGCGGTGGCGATCCTTGCCGAGATGACTGCGGTGCGCCACGGCGTCGCCAGGCCCGACTGGGCCGCGAAGGAAACCAGCCGCTTCGACCCTTCGGCCTGCGAGGTGACGCAGAGCACGTAACGTCGTCCCCGCGTGCGTAACGTCGTCCCCGCGCCGGCGGGGACCCAATGTGTCTTGACAGCTAAACCGCCGATCATCGGCATCCTCCTCGCTGCCGGTTCGTCATCCCGTTTCGGTTCCGACAAGCTTCTGCATTTTCTGCCTGACGGCCAGCCGATCGCCGTCACGGCCGCGCAGCACCTGCTCGCCGCGGTTCCGGAATGCATCGCCGTGGTGCGCTCGCTCGAACATCCGCTTGCCGTGAAACTTCGCGAGGCGGGCTGTCGCGTGGAGGAGTGCGCCCGGGCCGAAGAGGGGATGGGCGTAAGCCTTGCGTGTGGAGTGCATGCTGCCGGTCCGGGGCGTGATTACCTCGTGGCGCTCGCCGACATGCCGTTCATCCGGCCGAGCACCATCGTCGCGGTGCGCGAGGCGATGGAATCGGGAGCGAAGCTCGTCGCGCCGTATTTCCGCGCGCGGCGCGGGCATCCGGTGGGGATCGCCGCGGCGTTCTATGAGCAGCTTGTGGCGCTCGAGGGCGATGCGGGTGCGCGGGCTGTGCTCGAGGCACAAATCGGTGAACTGAAGAAGATTCCCTGCGGAGATCCCGGCGTGATCCGCGATATCGACACGCCGAACGATCTGACGCCGTCGCTGGTGGTCTGACCGTATCGCGAGTTCACGCCGCCTTCCGGTTCTGTACGTGTTTTTCGGTTAACAGATAGAGCAGGTACTGATTGAGGCTCACCCCCTGCGCCTTCGCGGCACGTGCCATGTCCGCGTGCAGTCGCTTCGGCACGCGCATGAGAAACTTGCCGCTGTACGCAGCTTCGTCACCGCGCCGCGACGGCTCCGGGATGGAACGCTTGGCGCTTTTCGCGGCCTTGACCCAAGCTTCGATCGCGTCACGCGCCTCACGGATTGCTTCACTTTCAGTCTTTCCCCAAGCACTGCACCCGGCAAGGTCAGGGACGATGGCGATATATCCCTCGTCCTCTTCGCTCCAGAACACTTCAATTGGATACTTACGCATTATCGCCTCCGTACTTCTCGACCATCTTCGCCAACTGCCGCCCTTGGTACGGCGGTATGTAGCCGTTGCGATCCTGGAACACCAGCAGATCTGGCTCGTCCGCGCGGGCAAACGCGCGGTGCGATCCCTTGCCGCCCTTGTGCGTGAACCCCATCCACTCGGCCGCCTTGCAGGCGTCCGCAAATCGAACGGACCGCGGGCTTGCGCGAATATCCGCTAGCAGCTTCTCCCGCTTGGTCATGCGGTCAGTATACTACCAATGGTATCAAGCCAGCCGTCTCTCGGCCACTGGCGCTGGTAGAATTGCAGGTCGACATTCCACCCCCTCCCCATGTTCGCCCCCAACGTCCTCGCCCAAGCCGACCCGGAAGTCTGGAACGCGGTACGCCTCGAAAACCGCCGCCAGGAAGACCACGTCGAGCTGATCGCATCGGAGAACTACGTCAGCCCCGCGGTGCTCTACGCGCAGGGCACGGCCCTCACCAACAAGTACGCCGAAGGCTACCCGGGCAAGCGCTATTACGGCGGCTGCGAATACGTCGACATCGCCGAGCAGCTGGCGATCGATCGAGCGAAGAAGCTGTTCGGCACGGAATGGGCGAACGTGCAGCCGCACTCGGGCTCGCAGGCCAACCAGGCCGTGTATGCGGCCGCGTTGAATCCGGGCGATACGATCCTCGGGCTTTCGCTTGCGCACGGCGGGCACCTCACGCACGGCTCGCCGGTGAATCTCTCGGGCAAGCTCTACAACGTGGTGTCCTACACGCTGGATGAGAACGAGGAGATCGACTACGACCAGGTTGAGGAACTCGCCGCAACGCACAAGCCGAAGATGATCGTGACTGGCGCATCCGCCTATTCGCTCGCGATCGACTGGAAGGCGTTTCGCACGGTGGCGGACAAGACCGGCGCGTTGCTGATGTCGGACATCGCGCACTACGCGGGGCTGGTGGCGGTCGGGCTGTATCCCTCGCCGGTCGGCATCGCGGATTTCGTCACCACTACCACCCACAAAACTCTGCGCGGCCCGCGCGGCGGCCTGATCATGGGCAAGAGCGCGCAGGAAAAGCCGGTCAACGCCTCGATCTTTCCCGGCATCCAGGGCGGGCCGCTGATGCACGTGATTGCGGCGAAGGCGGTCGCGCTTGGCGAAGCGCTGAAACCCGAATTCCGCGACTACCAGCAGCACGTGCTCGACAACGCGCGCACCATGGTGCGGGTGCTCATCGAGCGCGGCGTGCGCATCGTCTCGGGCCGCACCGACTGCCACCTGTTCCTGATGGATTTGAGGAAGAAAAAAATTACCGGCAGGGACGCCGAAGCCGCGCTCGGCCGGGCGCACATGACGGTGAACAAGAACGCCATCCCCAACGATCCCGAAAAACCGATGGTCACTTCCGGCGTGCGCATCGGCACGCCGGCGATGACCACGCGCGGTTTTCGCACCGGCGAGGCCGAGATCCTCGCCAATCTGATCGCCGACGTGCTCGACGCCCCGGCCGACGACCAGAACATCCGCAAGGTGGCTGGCGAAGTGAAGGCGCTGTGCGCCGGTTTTCCGGTGTACGCCTGAGCCGACATGAAATGCCCATTTTGCAACTCCGCGGACACGCAGGTGATGGACACGCGCGCCAACAACGAGGCGAACTCGATTCGCCGCAGGAGGAAGTGCCTCGCCTGCGACAAACGCTTCACCACTTACGAAAAGGTCGAGCTGCACATGCCGCGCCTGGTGAAGAAGGACGGCAGCCGCACCGACTTCGCGCGCGACAAGCTCGCCGGCAGCATGCTGCTCGCGCTCAGGAAGCGCCCGGTGGCGACCGATGCGGTCGACACCGCGCTCGATCGCATCGAGGAGAAGCTGAGGTCTCTCGGCGAGCGCGAGGTGCCCACCAGCCGCGTCGGCGACCTGGTGATGCGCGAACTGGCCAAGCTCGACAAGATCGCCTACATCCGCTTCGCGTCGGTTTACCGCAGCTTCGAGACACCGGACGATTTCAGCGAGGCGGCGCGCGAAATCAAGCAACCGCGCAAGCGCCGCAAATGACGCCGTCATTCCCGCGAACGCGGGAATCCAGACCAATTGTTTACCGCGCTTGACCGCGACCTGATGGGCCGCGCGCTCGCGCTCGCGGAACGCGGCCTGTTTACCGCGACGCCCAACCCGCGTGTCGGCTGCGTTCTCGTCAAGGACGGGAGAACCGTGGGCGAGGGCTGGCACGCGAAGGCCGGCGGCCCGCACGCCGAGGCCGAGGCACTGGCTCAGGCGGGCGAACGAGCGCGAGGAGCGACCGCCTACGTCTCGCTCGAGCCCTGCAACCACCACGGCCGCACGCCTCCGTGTTCCGATGTGCTGATCAAATCCGGCGTCGCGCGCGTGGTGGCGGCGATGCGCGATCCGAATCCCGAGGCCGGCGGCGGGGGAGCGAAGATCGCCGCGGCCGGGATCCGGTTCGAGCACGGCCTGCTCGAACACGCGGCGCGCGAACTCAACATCGGCTTCGTGTCGCGCATGACGCGCAAGCGCCCGTGGGTGCGAATGAAAATCGCGGCCAGCCTCGACGCGCGCACTGCGCTCGCCAATGGTCAATCGCGGTGGATCACCGGACCCGAAGCGCGGCGCGACGGCCATGCCTGGCGCGCGCGGTCTTGCGCCGTGCTGACCGGCATCGGCACGGTGAGACAGGACGACCCGAGGCTGAACGTCCGCGAGGTGGCCACTCCGCGTCAGCCGCTCCGCGTGGTGATCGACAGCCGGCTGGAGACGCCGCCGGATGCGCGGATCCTCGAGGGTGGAGGTGTATTGATCTTCTGTGCAGTGGATAATCCAAGCCGACACACGACGTTTCAGCGCAAAGGCGCCGAGATTGCGGTGCTCGCCAATCCGGGCGGCAAGGTGGACCTGCCGGGGATGCTTACGGAACTCGCGCGCCGCGGGATCAACGAAGTGCATGTCGAGGGCGGTGTGAAACTGAACGGATCTTTGGTGCGCGAGGACTGTGTCGACGAGTTGCTCATCTATCTCGCGCCGAGCCTGCTCGGAGACTCGGCGCAGGG
Organism: Gammaproteobacteria bacterium; assembly: GCA_041476585.1. Taxonomy (GTDB): domain Bacteria; phylum Pseudomonadota; class Gammaproteobacteria; order Burkholderiales; family SG8-39; genus JADGRQ01. Next base: position 5,872 of record JBGOTT010000016.1, on the reverse strand, counting down.
CATGGTCAACCTGCCGGAAATGAAGGTGCTCGATGAGCGGGTGGTGCTGGAGTTCCGTGGGATCGAGCGGATCGGGAGCGATCTGCGCATCCTGGCGCGATTGAAGGGACGCGGCTGATGTTCGCGGGAATCGTTCAGGCAGTCGGGCGAATCGAGCGCGTCGAGGCGCTGGAGAAGGGCGTTCGGCTGACGATCGACACCGGCGCACTTGGCCTCGCCGATACCGTGATTGGGGATTCGATCGCCGTCAGCGGCGCATGCCTGACAGCGACTTCGGTCTCGGGCCGCCGTTTCACCGCCGATGTCTCGCGCGAGACCCTCGGCTGCACCACGGGTCTCGCCGCGCCGGGTGATGTGAACCTGGAAAAGTCGCTGCGTCTCAATGACAAGATCGGCGGCCATCTCGTCACCGGCCACGTGGACGGCGTGGGCGAGGTTATTGCGTTCGACCAGGCCGGCGAATCGATGCGTCTGATGTTGCGCGCGCCGAAGGAGCTTGCCCGTTACATTGCCCGCAAGGGCTCGATCACCATCGAGGGGGTAAGCCTTACCGTCAATCGCGTGGATGGCGTGGAGTTCGAAGTGAACCTGATTCCGCATACGCTCGAAGTCACCACGCTCAGGCGCCTCGCGCCGGGCGCCAGGGTGAACGTCGAAGTGGACCTGTTGGCGCGTTACATGGAGCGGCTGCTTGCCGCGTCCAAGTAGGTCCGGTCTTTCGGGTCGCAACCTCGCTTCCCCTATGTAGGTCAGTCCAACCACGTCCAAAGTCCGCCTATTGCATCCGGACCAGCCTAACGGTATCGACCTTGCAGCCGCAAGAATACCGTCAGGAGGGACGATGCTCACCGACACCAAGGCCAAAGGGAAGCCCTACAAGATCACGGACTGCGAAGGGCTGTATCTCCACGTCACCGCCACCGGCGCGAAGGCGTGGCGCTTCGATTACCGCCTCGCCGGAGCGCGGGAGACGCTAACTATCGGACGCTATCCAGAGAAGAGTCTGGCCGATGCTCGCGAGGACCTGGGTCGCCGCCTTTGTCGAACTGAAATCCGGTGCGCGGCTCGAAGCAGCGCAGGTCGCCACGAGCGTTTGCGCCGAAACGCTGCGACAGGGCCGCGGCGGGCGCTGCAGGCGAATAACAAACGGGAGCCGAAGCTCCCGTCGTAACGTCCTTGCGAGACTCGATCAGGCTTGAACTGACTTCCTGCGCGTGCTGAATCCGAGTCCGGCCAAACCGAGGCCGAGAAGGGCAAGGGTGGCGGGTTCGGGAACGTTCCCGCCTTGTATGATTGCCTGAGTCACGAAGATGCCATCTTCAGGTTGAGCTGGAAAGGTGCCAACCTGGGTAACGACAAAGTTCGTTCCGTTCCAGTGAACGTCAAAGACTTCGAAGCTACCGAACTCGTCGGTTACGATGGCATCTCCCAGCATGCCGGCAAACTGGCTTGCATCTGCTTTCAGGATTCCGGAGGAAGGATAGGCTGCGCCATAAAAGCCTTCAAGAGTGCCTCCCAAACCCAGATTGAGAGGTACAAAACCGATCTCTTCGGCCCCGTTAGTCGTAACACCGAGGGTGGATAGATTCGTCACCACGCCCGTCTTGCTGACCGCGAATAGCGTATTCGCGCTCTCGGATGCTATTACCGCTTGGCCGCCTACGGGCCCGAAGCCCGCGGGCGCAAAGTCGATACCCTCAAGGACCACACCTGCGATGCTGGCCAGCAGAGTAGCCACTCCCGATGAATTCACTCTGTAGACATTGCCTGAATTTGTCGACACGAGCATGTCATTGTTGTAGTTTCCATAGGGATCAAAGGCGATTCCCTTGACATATTCACTGTTCAAACCAGTGGCCCCCGTTACTGTGAAGGTGCCTTGCGTTGTTCCGTTGTTGCTGAAGTGGTAGAGACCACCAACGCTAGGACCCGCGCTCGCGTAGATGTCGCGGTTGGGAAAGCCGCCCAAGCCGAGCGAGGAGGAGACATATAACTCGGAGTTACCGCCCGGTATTGGCGAGCCGAACTTTGTGACAGCGCCTCCTGACAGATTTGTTTGATAGAGCTGAGAGTTGCCCGGATAGACCGATCCTACAAACTTGTTTCCGGCGTAAGCAAACCCGATCACAGAGGTGTCGCCGCCACTGAGAGCGGTGTTGATATCAGTTTGCTGGACAAACGTGTTGAACGTGATAGGACCCGCACTTACCGTCAAAGGCAGCATCAAGGACACGCACAATGACAGCATCAATTTATTGTCAAGCAGCATCGCCATACCTCCACAAGACAACTCTCACCGGCAAGCCTGATGCGGCCCACCGCCCAAAATCGGATCGATGAGAGGAAGGCCAGCGCGAGTGAAAGGAAGATGAGATGGGGCCGTTCACATGCGGTATCGCCGCCGCTCGGAACAGTCCCCAATCGCTCACGAAAGCGTGCCTATCAAAGACGAGAAGATAGTAGGCAAGAATCGAGCCTGAAAATGACAAGTCTTTACAATTAATAAGTTACGCAGTACTGGACATAGGGTAGAAATAATGCCGTTAAATTTCTTGACACGATTTCCGGCCAAAATCGCGGTTTCGGGGATTTCGGCCCCAAACCCGGTAAAGTTTTCTGACAAGCATCCCTGGTCTTGGTACTGCGAACACCAACGCGAATACGTCACATCCTGTATTCACTCAGCCTGAGCAGCAGCGCCGCGTCTAACTCAGCCTGCGCCGTGCCTCATGCTGTCCCCGCAGCGCCCGGCGCAACTCGCGCAGCCGCCGCCTCGACGTTCGCCAAGAAGGGCAAAATGCGTAGTACCTGTCCCCCGTGACGGTATATCTGGCGGTATTGAAGGAGTCGGCCTTTGAAAAGCGCAGAGAAACAAGAGAGTAACCATTGTTTTGACGTAATGGCGCGTTACATGGAGCGGTTGCTCACGGCGCCCAAGTAAGTCCGGGCTTTCGCGCCATCCCGCCCCATTGGAGCACCGATGACATTGACCGGCTCGCATCTGCTGACCCGCGCGCTGCGCGCGGAGGGCGTAGACACCGTCTTCACCCTGGCCGGCGACCACATCCTGCCTTTGCTGGATCTGCTGGCCGACGAGGGCTTCCGGCTCATCGACTGCCGCCACGAGCAGGCTGCGGTGCACATGGCGGATGCCTGGGGGCGGATCACCGGACGCTTGGGCGTGTGCGCGTTCACCACACCCGGGCATGCCAACGCCATCCCGGGTCTCGTCAGCGCCCTCTCGAGCGAATCCCCGGTGCTCAATATCGCGGGCTCTGCGGACCTGCGCAACGCCCATCGCGGCATCATGCAGGAGATCGACCAGTTGGGCATGGCTCGACCCGTCACCAAGGGTGCGTGGCTGGTGCACGATGCCCGGCGCATCCCGGACATGGTGGCCACTGCCGCGCGCACCGCATTCGAAGGGCGGCGCGGGCCGGTACACCTGACAGTACCCGTCGACATTCAGACCCAACGCGTCGAGGAGTCCGAGGTGCGTTTCTATGAGGCTGCGGCATACCGTTCGCAGGCCCCGCGCGTGGCCGCGCCGCAGCAGGTGGACGAGGCGATCCGGCTGCTGCGCGCAGCGGAGCGCCCGCTCATCATCGCAAGCACGCCGGCGGCCTACGGCGAGTGGACAATGCAGCTGCAGCGGCTTATCGAGACCACCAGGCTGCCGCTGATGACCGAAGAAGCGGCGCGCGGCATCGTGTCCGACGAGCATCCGTACTGCTTCGGCTTCTTCGACCTTTCGCAACACCAGCCGGCGAACCTGATCCGCGAAGCCGACGTGGTGCTGTTTCTCGGCAAGCTGCTGGATTTCACCGTCGGCTTCGGCTTGCCGCCCATCGTGGCCGAGACCGCCAGGGTCATCGAGGTCGAGCCCTCCGGCGTCCAGGTGGGGCGCAACCGCGGCGTGGACGTGGGCATCGTGGGTGACGTCGGCCCGGTGGTGGAGCAGCTCGCCGCGAAGGCGGCCGAGCATGCGTGGGCGGAGCTGCCGTGGCTGCAGCGTCTGCGTGACGCCCGTGCCACGGAGCGCGCGCGCATCGAATCCTTCGCCACCGACGAAGCGCCGCTGCGTTCGATGTTCGTGCACAAGACGCTGGCCGCGGTCCTGCGGCCCGACGACGTGCTGGTGTTCGACGGCGGCGACTATGCCTACTACGGCCGCGCCTACCTTCCCGCGCGCAGGCCGCGTTCCTGGTATTACCTGCCCAATCTGGGCCTGCTGGGCCAGGCCGTGCCGGTGGCGATTGCGGCGAAGCTCGCCAGGCCCGGCAGCCGCGTGTTCTGCGTCACGGGCGACGGCTCCTTCGGCTTCAACGGCATGGAGCTGGACACCGCCGTGCGTCACGGGCTCGACATCGTGGTGCTGTTGGGCAACGACGCCGCCTGGAGCATCGACAAGAACATTCAGCTGGGTCTTTACGGCAAGGCCGTCGTCACCGACCTTGCGCCGACGCGCTACGACCTGGTCGCCGAGGGCCTTGGCGCGCATGGCGAGCTGGTGGAGCGCCCCGACCAACTCGCCCCGGCGCTCGGGCGCGCGCTGGCGGCGGGCAAGCCGGCGCTGCTGAACATCCGCGTGCAGAGCCAGATCAGCATGCGTGCGCAGGGTATCGTCGACAGCAGAAGAAAGGGCGGCGCGTTCTGACGTTCATGTCCTCCGGGCGTCGCGTGAGTCCCGGGCAGCGCGCCGCGCGCTTGGCACGCCTTCCGCAACCGAGTTTCGATCCCGCGCTGCCGGTCAACGCGAAGCGCGCCGAGATTCGCGCGGCGATCGAGCGGCACCCGGTGGTGATCGTCTGCGGCGAAACCGGCTCCGGCAAGACCACGCAGTTGCCCAAGATCCTGCTGGAAATGAAGCGTGGGGTGGACGGCTGGATCGGCCATACCCAGCCGCGGCGCATCGCCGCTCGCTCGGTGGCGGCGCGCATCGCGTTCGAACTCGGCGTCGAGCTCGGCTCGGCGGTCGGCTACAAGATCCGCTTCGCCGACAAGGTGCGACCCGAGTCTTTCGTCAAGCTGATGACCGACGGCATCCTGCTTGCCGAGACGCAGGGCGACCCGGAGCTGCGCGCCTACGACGCGCTGATCTTCGACGAGGCGCACGAGCGCAGCCTGAATATCGATTTCCTGCTCGGTTACGTGAAGCGGCTGATGCCGCGCAGGCCGGAGCTTAAGCTCGTCATCACTTCGGCTACGATCGACGCGGAAAAATTTTCCCGGCATTTCGACGGCGCGCCGGTCATCGAAGTCTCGGGCCGGCTGTATCCGGTCGAAGTGCGCTACCGGCCGGTGGAGGGCGAGGAAGAGGACACGACGCGCGACGAAGAGGAGCGCGGGCTTGCCGACGCGGTGGATGAGTGCTGCCGCGCAGGCCCCGGCGACGTGCTGGTGTTTCTGCCCGGCGAGCGCGAGATCCGCGACGCGGCCGAGGTGCTGCGCAAGAACCACCCTCCGCACACGGAGATTCTTCCACTGTACTCGCACCTGTCGGCTGCGGACCAGGACAAGGTATTCAAGCCAGGCGATGCGCGGCGCATCGTGCTCGCGACCAACGTCGCGGAGACCTCGCTCACCGTGCCGCGCATCCGCTACGTGGTGGACACGGGCCTTGCACGCGTCAAACGCTACAGCTACCGCAACAAGGTCGAGCAGCTGAGGATCGAGCGCATCTCGCGCGCTTCCGCGAGCCAGCGCGCCGGGCGCTGCGGCCGGGTGCAGGACGGCATCTGCATCCGCCTCTACGCCGAGGACGACTTCAACGCGCGCGCGCCGGTATAGGCGCCGCCTTCCTCGTCCCTCATGCCCACGTTGCCGAGCAGTCCGGCGAGGAGCGCGCGATGGACGGCGCGATGGCCTTCGT
>JBGOTT010000015.1:0-27615 GCA_041476585.1 Gammaproteobacteria bacterium | reverse complement strand
GAGATGATCGAGGATGCTCTCGCAACCGACGACGTGGCGCGACAGCGCGAGCTTCTCCGGCGCAAGTCCCATCGCCAGGCCGACAAGCTGCGAGACGTGCAACACCGGCACCTGGAATTGGTGCTTTAGCTCGCTTTCCATGCTTGGCTGGTCGGCATCGAACACCGTATGGCATAGTGGGCAGGGTGTCACCACGCACTGCGCGCCCTCTCTCTTGGCGTTAGTGAGATGCGAGCCGCCCATGCGCACCGCGATCCGCTCCTCGGTGCTCACCACGTGGAAGCCGCAGCACTTGTTCGCACCCTGGTATTCGACGAGTTCCGCGCCCAGCAGCCGGCACAGCCTGTCGAGTGCGGGCGCATCACCGGCGGGATCGTTTTCGTGCACCGTTGCCGGGCGCTGGATATGGCAGCCGTAGAAGGGTGCGACGCGCAGTCCACGCAAGGGCCGTACCATGCGCTCGCGTAAGCGTGCTTCGCCCAGGTCCTCGGTAAGCACCCAAAGGAAATGTTTGACTTCGATCTCGCCGTCAAAAACGAGCCCTTCCTGCGCCAATGCCCGGTTCACCGCCGCGCGCGCCTCGGCATCCGCCTTGAGCCGCTGGTTGGTTTCCATCAAATTCAGCAGGCAGGTATCACAAACGGCGACGAGGTCGCAGCCCACGCGCTCAGCGAGCGCCAGAATGCGTCCATTCGCGGTCAGGTGCAGCATTTCGCTGATCGCGCGGAATTCGCGCGCACCGGTGCAGCCCGGATTTTCCAGTTCAATGAGATCGATGTCGAAAAGTTCTGCTACGGCATTGGTACTGGTGTCGAGCTCGCGGCAGGTCGCCTTGGCCGAGCAGCCTGGAAAATACGCGTACTTTCGATTCATTTCTCGCTCGCCTCATAAGTCTTGCGGATGGACTCGGCCCCAGGCGACGGCTGGCTGAAGAAGGTATCCTTCAGGTCGATCTTGCCGCTGCGCACCATGCGCATCGCCAGCCGCAATTCGTCCAGGCCGATGCCCTTGGTCTTCAAGGCCAGTACCGCGCCGCTGACGCGGCCACGCGACTTCACCAGCTCGAGGAAGGTGCGCGCGCGGTTCGCACCGGGTTCCGTGCCCTCGACGTAAGCGAGGCGCTTCAAAGGTTCGATGGCATCGTGCACGATGGGAATCTCGACCGGACAGACGCGCTCGCATTCGTAGCAGGAGACGCACTTGAACACCTGTGCCTCCTTGCTGGCAAGGCTTGCGCGGTCCATATCGTCGCGCGGGTCCTGCGCCAGCTCCGCCAGCGCCACCAGCAGTGCGGGCCCGGCAAAGCCCGTATCGGGCTGCTGCAACACCGGACAGACCGAGTGGCAGCAAAGGCACTGTATGCACTCGCGCAAGTGCGCCGTCGGCGCCATGTCCACCGCGGAGAGCGGCTCGGGAAACTCCTTGTACTCCTTCTCGCGCTGCAAAGTCGGTGTCAGCCGTGCGAGGAAGGCCTCGTAGGTATCGCGCGAGGTGACGAGGTCGCGCACCAGGGGCAAATTGTTTAGCGGCTCTATAGTCATATCGGGGTCGGCCGGCTCCCAGCAGACGAGCTTGGGCGTGCCGTTCACGTTCATCGCGCAGGTGCCGCATTTCTTCGAGCCGCACAGCCAGCGATAGCCGAAATCCACCGCCAGGTTCTCGTACACGTAGTCGAGCACGTCCATAATGCGCATGCGTGGCTTGTACGGAACCTCGTAGCTCTCGTAACGCGGCGCGCTGTCGGTCGCCGGGTCGTAGCGATGGATTCGAACCCGAACCTTTTCCGGTTCAGTAGTCGGCTTCAAAAAAGGGCTCACGGCTTTTCTCCGGTGTGAGGTAGGGTGTCGGGATCGCTTGCTGGCGCGACTGCCATTCGCCGTTCACGCGGTTGACGATGTTCCGGCACAACCAGTATTCATTGTCGATGTAGGGATAATCCTCACGATAAAACGGCCCGCGGCTCTCCTTGCGATTGAGGCCCGAGCGCACCATGGCCTCGCAGGCATCGACCATGCAGCCTGCATCGAGCGCATCCATCCAGCCGGTGTTCCAGTTCAAGGAAGTGCTTTGCAGCCGTAAGCGCGGGATCATGGCTTCGCGCACTTCCTGCAGTGCGGCAAGCGCGGCCTGCATGTTGTGTTCGTTCTTGATGTAACCGAGTTCCGACATGATTTGGCGCACGCGCAGCTTTGCCTCGATCGGGCGCGGGCCCTCGGCACCGGCCTGCAGGAATCCGAACACGCGCTTTTCTTCCGCAGCGAGCGCCTGTTCGGGAAGGGCTTTCTTGGTACCCGATAGCGCGGCCTCGGCTGCTGCCACACCTGCAACCTTGCCATCGAAGCTAGCCGGGCCGACGCCGCCGAAATAATGGCAGCCAACACCACCTGCCGCGTACAGACCGGGCAGACTGGTTTCCATGCGCGCGGCGTTGACGTTGATACCGCCATGGCGCATATGCCAAGTGATGCCGCACTCCAGCCGGTCCTTGCCGACATCGAGGCCCAGCTTGCGCCAGATCTTCGCCTGATGCTGGTAGGTGTTGGTGGTCTCGGCAGGTATGTGGTCGTAACCCGAGTGATAGCCGCCGTCGAAGCGCGCGCGGCCTGCGATCACCTCGCGCGCGAGGCGGCGCAGTTGTTCGGTGTAGGGCGCGGCGGCACCCGGGCTGTGGGTCTTTTGCTCGTAGAACATCTCGCCCTGGGAATTGTAGAGCCGGGAAGTCTCGAGCGTTCCCATCAGCGGGTTGGGGTAGATGTGATAGCGCATCCATGACTTGGGCTCGAGCACATCGCTCACATGCCACCACTGTATTTCGAGATTCGCCAGTTCGGCACCGGCGCGTACCGCCATCGAGATGCCGTCGGCGGATTGCTCTCGCGTTCCGGTCGCACGCGTGGCGAGATAGTCGGAATGTCCAGTCGCGATAATGGTGCTTCCGGCGCGGATGACGAAATACTTGCCGTGGCGATAATCGAGCACGGTCGCGCCGACAACGCGCTCGCCATCGGTGATGAGCGAAGTGACCGCGCATTCTTCATGCACCGGGATGCCGCGGCGCAGAACCTCTCGCCGGCGTTTGTCCATCATGATTGGACCGGTCGCGCCCTGTTTGTGCGCGACGAGCGATCGCGTGCGCGCCTCGATCATTTCGAGCCCGCCCTCGGCCTTGCGCCGCCAGTAGACGCCGATGCGCTCGAGGTCCGGGTAAAACTCCTCGCACATGTAGTCTTCGAGGCGCCCGCAGTACTCCTGGTCCGCCAGGTAGTGGTTGTAATAGCGGATCATGAAGCGCCAGCGTTTGCTGCGCAGATCCTCGTTGGTCTTCTGGAAATAGGGTGTGAAGGCGGCGAAGATTGAACAGCCGCTCTTGCCGAGGAGGCCTTTGACCACCAGCGTCACCTTGGCGCCATAGTCCGCAGCCTTGAGCGCGGCATTGGTGCCGGCGGCGCCGCCTCCGATCACCAATACATCGGTTTGGAGTACCTCGACCATGACTCTCCTCCTTATGCGCCGCCGCTGGCCGAAATATTCGGCGGGCGATGATCCTTGGCTGGGGCGCTTGCTTATCTATTCGACCTTGATGTTCTGCTCGCGGATGATCTGGCCCCAACGCGCCGATTCCGCCTCAATGCGCGCGGCAAACTGGCTTTGGGTATTGGGTAGATAGACCAGGCCCTGGTCGCTGAGAAATTTCTGCACCTCCGGGGTCTGCGCGGCCGCAGTGTATTCCTTGTACAGCCGGTCCATGATCGGCTTGGGTGTGCCGGCGGGTACGATAACCGCGTACCAGGACATGGCGTCGATTTCCGGATAGCCGGACTCGGCGAGCGTCGGCACGTCGGGAAGCTGCGGCACGCGCTGCGGCGTAGTCACCGCGAGCGCGCGTATTTTGCCCGCCTTGATCTGCGCCAGCAGCACCGGCAGGGTGTCGATCATCGCCTGCACCTGGCCGCCAATCAGGTTGGGCAGCGATTCGCTCGTCCCCTTGTAGGGCACATGCACGATGTCCGCAGGAGTCTTGTTCAAGATCAGCTGGAAGGCGAGCTGCTGCAGCGTGCCTATGCCCACCGAGGCGTAGTTCAATTTGCCCGGCTGTGCCCTGGCGAGCGCGATCAGTTCCTTGACGTTGGTCGCGGGCAGGCCGTTGGTCGTCACCAGCACCTGTGGCGAGGCGGCGAACATGGCGATCGGAACGATATCCTTCTTCACGTCGTAGGCCATGTTCTTGTACAAGTGCGGATAGATGGTGAGCGGTCCCAGATTGCCCATGCCAATGGTGTAACCGTCCGGCGTGGCACGTGCGATTTCGCTCACGCCGATGCGTCCGCCTGCGCCGGGTTTGAAGTCAGTGACCACCGTCTGGCCGAGCGTCTTGGATACCTGGTCGTTGTAGATGCGGGCGATCAGGTCGTTCAAGCCGCCGACCGGCCAGGGCACGATGAAGCGTACCGGCCGAGCCGGCCACTCCTGAGCCGTGGCAGCGCCGGCAGCAAAGGCGAGCACAAAAGCCAAGATCCAGCGAAGCAGTTTGGGCATTTTTTCTCCCGGAATAACGCGCGGAAATTCCGCCGCAGATCTGAAGGAAAACCACTGCCCGCTCGCAGCACCCGCGCGCGGGCAGTCCGGTGCAACCGCGTTATGTTCGTCGGACTTTCACCTGAGAACTTGACTTGGGTCAAATGTCACGTGCGTCGCGAACCGCCACAGATCAGGCGGCATGCAGGTCCCCTGGAACTGTGCATCGGAGGAGGCCCCGAGGCCACTCAGTCGGTCTCGGGAATGACTTTTCCCGGATTGAACAGCCCGCGGGGATCGAGGGTGCGCTTAATGGAGCGCATCAGGGAGAGTTCGACTGGCGACTTGTAGCGACGCATTTCAGCGAGCATGTCCCGGCCCACGCCGTGTTCGGCACTGAAACTGCCGCCCAGCGCCATGGCTGTATCGTGCGTCAAGCGACGAACTTTGTCGATGACGGCCTCGGGGTCCGCGAATGCGTTCCAAGTCGCGAAATCGAACATCGGCGAGAAGTGCAGGTTGCCGTCACCGATATGGCCGACGATGACGATTTGCACTTTCGGGTAACGCTCTATAAGAGCGGCGCTTGCGCGGTGCACAAACTCCGGAATCCTGGAAAGGGGCACCGCGATGTCGTGCACGATGCGCCTTCCGGCCCTGTTGTTCGCCTCGACCACGCTGTGACGAACTTTCCAGATTGCCGCACGCTGCGCCTCGCTTGCCGCCAGCACCGCGTCGATGAGCAAGCGGCTCGAGATCGCCTTGTCGAGAACTCGCTCGAGGTCCGGTCGGATATCGGTGTTCGCGCCCAGTTCCGCGATGAGGTGCCAGGGATGGCTCGAATCGAGTGGGCTTTGCCGGTCGGACACATGTGCGAGCACGTTTTTCACCTGAGCCGAGTTCATGATTTCGAATGCGCTCAGATGCGGCCCCAGCGCGGATTGAAACAGCGCCAGCAGCTCGACGGCTGCATCCAGGCTGGCCGGCGCCAGCCAGGTGGTGAACTGCTGGGTGTCCAGCGGGTGCAATTTGAGCGTGGCGGCGCTGATGATACCGAGTACGCCTTCGGATCCGATGAACAGATGTTTGAGATCGAAGCCCGTATTGTCCTTGCGCAGGCCACGCAAGCCATGCCAGATGCTCGCGTCGGGCAGCACGACCTCCAGGCCCAGCACGTTATCCCGGGTGCTGCCGTAGCGCAGCACGCCGGTACCGCCGGCATTGGTGGCAATATTGCCGCCGATCTGGCAGGAGCCCTCTGCTCCGAGGCTGACTGGATAGAGTCGGCCGGCGTCGAGCGCCGCTCGTTGAACGTCGGCAAGCACGCAACCGGCATCGACGGTGATTGAATTGTTGGCAGTGTCGATTTCACGTATGTGGCGCATGCGCGCAAGGCTGAGGATTACGCCGTGCTCGCCTTCCGAGGGAACCGATCCACCGCAAAGGCTCGTATTGCCGCCCTGCGGCTGGATCGGGATCCGGTGTTCCAGGCATTTGGCGACGACCGCGGCAATCTCTTCGACGCTCGTTGGCCGCACCACGCAGAGCGCACTGCCTTTGGAGCGCCCGCGGCAATCGCTCACGTAGGCTTCGAGGTCCCGGCTGGCGCTAAGCACGCCCGCTTCGCCGACGATCCGCGCCATGTCCGTAATCAGCTGTGTCATCGTTTGAACCTTTCGCCATTTCGAGTCACGAGGCAAGTAACGTATTATCAATCGCATTGATATCGTTTGCCGCTGCACGTCGATTCGACGCGTTGCGCCTCACCCTGGAGCAGCGGCTGTCGGCTTCGTTGCAGCAGGTATCGGAGCGCCTCGAGCAGGTGCACAAGGGCCTGGGGGAGATGCACACGCTTGCCACCGGGGTGGGAGATCTCAAGCGCGTTCTCACTAACGTCAAGACGCGCGGCACCTGGGCGAGGATCAGCTTGGCGCGCTGCGCTGCCTGCCGTTCGAGTCGAGCGGAAACTCAAGAATGTCGAGGCGCTGCCGGGCGCCGAGGGAACGATTCTGCTCGGCGAGGGCGACTAGGGCGTCATGGTTGAGCCCCGAGCCACCGCGGCCGCGGGTGTCGCCGCGACCGCAGCCGCGGGGCGCGGCTGATCCGCAAGGTGTATGAAGCCGATCCTGTCCAATGCGCGAAGTGCCGAAGTGTAAAAAGCGGGCCGATGCGCGTCATGGTGCTGATGTCTCAACTGATCAACCGATGATTGCCTTCGCGTACTGTCACGACTTGTTTCGACTCGGCGATGTCATCCAACTCACCCCACCCTTTTGCCAACGGGCAAACGATCTCCGCTTCACAGTCGCGCGGCACAGTCACGTTCAACTCGAAACGACCTGCATCGTGTTTCCAATCTACAGCCACTTCGCCCTGTGGTGTGGGGAATTTGCCGTGCGCCCATCGCAAGCCCATTACTTGCGGCGCAATTCGGATACGTTTGAAACCCGGCGCGCTGGGCGAAACCCCCAACACATCGGTGGACAAATCAAATGTTGGCGTCGCCGACCACGCATGACACTTGCTCGTAATCGGTTCCAGCTGCCACGTTTCGCGGAAGGTGCTTTCGCCGTCTGCCAACATCGTATTCCACCGGACGCGAATATTTTGCACTAACGCGTCAAACTTGCCATCTTGCCGCAAGGCTCGATGCAAAAAGTGCGAATAAAAGGGTTGCGCTTGCACGACATTAAAAGCCTCATCAAATGGCGTCACTTCACCATCGTGTCCAAGAGCATGCGTCAAGACCAGCCGCTTTTCGTCAAGAATCGTCTCCCACATGCGCGCCCAACGCTCACGCGGCGCAACAGCAAAAGCAACCACCGCCGCGTTGCTCTGTTGACTGACGCGGCGGCTCAACACGCTGTGACGACGCGCATCGGCATACACGCCGCGCGTTTCATCCCACAGCAATGTATTGATCGCCTCACACACGCGCTGTGCCAAAGCATCATAATGAGCCGCCGCACGCGCGTGTTCTGCTAAACGCGCCAAGTCCGCCGCCACGCGTAAGGCGGCAACAAATTGCGCGTTCAGCGCGGTCACCTGTCCCTTTTTATCAGTCTCGGCCCACTCCACGAAGACCCAGTGGGGCACATCGGTCAATAAATTGTCTTCGTTCAATTGCCGCTCGAACCACTGCAAGCCTTTGCCCACCGCGGGATACACTTCATCCACGATCCGCGTATCGCCCGCGAACTGCAGATAATCGCCGATGGTCATGATCCAATACAAACAAGAATCGGGGATGTTGGTAAAGCTCGCCACCGAAAAATCGCCGGGCGCCGCCATCATGGTAAGGCCCTCGGGGCGTTGCGACAAAGCAATCTGCCGAATCAATCGCGCCGCCAATCGCGTATCACCGAACGCGGCATAGTTAATGCGCGCGTCGAGATAGGCATCCATCCATTGGCGTTGCTCGCGCGAGGGGCAATCCACAAACGCGTCGTGCATACATAACTGCAACGTGCGTGCACCCGCGCGCCAAATACGGTTGAGCGTCTCATCCGAACATTCAAACCGTCCACGCGATTCGACGGGATAATTGGTTTGATTGAGCGCAATCGCGCGTACACGCAGAGGACGGACACAGTTGCGATAGGTGACTTGCAGATAGCGCAACCCATTCCACTCAAACCGTTCCCAGGTTTGTGCCCCCTCGCGCAATATATAGCGATGAGCAATTTGGGCATCGAACCCGGGAATCCCATCAAAGATGCGCACGCGCCCATCGGGCAGTAATTGCTCACCCGGATAAAAATCCAGCATCGCGCCCGCGGGTCCATCGAGTTCGAAGCGAATATAGCCTGCGACAACTTGGCCGAAATCATAAACGACAGACAGGCTTTGGTCGCCCGTAGTGACAATTTCATCGCGCGCATCATTCACACGACAGTGGGTCAGGGGCGTGTAAGTCTCATGTGCCATTTGCGTGACGAGATCATTCGGTTCGGGGCTGTTCGTGATTTCGTTGCACGATGCAACCGCGCCAAAGGTGAGTGGTCCCTCCCGTTGCGCGGGAATATCACGCGGCATTAAGAATTGAAATGGGATCACGTCCCCCGTGTAGTTACGTCCCGGGACACGCAGGATTTCCGCGTGCTCCCACGCCGAGTCATCGAACGCAATAGCATTCCAGTCTTCGGGCGCGCGGCGCGCATCGTACAACTCCATAAAGCCAAGACTATTCGACGACACATCACGCTGCCATGCCTCACTCGTCGAACAAAGCCAGTTGGCATCAGTATCAAGGTGCACGGTGTTGGAGGCTGTGACGATATTGCCCTGTAGAAAAAAACCGCCGCACCCAAACGCCCGCGCGTAATCCCATGCGGGTAGCTCGTACCAGGCCGTAGTGCGCCCGTAAGAATGAGCAAGTGCGGCGATCACGTTGCGCCCAACTTCTAAGAACGGCGCGAGATCGTGCGGTTCAACGTAACGGAAGGCTGCGCTGCTGCGCGCCGGTCCCCGCCCGACCAATGCGCCGTTGACGAAAAGTTGATAACGCCCATCGGCCGTTGCCATCACGTTCGCGGAACGGATTGCCTCGGTGATTTCCACGACGCGCCGGAAATAGACAAAGCGATTCGTCTCTTCAGGCAAACGCGGTGCGGCTGTAGAAAATGTCACACGATTCAACCCGCGCGGTCGCCAGATGAAATCGGCGCGGCGTATAAAAGAGGGCATCATTGATTCTCCAGGAACTCTTTGTAGAGTCGTCCTACTTGTTCTGGATTTTCAAACAGTGCCGGGAGCGGGGGCATCATCTTGAGTTGAGCATTCGGGAAGGTCGCGGCGAGACGTCGCGCGAGTTCAATCGGATGCAACGGATCATCTTCCCATGCCAGAATGCATACAGCGCACGTAAGTCGTGACATAGCAGAGAGATCGGGCAGGCACCATTGCGAGACCGTATGCCATGCCGTGATGAGACTCGCGGGTTGATGCGAGCGAAACATGTTGGCAACGAACGCGATTACTTCGGGGGACCATTTGAGATCGGTGCGTTGCCGTTCGGCGGCAACTTTTAGAAATTCTTCCATGCCGAGTTGAGTCGCGGCGAGGCCAAAACCTTTGAGGCGTTCGCTGTCTGGGTTGAGACTTTCGCTAAACGCCGGCGCGGTGAGCAAAAGTTTTGCGACGCGCAATGGATACTTGAGGGCGAACAGGAGCGTGGTCGCTGCGCCCATTGACTCGCCGCCGACAACGGCGCGGCCAATTTTGAAATCGTCTAACACAGCGCGCATATCTTCCGCCATGCGCCGCGAGTCATAGAGAGTCGGGTCGGTAATCGGTGTTGAATCGCCGTGCCCGCGTTGATCATAGGCGATGATCTCATACCGATCCGCTAGCGCTGCGAGTTCTTGGCGCGTGATATGACGATTGCCTGATAGACCGTGCGCGAAGATCAGGGGCGCGCCGTCACCGACAACATCAACGGCGATCTTTAATCCGTCAGATTCGACATAGTGCATATTCACCTTCCACAAGGAGCGCTTTAGCATACGCGGATTGCACATTCAAAAATGAAAGCCGCCGAGTCGCCCCTCATCGAGGAGGTCCGCGCCCGCGGCGGCTAGCGTCCCGGGCGGGTTTATACTCGCGCCGCGATGCTCAAGCCCTCCGACTCCCTGGTTCCGAGCGCTCCCGACGGACCCGATGACGCGCGAACCGGATTGACGGCCGACGCCATCAAGAAGGGGATCCGGGACAACCTCTTCTACGCGCTCGGGCGCTTTCCCGCCGTCGCCACGCGGAACGACGCGTACCTCGCGCTCGCCTACACGGTTCGCGACCGCCTCCTGCGCCGGTGGGTCGACACGCTCCACACCTACTACCGCAAGCAGAGCCGGACCGTCGCCTACCTCTCGGCCGAGTTCCTGCTCGGACCCCACCTCGGCAACAACCTCGTCAACCTCGGTGTCATGGCCGCCGCGCGCGAGGCCACGCGCGCCCTCGACCTCGATCTCGACGCCTTGCTCGAGCAGGAGGAAGAGCCCGGTCTCGGCAACGGCGGCCTCGGGCGGCTCGCGGCCTGCTACCTGGATTCGCTGGCGACGCTGCAGATCCCGACGCTCGGCTACGGGATCCGCTACGAGTTCGGCATCTTCGACCAGGCCATTCGCGACGGCGCCCAAGTGGAGATCACCGACAAGTGGCTGCGCCTCGGCAACCCGTGGGAGATCCCGCGGCCCGAGATCGCCTACGACGTCGGCTTCGGCGGCAGGAGCCTCAGCGGCACCGACGAGCGCGGCCGCTACCGCGTGCGGTGGGTGCCGGGCCGCCTGATCAAGGGGATCGCCTACGACACGCCCATCCTGGGCTTCGAGGTGCGCACCACCAACATCCTGCGCCTGTGGAAAGCCGAGGCGCACGAGTCCTTCGACCTCGACGCCTTCAACACGGGCGACTACTGGGGTGCCGTGAACGACAAGGTCGCCTCCGAGAACCTCACGAAGGTCCTCTATCCCAGGGACGAGGACCTGGCCGGAAAGCGCCTGCGCCTCGAGCAGCAGTACTTCTTCGTATCGTGCTCGCTGCAGGACATGGTGCGGCTGCAACTGCAGACCAACCCGACGCTCGATGGGTTCGCACGCAAGTTCGCGGTACAGCTCAACGATACGCACCCGTCCATTGCGGTCGCCGAGCTGATGCGGCTCCTCGTCGACGTGCACGGGTTCGAGTGGGACACCGCCTGGGACGTCACGCGGCAGACGTTCGGCTACACGAACCACACGCTCCTTCCCGAGGCCCTCGAGTGCTGGCCGTTGCCGCTCTTTGCGTCGGTGCTGCCGCGACACCTCGAGATCATCTTCGAGATCAACCAGCGGTTTCTCGCCGAGGTGGCCGCGCGCTGGCCCGGGGACGACGACCGCCTGCGCCGCATGTCCCTCATCGACGAAACCGGCGAGCGCTTCGTCCGCATGGCGCATCTGGCGGTGGTCGGCAGCCACGCCGTCAACGGCGTCGCGAAGATGCACAGCGAGCTCCTCGGAAAGAGCGTGCTGCGCGACTTCCACGAGATGTGGCCCGACCGCTTCAGCAATAAGACCAACGGCGTCACGCCGCGGCGCTTCGTGGTCCTGGCTAACCAGCGGCTCGCGCAGCTCGTGACGACGACTCTCGGCGATGGGCGCTGGGCCCGCGAGCTCGATCGGCTGCGGGCGCTCGAGAAGCACGCGACCGATGCCGGGTTCCGGCAGGCCTTTCGTCAGGTGAAGCTCGCCAACAAGCAGGACTTCGCCCGCGTCATCGCGGAGCGCACGGGCGTGCGCGTCGATCCGTCGAGCCTCTTCGACGTGCAGATAAAGCGCATCCACGAGTACAAGCGCCAGCACCTCAACGTGCTGCACGTCATCGCCCTGTGGAGGCGCATGCACGAGAATGTGGGAAAGACCGCGCCGCGGACCGTGCTCTTCGCCGGCAAGGCGGCACCCGGTTACCGGATGGCCAAGCTCATCATCCGCCTCATCAATGGCGTCGCCGAGGTGGTCAACGCCGACACGCGCACGCGCGACCGCCTGCGCGTCGCGTTCGTGCCCGCCTACAACGTGAAGCTGGCGCAGCAGATGATCCCGGCGGCCGATCTGTCGGAGCAGATCTCGACCGCGGGCATGGAGGCCTCTGGTACCGGGAACATGAAGCTCTCGATGAACGGGGCGCTCACCATCGGGACGCTCGACGGCGCCAACGTCGAGATCCGACAGGAGGTCGGCGCGGAGAACTTCTTCCTCTTCGGCCTGCCGGTCGCCGAGGTGCAGCGTCTCAAAGCCGAAGGCTACCGCCCGGCCGCATTCGTGGAGCGCGACGAGGAGCTGGCCGAGGTCCTCGAGCTCGTCGCGTCGGGGACCTTCTCTCGCGGCGATCGGGAGCTCTTCCGGCCGCTCGTCGACGAGCTGTGCGCGCACGATCCGTATCTCGTGCTCGCCGACTTCCGCGACTACGTCGACCGCCAGGCCGACGTCGGAAAGGCATTCCTCGACGCGGATCGGTGGACGAAGATGGCGATCCTCAATGTCGCTCGCATGGGCTACTTCTCTTCGGACCGCGCCATCGCCGAGTACTGCAAGGACATCTGGAACGTCGCGCCGGTCCCCATCGGCGGCTGAGGGCCTCGCGGCGTCCCTGTTCCGCCGAACCCATCTCCGGATGGGCACCCTCCGGCCGCTCGACGCGAAGCACGACCGTGCGGCGAGCTGGTACGAGCGGTTCGGCGCTCTCCGCCTGCTGGACGATCCGCACAAGCTGATCCTCCCGCTTAGCACGATCGCCGGTGCCATTGCGGCCGCCGAGCGGAAGATCCTGGATTCCCGCTTGCGCGGGAATGACGCGGGGACTACGCAACCGTCTGCGTGAGCCCCACGTCCTCGGCCAGCGTTCTGCCGGGAAAATGAAACCGCACCGGCCCGTCGGGCAGGGCGTGCAGGAACTGCTTGAGAAACGGGTCGTCGGAAGCGCGCAGTGCGTCCGGCGTGCCGTGCCCGGCGACCACGCCTTCGGCGATGACGTAGATGTAGTCCACCATCTTCAGCGATTCGCTCACGTCGTAGGTCACCACGATCGAGGTGCTGCCGAGTGCATCGGTGGATTTGCGGATCAGTTCCGCGATCACGTTGAGCGAGATCGGATCGAGCCCGGCGAATGGCTCGTCGTACATCGCGATCATCGGGTCGACGGCGATCGCGCGCGCCAGGGCCACGCGCCGGGCCATGCCGCCGGACAGGTCGCCCGGCATCAGCGCATGCGCGCCGCGCAGGCCCACCGCGTTCAGCTTCATCAGTACCAGCGTATGAATCAGGTCCTCGGGCAGGTCGTAGTGCTCCCGCATCGGAAAGGCGATGTTCTCGAACACCGAGAGGTCGCTGAACAGGCCGCTCACCTGGAACATCATGCCCATGCGCCTGCGCATGGCGTACAGCGCGTCGGTGTCGAGTTCGTGCACCACCTGGCCTTCGACCGTCACGCTGCCGCGCTGCGGACGCGCCTGTCCGCCGATCAGGCGCAGCAGCGTGGACTTGCCGCAGCCGCTGCCACCGAGGATGGCGACCATCTTGCCGCGCGGAATGCTCAAGTTGAGTCCGCGGAAGATGCGGTTCGAGCCGTAGGAAAAATGCAGGTCGCGGATCTCGACCAGCGGTGCCGGGGTGGAGGTGCCGTTCATGCCGCCGCGCGCGCGGCTTCCACCGCCTTGAGCAGCTTGTCGAACGCGTCGGCGAAGAGTTTCACGCCGTCCTCGGTCAGCCTGTCGGTGACCTGGTCGAGCGAGACGTACCTGCCGACGGCCTCGAGCGTCGCGCGCGCGGCGCCGACGTCCTCTGCCAGGCTCGCGCGCGGCTGGCCGTGGTCGCGAAACGCATCCAGCGTCGCCGGCGGCAGCGTGTTCACGGTGTTGCTGCCGATCAGTTCCTCGACATACATCACATCGCGGTAGGCGGGGTTTTTGGTGCTGGTGCTGGCCCACAGCAGGCGCTGCGGCCGCGCGCCTCGGGCGGCGAGTGCGTCCCAGCGCGGCCCGGAGAAAATGCGTTTGAAGCTGTCGTAGGCGAGCTTGGCATTCGCGATCGCGGTTTTTCCGCGCAGGGGCTCGGGCACGAGCGGGTCCACCGCGCTGTCGATGCGCGAGACAAAGAAGCTCGCCACGCTCGCGATGTGGCCGATGTCGGCGGCCTGCGCAGCGCGGCGCTCGAGCCCCGCGAGGTAGCGTGCGGCGACCTGCTCGTACATGCCCCGCGCAAACAGCAGCGTCACATTGACGTTGATGCCCTCGGCGAGCAGCGTCTCGATGGCCGGCAGCCCTTCGGTCGTTCCGGGAACCTTGATCATCAGGTTCGCTCGGGCGACCGCCCGCCAGAGGCGGCGCGCTTCGTTGATGGTACCGGCAGTGTCGCGTGCGAGGAAGGGCGACACCTCGAGGCTGACGTAGCCGTCGCCCGCTTCGCTTGTGTCATAGACGCCGCGCATCGCATCGGCCGCACCCTGGATGTCCTCGATCGCGAGGTGCTCATAAAGGGACATTGCGTCGAGCCCCTTCGCGCGCAAGGCGCGAATCGCTCCCGTGTACTCGTTTCCACCGCCGATGGCTTTCTCGAAGATCGCCGGATTGGAAGTCAGGCCGGCGAGGCCGTCCTGCTCGACGAGTTGCCTCAATCCTCCGCCGGTGACGAGTTCGCGGCGGATGAAATCGAGCCATACGGATTGGCCAAGCAACGAAAGCTGGATTAGTGGATTCATCTGCTCTCTCTCATAATCAATCTGCCACGAGTATGCGCAGCGAGTCCTTCGCGGCGCGCGCGACCTGCGGATCATTGTCGAAAACGAAACGTCGCAGCTCGGGTTCCATGCTTCGATCGCCAATCGAACCGATGATCGTCAGAACGGTTGGCAGGTTTTTGTGTTGAGCCATCGCTTCACGCAACAGCGGGAGCGCTTTGCTCCCATCACGCGTGAGCAGCATGCCGGCCAACGTGCGCGCGTCCTCGTTGTGCGCGTCAAGGCTCCGGACGAGGAAGCGCCCGGCCATCCGGGCACGTACTGCGCGCCACACCGCGCCAGCGGCAAGGACCTGTAGAACGCTGCGGGAAAGAGCCATAACAATCAGATCATAGATGGCACGCCATGCGAGCGCCAGACGTCGGGCTCATGCGTCGCGGAGTGATTGAACCACAGGCTCAGTACGTTTTCCCTGATGCGTGGATGACGGAACCGCTGGCCACCGCCGTCCAGCATGATCACCAGATCGGCCTTGACGCGGACCGAAACGACATCATTGACATTGGCCCAGAGCGGCTCGTACTTCGGCAAGTGTACCGGGCAGCTGAGAAGCACCAGCTTCTCGTTGCGCAGTCCGTAATGAGTCGCCCGAAGCGTGACGTTCGCCCCATGGCTGTGGCCGAACAGTGCAATGCCCTGTTCCTGTCGCTGGACGGCCCATGCGGCCAGGCTCTGCGCCCCATCCTCGCGGTCGCGGTCGCTGTAACCGCCGGTCCATTCGAAGCGATCCGGCGCCGAATAAAGATCCGGCCGCACCTCGAATTTGATGTACGCATGGAAGTTGTATTCGGGCCGCGGTTGCCACCAGGTCTCGGTACGCGCGAACGTCCCGTGCACCAGCATGCTGGTGCGGCGTCGCGGGCCTCCGAACGGAGAAGAAGCGGGGCGCTGGAGAACCTGCAGGGCCGGGTGTTGCGCATCGAATTGGGCGAGCGCGGTGGCGGCGAGTGTCTTCACGAGGAGGTTCGCGTCCTGGATACCTTCCACGAGGATCGCGCCGACGAACGGCAGGTCGGCGCATAGCTGCCCGTAAGCAGCCGCCGCGGCAACCCGGACAAGGAAGTGCGGATGCTCCAGGCAAGCAAGCAGGAGCGCCCCCGCATCAAGTGGGTTTCGTTCTCTGTCGAGCACGTCGGCGATCTCCGCGATACGCTCGAGTACCGGATGATTCGGATCGATGGATCGAAATCCGAAAGCCTGGCCGGTGCGCCTGGAGTATTGGCGCAGCGCAGCGCCGTGACGCAGTTCACGGCCGCGCTCGTTCATTTCGTCGACTTCGGGAACACGCAGGGCAACGGCTTCCTCGTCGGAGAGGATCGCGGAGAACACGATGCGTCGGTCGCTTGCGGCGACGCCGTACGCCAACTCAAACGCGTACGGCCACAGCCGAAAGCGCAGAGCGATGAGGATCGCCGCCTGCGACATCAGCGATTCGGGCGAATCGCCGCGAAATGCTTCCGGAAACGGAATCGGTTTCATTGCCAGACTAAGATTATGCAAGTCCTTCCATCAATTGAACGGAAACCAGTTCCCCGGCCGCGACGTTACCACGCGCGTGCTCCAGCACGACGAAGCAGTTGGCCTCCGACATCGAGCGCAGCACGCCCGCGCCCTGCTGGCCGGTGAGCCGCACTCTCCAATCGCCGTTCGCATCGCGCGACAGGATACCGCGCTGGAACTCGGTGCGGCCCGGGACCTTGCGCAGAGCGGACGTGCTCGGCACCTTCAACAGTGGCACCGTGTAGTCGTCGGTCCGGCCCGACAGGTAAAGCAGCGCGTCGCGCACAAACTGGTAGAAGGTCACCATCACCGCGACCGGGTTGCCGGGCAGCCCGAACAGCGCGGCCTTGCCGATCCTGCCGAAGGCCATCGGCCGCCCCGGGCGCATCGCGATCTTCCAGAACAGCACCTCACCCAGCTGCGCCATCAGTTGCCTGATGAAATCGGCTTCGCCGACCGAGACGCCGCCGGTGGTGATGACCACGTCGGCGCCGGCGGCCGCCTTGTGGAACGCCGCTTCGAGTTGCGCGGGATCGTCGCGCACCACCCCCAGGTCGGAGATCTCCACGCCGAGGCGCGCGAGCATGCCGTGAAGGGTATAGCGGTTGGAGTCGTAGACCTCGCCTTGCGCGAGCGGCGCGCCGATCGATGCAAGCTCGTCGCCCGTGGCGAAGAAGGCCACGCGCAGTCTGCGGCGGACCTCGACCTCGGCAATGCCGAGCGAGGCAATCAGGCCCAGCTCCGCCGGCCGCAGCGGCTGGCCGGGATGCAGCACCGCGACACCAGTCTTGAGGTCCTCGCCGGCGCTGCGCACGTTCTGGCCCGCCTTCTGGCCGGCCGGCACGACGATCCGCCCGCCTTCTGCGCGCACCAGCTCCTGGATCACGACCGTGTCGGCGCCGGCCGGTATCACCGCGCCGGTCATCACGCGCACGCACTGGCCCGCGCCGACCTTGCCGTCGAATTTGCGGCCCGCGAATGCGGCACCGACTTCCTGGAACGCGGAATCGGCGCCGGGCTTCAGGTCGGCAAAGCGCAGCGCGTAACCGTCCATTGCCGAGTTGTCGTGCGCCGGAACGTCGATCGCGGGCACGATTCTCTCGGCGAGCACGCGCCCGAGCGCGGCGCGGACCGCAACGCGTTCCACGTCCGCGACCGGCGTGAGGCAGGCGCGGATCGCCTCCTTCGCCTTGTCGACGGCGAGGGCGTCGGGGTCGTAGCCGTCGAGGCAGCTGACGATGCTCTGTACCGAATTCATCGCTTTTCGCTCAGTTTCTCGAACGTCGCGAGCTCGTCGCGGGTGTTGATGTTGCTGAACGCGTCGGGTTGGTCGTCGAACGGCACTTCAACGACGTTGAGCGGCGCATACCACGCATCGATCTTGCGTCCGCCTGCCGCGAGGAAGGATTCGAGATTCGCGAGCAGGCGGCGGCGCGCCAGCGCGAATACCGGATGCGCCTGCGCGCCGGTCTTCGCGACCGCCAGGTCCGCCCGGTTGGCGTAAAGTTCGGCGTGCAGGCGAGCGACCAGATCGGTCGGCAGGAACGGCGAATCGCAGGGCACGCTGACCACCAGCGCTCGGGAAGCGAGCTTCATCCCGCTCGCGAGACCCGCAAGAGGCCCGGCGAACCCGCCCACTTCGTCGGTGACGACGCGGTACCCGAAGCGCGCATAGGCCTCGAGGTTCTGGTTGGCGTTGATCAGCACTTCGTCCACCTGCGGCGCGAGTCGCTCGAGTACCGCGACGATCATCGGCCGGCCGCGCAGGGCCTGCAGGCCCTTGTCCACACCGCCCATCCTGCGGCCCTGGCCGCCGGCGAGCACGATTCCGGAAACGCCTGTCATGGGCGCGGATTTTACGCGGGCGAAACGATGTTTGCCGCGCCCTCGCGAGCGTGGGAGACTGTGCCGATGCGGATCGACCGCACCGGTAGCCCGTTCCTGATCCCCTTCATCAACCTGGGGCATTTCCTCGACCATCTGGCGATGCTGATCTTCCCCACGGTGGTGCTCGGGCTTGCGCGCGAGTGGAACCAGCCGTACTCGGAGTTATTGCCATACGCGCTCGGCGGCTTCATCGCCTTCGGCGCGTTCTCGCTGCCCGCCGGGTGGCTTGGCGACCACTGGGGCCGCTACAAGATGATGGTGGTGTTCTTTTTCGGCATCGGCACCTGCCTGTTCCTGACCGGGTTCGCGCAATCACCGTTGCAGATCGGCATCGGTCTGGTCTGCGTCGGCACCTTCGCGGCCATCTACCATCCGGTGGCGACCGCCATGCTGGTAGCGGACCCGAAACGCATCGGCCGCGTGCTCGGATGGAACGGACTGTGGGGCAATTTCGGCCTCGCGGGGGCGGCGCTGGTCGCGGGCGCGCTGATGGACTTCGC
Organism: Gammaproteobacteria bacterium; assembly: GCA_041476585.1. GTDB lineage: Bacteria > Pseudomonadota > Gammaproteobacteria > Burkholderiales > SG8-39 > JADGRQ01. The sequence goes on along the minus strand of JBGOTT010000015.1, from coordinate 8,944 downwards.
CGGCTGGCGCGCTGCCTTCTTCGTTCCCGGCGCGCTCACGATCGCAGCGGGCGCCGCCTTCCTGCTGCTGGTCAAAGACCCGGGCAAGGTGGTGAAGACCGGCAAGAAGCTGGGCCTCGATATCGATGCGCGCACCATGTGGCGCATTTTTGGCATCGTGCTGATCGCCACCATCTGCGGCGGCATCATTTTCAATGCGACGACCGTGGCCATGCCGAAAGTGTTTCAGGAGCGCATGGCCATGATCACGCAAACCGGCCTCGGCATCGGCATCCTGGTCTCGATCGTCTACTGCATCGCCGCGCTCGCGCAGGTGGTGGTCGGCACGCTGATCGACAAGGTCGACCTGAAGAGCGTGTTCGTGCCGGTTTCGCTGCTGCAGATTCCGTTCCTGTTTCTCGCCGGCACGCTCGAAGGCGCGGCGATGCTGGTGGTGTCGGTGCTGATGATGTTGATGGTGTTCGGCCAGATCCCGCTCAATGACGCCGTCATCGCCCGCTACACGCGCGACGAGTATCGGGCACGGGTGTATTCGGTGCGTTACGTGGTGTCGCTGGGCGTGGCTTCGACCGCGGTGCCGCTGATCGCCTTCCTGCACCGCACCACCGGCGGGTTCCAGAACGTGTTCACCGTGCTCTCGCTGCTCGCGGCGCTTACGCTTGCTGCGGCGCTGCTGTTGCCTTCGCGAAAACAGATGGAGGCGCGTCGGGTGGCTTCGCAGCCGGCCTAGCCTAACCCAGCAGCCGCTCCCACGCGCGCTGGATCCGTACCGCGCGCGCCTTGCCCGCTACCCCGAGCAACTCCCGGTCGCGCTGCCAGCGTGCAAAGGCCGGATCATCGGCATTCTTTGCCCAGTTCGCTTCCGCCTCGCCGACCAGTGTCGTTCCAAGCGCGAGCGCCCCGGCGAGCGCAATGTGCACGGCGGGGTGCGCGGGATCATCGAGCGCGAGACCGCGTTCAGCCACTAACACTGCAATGGTTCGCTCGATCCAATCTCGCGGCCACGCAAGGCGCCCGGCCTCGCGCACCAGATAGGCGAGCATCGCAGCATTCACATGCAGGTCCTCTACGGTGCGGAATCGTTTGACGTAGAGATCGTAGCCATCGCCGGGTAGCAGATCCTCCGGCGCGACGCGCACGCCTTCGAAGTGCAACTGTGCGTGAGGAACTTCGGGAACAAAGCGCGTCGGCGGCATTGATTCGACGCGTACGCCCGGTGCGGAGGAATCCACCTGCGCGATGCGCAGCGCGACGCGCTCGCCGCAGGCAGCCTCATCCCGCGCGGCGACGAGGAACAGCCCGCCGGAGGGTCCCAGCGTGGTCCAGCGTTTGCTGCCGTCGAGCACGAATCCCGCAGCGTCGCGTTTCAAGGATGAGCGAATCGCGCGCGGTGTGTTTCCTTCCGCCTCGGTGACGCAGAATGCGGCCATTCCGTCCTCCGGCAGCGTCGGCACCAGCGCGCGCAGCGCCGCCTGATAGCCGGAGGCGAACGCCCAGCCGAGCCGGTCGGCCGCATGCCCGCCTGCCATCGCGCGGTCGATGGGCGTCGGCCAGTTGCGCGCGATCTCGATGTGCCTCGGCCACCAGGCCTCGACGCTTTCGCACGAACTCACGGCGTGCGCAGTGCCCAGCAGGTGCTCGAAGATATCCAACGCGAGAATCCTGCCGCTCAGGCGAGCATGGTCGGCTGCGGCTCGGTGCGCCGCAGGCGATGGCCGCCGGTGAACAGCAGGTAGTGCCGGCCGGAAGCGCGGCCGAACATGGTGATGCCGATCCTTTTCGCGATGTCGTGGCCCATCTTGGTGAGCCCGGAGCGTGAAACGAGGAACGGTATCCTCATCTGCGCGCACTTGATCACCATCTCCGAGGTGAGGCGACCGGTGGTGTAAAAGATCTTGTCCGAGCCGTCGATGCCCTCCAGCCACATGAACCCTGCAATCGCGTCCACCGCGTTATGCCGGCCGACGTCCTCGACGAACATCAGGATCTCCGCGCCATCCGCACTCTTTTGCGCCAGCGCGCAGCCGTGCACCGCACCCGATTGCTTGTAGATCGTCTCGTACTTGCGCACCTTCTCGATCAGCACGACCAGCTGCGCGTCCTGCAGCATCACGTCGTCGCGCAATTTCACACTGTCGATTTCTTCCATCAGATTGCCGAACATGGTGCCCTGACCGCAGCCGGTGGTGACGGTGCGTTTTTTCAGCTTCGATTTGAGCGCAGTGGTCTTCTTCGGCGTGCGTTTTCGGGTGGTGACGACGACCGATTCGGTCTCCCAGTCCACCTGGACCGCGGCGACCTCCTCGATCGACCCGACCAGGCGCTGGTTGCGCAGATAGCCGAGGGCGAGCGCCTCGGGCGCCTGGCCGAGCGTCATCAGCGTGACGATCTCGCGCTTGTCGAGGTAGAGCGTGAGCGGCGATTCGCCCGCAATGGCGGTCGGCACCATCTCGCCGCGCTCGTTGAGCGCCTCGACCTCGAAGGTCGCCGGCTTGCCGGCGTCGGTGAGTTGCGGGCGGTAGGGCTTGTTAACCACCGATGTAGGACATCTCGACCTTGTGCAGCCTGGCCGTCTCGGCGGTGCGGATCTCGGAATAGCGGTCGCCGCGCGCGCGCCAGATCGCGACGATCTGGTCGCGCAGCTCGGCGTCCGAGGCGCCGCCGCGCACGAGCGATTTCAAGTCGTGGCCGGAACTGGCGAACAGGCAGGTAAACAGCCGTCCTTCCGTGGACAGCCGCGAGCGGTTGCAATCGCGGCAGAACGCCTGCGTCACTGAGGAAATCACGCCGATCTCGCCCGCGCCGTCCTTGTAGCGCCAGCGCTCGGCAACCTCGCCGGCATAGCCCGGATCGATCGGCTCGAGCGCGAAGCGATCGCCGATGCTCCTGAGGACTTCGGCCGAGGGCACCACGTCGTCCATGCGCCATCCGTTGGTGCTGCCCACATCCATGTATTCGATGAAGCGCACGATGTGGCCCGTATGCCGCCAGTGTTGCGCCATGTCGAGGACCTGGTGGTCGTTCACGCCGCCCTTGACCACCATGTTGATCTTGACCGGTTTGAGGCCGGCGGCGGCGGCGGCATCGATTGCCTCGAGCACGCGCGCGACCGGGTAGTCCGCATCGTTGATCGCGCGAAAGGTCGCGTCATCGAGCGAATCGAGGCTCACCGTGATGCGCTGCAGGCCGGCGTCCTTCAACGCCTGCGCCTGCTTCGCGAGCAGCGAGCCGTTGGTGGTGAGCGTGAGGTCGATGTCCGGCAATTTCGCCAGCAGCCCGATCAGCCGCTGCAGGTCTCGGCGCACCAGCGGTTCTCCGCCGGTGAGGCGGATCTTCTTCACGCCCAGGCCGACGAACACGCCGGCCACGCGCGCGATTTCCTCGAAGCTGAGCAGTTCGCCGTGCGGCAGAAACGCGTGGTCCGGCCCGAACACATCGCGCGGCATGCAGTAGACGCAGCGGAAATTGCAGCGGTCGGTGACCGAAATGCGCAGGTCGCGCAACGGCCGGCCGAGCGTATCGGCGAAGGCGCCGCCTTCGTAAGGCGGCGCTCGCAGGCTGGTGCGGATCGGAAAGACCTTTCGAATCATGGTGTCTTTGGCAGCGGGAGCCGAATGATGATAGCAGAGTGGGTTATAGTCCGAGCGCATGGAAAAACCCAGGTTTTCGGTCGCGGTGGTGATGCAGCGACGCTCGCTGAAAAACCGCTGGCAGAGCGAGGCGTGGGAACCTTTCGGCGTGTTACCGGACTACGAGGGCGCGTCCGCGGACCAAGTCGGGCCGCGCATGATCCTCGACGCGGACGGCGTGACGCAGTGGCTTCATCCAGGCCACGAAATCCTGCTGCACCGCGATGAAGCCGAAGGTTATTACCTCAACGTTTCGACTGCCGAGCCGAAGGTATTCGTCTCCTGGCGCATCGACGAGGGCGGCGCGGCGCCGTTGCTCCTCACGGTGAGCTACCACGAAGCGAGCCGCTGGATGGACGGCAGCGAACTGATCGATGCGGTGGCGATGCCGCGAGAGATCTATGGGTGGCTCGGCGAGTGGGTAGAGAAGAATTACCGGCCTGAACCGAAGAAGCGCATCAGGCCGCGTTCGTTCATGCACCCGAAGGACCGCGCGAGGACATGATGGCCGGTGAGAAGGAGGCCTTCCTTTCGCGTTGGTCGCGGGTCAAGCGGGAAGCCCTCGCCGAAGCGGCGAAGCCCGTGCCCGCGACGCCGGCCGTGGAGGTTCCCGAGAAGCCGCTGCCACCGGTGGACCAACTGAACTTCGAGTCGGACTTCACCGCGTTCATGACGAGCAAGATCGAAGAAGGGGTGAAACGGGCGGCGCTGAAGAAACTCTTCGCCGACCCGCGCTTCAATGTCATGGACGGCCTCGATACCTACATCGACGACTACTCGATAGAAGACCCGATTTCACCGGAGTTGCTCGAGCAACTGCAGCACGTCAGAAGCACGCTGTTCGGCCCCGAGCCGGCGAAACCCGAGACCACCGAAGCGGCCGCGGCCGATGCGGCGTCGAGCGATCAGCCGGAAGCGCAAGTCGAAGCTCCGGTGGCGGAGGAAAAGAAAGGCGATGTCGCTCGCGGATAAGACGCTCAAGCTCTGCAACTGCAACAACACGATTCCGCTCGACGCGAAAGCGCTCGCAGCCGCGCTCAAGACCGGCACGCCGCTGACGATTCATACCGAACTGTGCCGCAAGCAGGCGGGCGCGTTCCAGGCCGCGCTGTCCGATTCCGAACTGCTGGTTGCCTGTACGCAGGAAGCGCCGCTGTTTTCCGAACTCGCACAGTCGGCGGCGTCGAAGTCGGATCTGCGTTTCGTCAACATCCGCGAGGCGGCGGGCTGGTCGGCCGAGGGCAAACAGGCCACTCCCAAGATCGCCGCATTGCTCGCGATGGCTGCGCTGCCCGAGCCCGAGCCGGTGCCCACGGTGGAGTACAAGTCGGGAGGGCAGTTGCTCGTCATCGGACCTTCTGCCGCGGCGCTCGACTGGGCGCAGCGGCTCTCCGGCGCGCTCGACGTGAGCGTGCTCATCACGAAGGTGGAGGGCGGAGAGTTGCCCCTCGAACGCAGTTTCCCGGCGTGGTCGGGCAGGCTCGCGCGCGTGCGCGGCTGGCTCGGCGCGTATGAAGTCGAGTGGACGCAGGAAAACGCGATCGACCTTGAGCTGTGCACGCGCTGCAACGCCTGCATCGCGGCGTGCCCGGAAAACGCGATCGATTTCAACTACCAGATCGATCTCGCAAAATGCAAGGCGCACCGCGCATGCGTGAAAGCCTGCGGTGAGATCGGCGCGATCGATTTCTCCCGGGCTGAAACGGCACGCAAGGAAAACTTCGACCTGGTGCTCGATCTTTCGGACGAGCCGGCGATCCGCACGCCCGACCTGCCGCAGGGCTATCTCGCGCCCGGACGCGATCCGCTCGAGCAATCGCTCGCCGCGGCAAAGCTTGCGCAACTGGTGGGTGAATTCGAGAAGCCGCGCTTCTTCGTCTACAGGGAGCGCATCTGCGCGCACAGCCGCAACGCCCAGCCCGGCTGCAACCGCTGCGTCGACGTGTGCTCCACCGGCGCGATCTCGAGCGACGGCGACCGCGTGAAGATCGAGACGCACTTGTGCGCGGGCTGCGGCGGGTGTTCGAGCGTGTGTCCCACGGGCGCGATGACGCACGCATATCCTCGGGTGTCCGACCTCGGCATGCGGTTGAAGACCGCGCTGAACGTGTTTCGCGAAGCCGGCGGCAAGGACGCCTGCCTGGTGCTGCACAACACCGAAGACGGTCGCGCGCTGGTTCAGGGCGTCGGCCGGCGTGCGCTTCGCGGCGTTCCCGGCGGTGTGGTGCGCCATAGACCGGGGCAGGGCAAAGGGCTGCCGGCGCGCGCGATCCCGATCGAGGTGTTCCACATCGCATCGATCGGCATGGATACTCTGCTCGGCGCGTTCTGCTACGGCGCGGCTCAGGTGGCGATCGTCTCGAGCGGCAACGAGCCCGACGCTTACGCGGCAGCGTTGGGCGAACAGATGGGCCACGCCGATACTATCCTCAATGCGCTCGGCTATTCCGGAAAGCATTTCGAACTAGTCGTCGCCGGGGATGCGGCCGCGCTCGAAAGCGCGCTCTGGGCGTTCGCGCCTGCGCGTGGCGTGGACAAGGCCGCGACGTTCAACCTCTCCAATGAAAAGCGCACCACGCTGGATTTCTGCATCGACCATCTGGCCCGGTATGCGCCGGTGCCGAAAGAGGAAATTCCTCTGGGCAAGGGCGCACCCTTCGGCGCGATCACCGTCAACAAGCAGACCTGCACCATGTGCAAGGCATGCATCGGCGCGTGCCCGGCGTCGGCGCTCATCGATTCGCAGGAGACGCCGAGCCTGCATTTCATCGAGCGCAACTGCGTGCAGTGCGGCCTGTGCGCCAATACCTGCCCGGAGGATGCCATCGCGCTGGTGCCGCGCCTGTTACTCACCGCGCAGGCGAAGGCGCCCGTCGTGCTCAATGAGGCCGAGCCGATCAACTGCGTGCGCTGCGGCAAGCCCTACGGCACGCGGCAGATGGTTGAGAACATGCTCGGAAAACTCGCCGGACACTCGATGTTCGCCGGCGGCGGCGCGCTGCGGCGCCTGCAGATGTGCGCCGATTGCCGCGTGATCGACATGATGGAAAACAAAGGCGAATCCTCGGTGTTCGATTACACCGGCAAGAAATGAGCGAGGTGGACAAGATCCGTGTTCTCGCGCCGGAGGACCAGGCGCGCGCAAACCTCTATGGCCTGCTTGCGCGCCTGTTCTACGCCGCGCCGGATGCCGCGCTGCTGGTGGCGATTGCGCAGTCCGGCGAAATGCAGGCCGAAACCGGGACCCCCCTTGCATCGGCCTGGAAGCGGCTGGTGGAGGCATCGGCCAGCGCGAATACCGAAGCCGTGCGCGAGGAGTTCGAGCAGGTGTTCATCGGCACCGGCAAGGCCGAAGTGACCCTCTATACGGGCGCCTACACGACGCGTTCCACGGTGGACAGCCCGCTGGCCGAGTTGCGCGGAGAACTCGCCACGCTCGGGCTCGCGCGGCGCGGGGAGGTCTACCTGCCGGAGGATCATATGGGCGCGTTGTGCGAGACCATGCGCCATCTGATCGCAGAGCAGTATGCCGACCTGGAAGAGCAACACCGCTTCTTCAAGCGGTGGATCTGGCCCGCAGCGATTCTGTTGTGCGATGCAATAGACAAATCCGGGAACACGGCTTTCTACAAGTACATCGGGCGCTTCGCGCGCGACTACTTCGAGCTCGAGTTGAGCGCGTTCGAAATGCGATAGCTCCCCGTTGTGCAGTGCAAGAATCCCCTCCGAATCGTATTGGAATAAAGCGGCCCGCTCGCGTGTGTTGCGGCGCCCGCAAAAACATGCGCTCGCCGTGACCGCATCGCTTTTCAAATACTCTAGAATCGTGCATAAGTTGTTTGCATAAGAAATGGTGGTTGGAGACAAGGAGACGAAGATGGCTCAGACCAAGATCAAACTCGCACGGCGCAATTTCCTTCTTGCTGCGAGCGCGGGCGGAGTGGCCACTGCCGCCGTGATCGTCGCCGGGCCCTCCTCAAAGCCGAAAGCTTCGGCTGCCGCCGCCGACAAGCGTGCCGGAAAGGGCTATCAGGAATCGGAGCACATCAACAACTACTACCGCACCACCAAGGTCTGAGGAGTCCGCCATGCTGCTGACCCGCAAAGCTGGTAGCCAAGCTGCCCCCCAACTGCGTCTTTCGCGCGGCCTTGCCGGCGCGATGGCGAAGACCATCGACCGCCGCGCCTTCCTCAGGCGCTCCGGCCTGACGCTGGGCGCGGGCGCCGTGGCTGCGCAACTCCCGTTCAACATGATCGATCGGGCCGAGGCTGCCAACGAGGCGCCGGCGGGCAAGGTCGAGATCAAACGCACGGTGTGTACGCACTGCTCGGTGGGCTGCGCGATCGACGCGGTGGTGCAAAACGGCGTCTGGGTGCGCCAGGAACCGGTGTTCGACTCTCCGCTCAACCTCGGCGCGCACTGCGCGAAAGGCGCGTCGGTGCGCGAGCACGGCATCACGCACGACTCGCACCGCCTGAAGGAGCCGATGAAGCTCGAAGGCGGAAAATGGAAGGCGATCAGCTGGGAGCAGGCCTACAGCGAGATATCCGACAAGCTGCTGAAGATCAAGAAGGAGAGCGGTCCGGACGCGCTGTTCGTGGTCGGATCGAGCAAGCACAACAACGAACAGTCTTACCTGCTGCGCAAGTGGGTGTCTCTGTGGGGCACCAACAACTGCGACCACCAGGCGCGCATCTGCCATTCGACGACCGTCGCGGGCGTAGCCAATACCTGGGGCTACGGCGCGATGACCAATTCGTACAACGACGAGCAGAACTCGAAGTCGCTGCTGTTCCTCGGTTCGAACGCCGCCGAAGCGCACCCGGTGTCGATGCTGCACACGCTGCACGCGAAGGAAAACGGCTGCAAGGTGATCGTCGCCGATCCGCGCTTCACGCGCACCGCGGCGCGGGCCGACAAGTTCGTGCGCTTCCGCTCGGGGACCGACATTCCACTGATCTTCGGCATCCTCCACCACATCTTCAAGAATGGCTGGGAGGACAAGGAGTACATCAAGGCGCGCGTCCACGGCATGGACAAGATCAAGGAAGAAGTGATGGCCAAGTGGACACCTGACAAGGTGACTGAGGCCACCGGCACGCCGGAGGCCGACGTCTACGAGACCGCCAAGATCCTCGCCGAGAACCGGCCCGGCTTCATCATCTGGGCGATGGGCCAGACGCAGCACACCAACGGCAATGCGATCGTGCGCGCCTCGTGCATCCTGATGCTCGCGCTGGGCAACGTCGGGCGCTCGGGCGGTGGGGCCAACATCTATCGCGGTCATGACAACGTGCAGGGCGCGACCGACGTC
>JBGOTT010000014.1:0-28975 GCA_041476585.1 Gammaproteobacteria bacterium | reverse complement strand
TACCCGGCGGAAATGTCACGGGCAACAATCTGGTGTGGCGCAAATTCACCTTCGCGCCGCTCACCACTGATGCCATCCGCGTGCTGGTCAATGCGTCGGCCGACGGCTACTCACGCCTCACCGAGGTGGAGGCGTGGACTGGGACCGGGGGCAGTCCTTAGCAAAACCCGCCGGCCATTGCCCTGCAAAGCGTCGCCACCGGCTTTTCGAGCCCGGTCGATATTGCCGCTCGGGCGAACTACACGGCCAATGGCCTGTTTTTCGTGAACTACACCAGACAATCTGACGGCGCGACTGTCATCGCCCGCTACCAGCGCTCGGCCAGTGATCCTAATATCGCCGGCCCAAGTTCGGCTCAGATCCTGCTGACGGTTGCGCAGCCTTTCGCCAATCACAACGGAGGCCAACTCCGCTTCGGTCCGGACGGCTATCTCTATATCGCGCTCGGAGACGGCGGCTCGGGCAATGATCCCGGAGATCGGGCGCAAAACCTGAACACTCTGCTCGGAAAAATGCTGCGCATCGATGTAAACAACAGCTCACCTCCTTACTACGCGATCCATGGCGTTTCAGTTTCGACCGTGTAACGGGCGACCTCTTCATAGCCGATATCGGCCAGTCAGCCTGGGAAGAGATCAACTTCCAACCCGCCGGAAGCGGCGAAGGGGCAAATTATGGCTGGCGCGTCATGGAAGGTGGGCACTGCACCGGGCTGGGCGGCAGCGGTCCTGCTTGCTTCGATCCAAGCCTGACCCTTCCGATCGTCGAATACGACCACAGCCTGGCTCGCTCGGTATTGCAGCGGGCACATCTGGGGCGCCACCCCATCCGCCCTGGGCGCCTGGGCTACAAATCAGCTGCGCCAGATCACGAAGCACTCGCGTACCAAGGCGCGCGCGTCGATTACGCCGCTCTAGCTTGCGCAGGTCAGCGCCGGGGCCGCGGCAGACCCCATTATGTCTTTAGTGTTGCTTGTATTTCTCTTATAAGAACTTCACATCAGGGCTGAAAAGGCGCTTGGAACCCAGCGCACCGACAAGCCGCGTGTATGGCGCAGCCTCGATCGCTGCATTCTCTATCTGAAGAACGAACTGCACATCGCCCGCTTCGACATGCTCGATGCGACCTACCGCAGCGACGCTGCGATCGCGGGCGGCAAAGCGCGCAGCGACGCATCAGAACGACTGCGCCGGGCCCACCAAGCGGCCGCGCATGACAAGTGGTTCCGGGAGCAGGTAGCGCAGGGCGTCAAGGAGGCCGATGACCCGAACACACGATGGGTGACTTCAGCATCAACGGCCTGCTGGTGCTGGATGGGCGGGGCGCATCGTGGGGGCGCTCAACACGCACGACCTGCTGAGGGCCGGGTTGGTTTAGCGCGACCCGTTTGTGAGCCGCGCCGGTCCGGCGACACCCATCCAGAACGGATATTGCGTCAGTGCGATGATACCTACCAGTGCAACGTGAAACACCACGTAACGCACGATCAGATCGATGCCCCGGGCGTAATGCTCGCGGTCGGTGCTAAGCAGAAACTGTATTGCCGAGAACACCCGGCCTTGATAGACGATCGTTTGCTCGGTCCCGTTTGCGAGGGCCAGGTAGGCGATCGGCAGCGCCAGGACGGCACACGCAACCGCCAGCCATCGCAAGCGTCTGCCCGGGCCCCCGAACCATGCCCCCAGCAGGGCACCGGACGTGCCGATGATAAACAGATATGCCGCCAGCAACGCGCTCGAAGCAGCGGACCCGCCGCCGGCGATGAGCTCGGTGATGTTGTCGGCCCCGGCCCGGGTCACGACCACCCAGTACATCACTGGCAGCAGCACGGCGCTGCTTGTCAGCCAGCACACCAATCCTTGTGCCCCCCGCAAACCGCACAGCATCGCCACCGCGAGTGCGGCGCCGGTGAGCTGCAGCGACAACACGCCGAACAACGCCGTGAAACGTCCGATCATTTCCCATTCCCACGGCCAGCGCAGCACCGGGCTGCCGACGATGTCGTGGATGCTCTCGGGCAGCACCGCGTAGTGCAGCATGAGCCAGGCGCCAGCGCCGTGCAGCAATACCACCGCCGGGTACAGCCAGATGCGCCTGCCCCCATGCGTCAGGCAATTCGCGATCCATGCGGGCAGCCCAAAGCTCCAGTAGAGGAAAATCGCGAGAATCACTTGCGCAAGATAGGGATGGTAGGGGTTCGGCAACTCGAGCACGTTGTAAGGGACCATCGGCGCGCGTGTGACGATCCAGCCCATCACCGCACACACGGCAATCCCGATGGCGGCATGCCGCCATTGCCTGCCACCGCGAAGCTCGTACGCTGCGGGCACTTCCGGCGAACTCGATGGCGCGGCCGACGGTGCGGGATCGGGGACCGGTTGCGCCACCGGCGCGGCATTCGGTTGCCGTCCCCTCTGCAGCGCGATAAAGATCACGAGAAAGAACAGCAGGATCAACCGCGGCGCATCGAACAGACTGTTGAACATGCCGACTGTCAGGAAGCCCGTGACAGCCGCCAGCACGACGCAGCGGTACAAGTCTCCATGCAACGAATCCCGCACAATTCGCGCCAACGCGTAAATCACGAATGCCGCGAATGTCAGTAAGCCGAACCAACCACGCTCGAAGTAAACCTCGAGCGGAACGTTTTCAACCCGCCAGGGCCAGTGATCTACGGCAGACGAGAAAAACCAGCGCGCATTGCCGTGGGAAAAATCGCCGTTCAACACTAGGTTCTCCCCGGTGGAATCGACTAGGCGCACGTTGTCGATGTCGACTACCGCCGCGCCGCTCGCGTTCTCCAACGAGAGCTTGACCGGCCGCTTCGCATACCACGGTGTGCCACCGAGGCGGCCGGATGACAGTTCGACCTGGTAGTGCTGCAAGGCCGCGGACGCTTGCTGCAGCTTGACCGTCGCCGACTCGCAACCGAACGAGTAGAAGAACGTTCGCTCGCACAGCAGCATGTTGACGGCGGCCCCGTCGGCGCTGCTGCGGGCGTCGAAGGCAAACGCGTACTGCTGCCCGGGCTGCACCGGCACGATCTGCTCGACGTAGAGAGGCGCCCCGGAACCCATGCGCAAGAAAGTGTTGCCCGATTCGGTCACGTACCGGAATTGCGCCGGTGCGCTGCCCTTGCTGTTTCTGAAGAAATACGTCTCCGGGAACCTGCCGAGTCCCATCCCGAACAAGACGGTGCGCCAGTCGTTGTCCATCATTTTCAGCGTTTCGCGCCAATGCGCCGAACGGATTTCGAGGTCCTTCGCGACCACGGTAAGGCGCGACTGCGCAAATCGGCCGCCCAGCACAGGCACGGCGACCAGGATCGCGAGCCCTGCCAATCCGAGCGGTAACAGCAGTACGCGCCAGCTCGAACGCCTGCGCGCCTTCACTGCAAACGCCATCGACACCAGCAGGACCGCCAGCGAAACGGCGAACCCGGCATAGCCCGCGCGCGCGAATGTCACCATCAGCGCGTAGCTGCCGAGAAGGAACACAAGTACAAGTCCCGTGCGCACCGCTGCGTTGCGGAAGAACTGAATTCCTGCGACGACAAACGGCAATGCGATGACCAGATACGCTTCCAGGTGCGCGCCGCCGGTGTGCATGCTCGAAAACGATGCGGCAACGCGGTATTCGCGGGAGAATTCGAGCAGCCCGGGGTATGCTAAACGTTCCCACAAAGTGATCAAAGCGACGGCGCACAAACCGAGGAGCACGCCGGCGGTGAAATGCCGCGCCACGTCTGTGCCGCGCTGCAGTTCGCGCTGAGCAAAGGGCAACAGCGCCAGCGCCGCAAAAAAGCCCTTCGCCGGAATCAATCCACTGTAGCTGCTGTAATAATGTGAGAACGCCGAATAGTCCGGAGGCTGCAGCGGCCACATAGAAATCAGCAGGCTGATCAGGTAGGACGTGGCGAGAGCGGCTAGCAGCGGCACCAATCCGCGCGGACAAACCGCCGTCCCGATCTGGGTCCCTTTCCGCCAGTAGCCGACCGCGAGCGTCGCGGCGACGAACAGATCGAACTCGGTCAGGAAAAACCATCCGCTCCAGGGCGTCAGATCCAGCGCAGGCAGCAACGCCGGCAGCGCGACGAGCCATGCGTGCGGATAGCGCCACAAAATCGCGGCATAAACCAGCAGCGCGGCGCACAGCCACAGGGTAGCGACCGGGAAACGCGCCAGCGCAACCACAATCACCGCGGTCAGCATCAGCGCGATCACGCGCAATGCCGCGTTGCGGGCATCGAAGCCGGCGCGCGCCGCCCGTGCCTCGGCAACGGGCTTGGCACGCGGGCCGGCAGCAACGCCTTCAAGCCTGCCCAACGCAAATCGATAGGCAGCCAGCCAGCCCGCCGCCGACGCGAACGCCGCCACCACGACGTTGCCGGTGTCGGGCCGCATTTCGGCAAGAAACAGCTTGGATGCCTCCGCTGCGGTGGCGATCGCCACACCCCAAAGCGTCGCGTCGGGAATGTCTGCGAAAGGGCGCACCCGCGCTTCGCGCAGCGACCGGGCGAGCCAAAGGGCACCGGCCGGAACGTACATCAGCGCATACCAGGCGCTGCTTACCAACGAGTTGGCGATGCTGGCGCCGTAGTGATAATAAAACGGCGCCCAGTGCACGCCCTCGGCGCGCGCGAGCGCGCTCGCGACGCCGTGCCAGTCATGCGTGAACCAGCCGTTGAGCATGGCGAGCAGCAACAGATAGGGCAGCGCAGCGGCGCCCGCGATGCGGGCAACGCGCGGATCGGCGGGCAGCGCGCGCGACTCGGCCAGCCGCGCCAGCAACGCGCGCACGGGCGAACCGGCAACGCCCCAGAGAGCGAGACCCGCGGCTGCGCCCGCGGAATTGGCGACCAGGTCGTACCATGACGAGGTTCTGACCGGTTCGAACACCTGCGTAAACTCGATCACGGCGCTGATTGCGGCACATCCCGCCAGGACCAAAGACGCCATCGCGCTGTTCCGGCCAAACCCGGCAGGGCGATGCAGAGCGCCGAACCAGGCAAACGACAGCGGGATGTACAGCACCACGTTGATTGCCCAGTCCGTGACCGACCTGCTGCCAGCGTCGAGATGGCCGATGCCGAGGTACGCGCGCCACGCCTCCGCCAGCGGATGGGCCTCAAACTCGAACGGAATCAGGCTCCCATAGACCACGAACGCGCCGTACAGCAGCGCGGCGAGGCGCATGATCAGGCGTTCCATTCGTCCCCGCTGTTTTCCGCTATGGCGGCTCTCACCTGCCCGGCGCGGGCTTTACGAGCAGCTGCGGCAACCAGTCCGCTGCTCCGATGTAAGCGCCGGCGATGTCTCCGGTGCGCAGCTTGCCGTCGAAATCCCTGTCCCAATCGGCAAATCGCCGCAGCGATTCGCCGTCGACGCGCGGTTGCGCGAGCTTGCCGTCACTGGGGGAAAGATCGAGTTTGCCGAGCGGCGCGTCCGGCGCCGCCAGATACGCAGCGGCGGCCGCAAGCGGACCGGTCAGGTTCGCCTCCTGCAAGGCGGCCACGATCGGATTACGCGCAAATACCGCGTTGCCCGACACCGCCTGCCGCTCGCCCGCGCCGCCCCCCGTGATCACGATTCCGCTCCCCTCGGCAACGACGGTATTATGAAACACGTTGACTTGCCTCGGCGCGTCATTGTGCGGCTGTATCCTCACGGCATCGCCGTATGGATTGACAAACAGGTTGTCATACAGTGCGATGTTGCCCTCCCCCTGGAACAGCGCTTCGCCGGGATTCTGGTAAAAGAAATTTCCGTAGACCAGGTAGGTGTCGTTCGACCCCGGACCTTGCAGCGGCCAGTGGCCGACCAGCACGTTCGGCCGCGCCGCCTTGTCCGTCGAACTGTTGGCCGACTTGCTGAACACGTTATGGCGGATGATCGTGAACCCCTGCTCCGGCGCGACCCCAACCTCCGGCCACCGGTTCTGATGTTTGAGCTGCAGGTTGTAGCCGATCGAGTCGACGATCAGGTTATGTTCGATGATCCCGCGAAAAAACGCAGCCGAGCCGTCGGCGTTTCCGAGATACAGTCCCGTCCCCGCCGCGCGGATCACGTTGTTCCGGATCAGCCAATCCCAGGCCGGGCACTTGGTCGAGATCGCCACCGTCTGCTGGTCGTCGCCGTGACCGCGGATCAACAGGTGCTCCAGCGTGATGTGGTGCGCCCAGTCGGCGTGTCCCTCGGCCTTGATCGCGTCTACCGGCAGTCCGCGCCCATCGAGTTCCAGGTCGCGTATCACCAGATGGCTCGAGTTCACGATGCTGATCGTGTTGCTGCCCCGGCTTGCCGTGAACACCGCGCGCGCTCCGCCTGCCGGCCCCCGCACGACGATCGGTCGGCCGGGCTCGCCGTTGATCCGATGCAGCGGCAGGCCGGATTCGTAGGTCCCGGCCTGCAGCAGCAGAACATCTCCGGCGGCTAGCGTGCGCAGCATGCGCAGGTAATTGGCGGGGTTGGCGTGATACAGTTCGGACGCGCATGTGCGTGGAAACAAAGCGCAGGCCGCGGCAAGCAAAATTCCGCAGAACAAACCCGGAAAGTCAAAGATGGTGATGTGCGGCGCGATGCACGGTTTCTGCGAGAGAATACGAAGTTGGCCGCCGATTGCGCCTCGCGCAAGTCCGCGCCTCGATAGATGACTGTGCATGGCGTTGCTGAATACTCGCATTCGCCGCGCATATCGACAAGATCAACGCCCGCTCTTCGAATTTGACGCTAAAGACTCAGATGCCGATCGCCGACAATGTCCACCTGGGCGCCAATGTCAGGATATTTCAACCCGACCTGGTGAACCTGTACGGCTGCAGGTTAGGCGACGATACCAAGATCGGCGCGTTCGTGGAGATCCAGAAAAACGCGGAAATCGGAGCCCGCTGCAAGATTTCCTCGCACAGCTTCATTTGCGAGGGGGTTTCCATCGAGGACGAGGTATTCATCGGGCACGGCGTCATGTTCATCAACGATCGCTATCCGCGCGCAGCCAACCCTGACGGAAGCCTGCAAACCGAGGCTGACTGGAAGGTGGAGCCGACCCGCGTGCGGCGCGGGGCTTCGGTCGGTTCCGGCGCGACGGTCATGTCGGGCGTAACCATCGGCGAGGGTGCGCTGGTGGGCGCCGGCGCCGTCGTCACCAAAGATGTTCCGCCGTTTGCGGTGGCCATGGGTGTTCCCGCGCGGGTCGTGGGCGACGTGCGCAAACGGGGGAGCGACAAGTAGTGTCGAGCGTCGGTTACATGCTGGTGCTGCTCACGGCGGTCATGACCATGGGCGCGAACCTGATGCTGCGCGCCGGCATCGACGCCGCGGGCGGTTTCGCGCCGGGCGGAGCGTTCGAGCTGTTGATCGCGGTGCTGAAGCTGTTCCTTCAGCCGTTATTCACGATCGGCTTTGTCACATACTTCCTGGCGAGCGTGGTGTGGTTCCGCGTCGTCGCAACCGAACCCTTGAGCGTGGCCTACCCAATCCTGGTGAGCCTTACCTTCAGCCTGGTCACTGCAGGCGCGGTGGTGTTGTTTCATGAGTCCCTGTCGGTGCAAAAAGTGCTCGGGCTCGCCACCATCCTCGCCGGCATCGCGATTATTTCTTTCGAAAAGGGAGTGACATGATCAATATCGGCGTCATCGGTTACGGCTACTGGGGCCCGAACCTGGTGCGCAATTTCGCGGAAATGCCGGGCGCCGCGGTGCATACGGTAGCGGACCTCGACCCGCGCAAGCTAGAAACGGTGCAGCGGCGCTACCCTGCGGTCAAGACCACTTCCGATTTCATGCAGTTGATCAACGACCCGGACATTCACGCGGTGGCGATCGCCACTCCCGTGAGCACCCATTTCGAGCTGGCCATGGCCGCGCTCAAGGCCGGCAAGCACGTCTGGGTCGAGAAGCCGATGACCGAGACGTCGTTGCAGGCGCGCAAGCTGGTCGACGAGGCGGAAAAGCGCAAGCTTACGCTGATCGTGGACCACACCTTCATTTATACCGGCGCGGTGCGCAAGATGGCGGAGATCGTCCACAGCGGCAAGCTCGGCAAGGTGTTTTATTACGATTCGATCCGCGTCAACCTGGGCCTGTTCCAGCGCGACGTGAACGTGATTTCCGATCTCGCAGTGCACGACTTTGCGATTCTCGATTATCTGCTGAACGAACATCCTACCGCGGTATCCGCCAGCGGCACCACGTATTTCCAGGGCACGCCCGAGAACCTCGCGTATGTCACGCTGTTCTACGATTCAGGGGCGATCGGCCACGCCAACGTCAGCTGGATGTCGCCGGTCAAGGTGCGCCAGATCCTGCTCGGCGGCAGCGACAGGATGATCGTCTACGACGACATGCAATCCTCGGAAAAGATCAAGGTCTATGACAGCGGCATCAGCTTCACCGACGACCCCGCGAAGATCTACCAACTGCGGGTCGGCTACCGCACCGGAGACATGTGGGCGCCCAAGCTCGAAAGCACCGAAGCCCTGCGCATGGCGGGCGATCATTTCCTCAAGTGCATCGATACCGGCGCAACCCCGCTCACCGGCGGGCGGCTCGGGCTGCGCGTGGTGGAGCTGATCGAGGCCGCGACCAGTTCGATGCGGGGCAAAGGGGAAACCGTGCACATCCAACGTCAGGGGAAAGCAGCGTGATTCCGTTCGTCGATCTGAAAGCGCAGTACGCAAGCATCAGGACCGAAGTCAACGCCGCCATCCAGGGGGTGCTGGACAGTTGCCAGTTCGCGCTCGGCTCCGAGGTCGCAGCGCTCGAACAGGAGTACGCGAAGTACTGCCAGACCAGGCATGCGGTGGGCGTCAACAGCGGCACCAGCGCGCTTCATCTTGCGCTGCTCGCGGCCGGCGTCAAGCCGGGAGACGAGGTCATCACGGTGCCGTTCACCTTCGTGGCGACGGTCGCCGCGATCCATTACTGCCACGCCAAACCGGTGCTGGTGGACATCGACCCGCGCTACTTCAACATGGACCCGAACCGGGTCGAGGCGGCGATCACCAAACGCACGAAGGTCATTCTGCCGGTGCACCTGTACGGGCAACCCGCGGACATGGACCCTTTGCGCGACATAGCGCGCCGGCGCGGCCTCACGTTGATCGAAGACGCCGCGCAAGCGCACGGCGCCGAGTACAAGGGGCGCCGCGCGGGCAGCTTCGGGGAGATGGCCTGCTTCAGCTTCTACCCGGGCAAGAACCTCGGCGCCTACGGCGAAGCCGGCATGGTGGTGACTGACAGCGACGAACACGCGCGCACGCTGCGCATGCTGCGCGACTGGGGCGCGGAGAAGAAATACGAGCACGTGCTGAAGGGCTACAACTACCGGATGGAAGGCATCCAGGGCGCCGTGCTGCGCGTCAAGATGCGCCACATCGAAGCGTGGACCGAGGCGCGCCGCTCGCATGCGGCGCTCTACGACAAGCTGCTGGCCGGTTCCGGAGTGCCGACGCCGCAGAGGATGGCGGATGTGCGCCACGTCTATCACATCTACGCAATCCGCACGAAGCAGCGCCAGAAGTGGATGGACGCACTGCAGGCGCAGGGCATTCAGTCTGGCATTCACTACCCGTTTCCGGTGCATCTGCTTCCGGCGTACGCGGACCTCGGCTACAAGGCCGGGGACTTTCCGCATTCGGAGCAGGCGGCGAACGAGGTGCTGTCGCTGCCGATGTTTGCGGAGTTGAACTCTGCACAGTGCGCAGAGGTCGCCGGCGCCGTACGGGCGCTCGCCAACTCGGATATTCGATGAGTGCTGCATTCGCACCGGGCTACAATCCGGCGCGACTTGTTCGTCTCATGCGCGACAGTATTGCGCGCTGCGGGCTCGACCTCGGCTCCAGCGTGGTGTTAACAGAAGCGGCCATTGGCGCCTACGCCGTTACACCCGTCCTCGCGGCAATCGCCGGCGCCGCGCGAGTGTACGCATTTACGCGGACAAGTCGCTACGGAACGATTCAGGACGTGACGGAGCAAACCTATGCCCTCGCGGAACTCGCTGGTGTTCACGGTCGAATTCAGATTATCTCCGACAAGACCCCGGAGATTGTGGGCCAGGCGGATATCGTGACCAACAGCGGTCACGTGAGGCCGATCGACCGCGCGATTGTTGATTGTCTTAAGCGATCCGCGGTCGTGCCGCTTATGTACGAATCGTGGGAGTACCGTCCCGCCGACGTTGATCTGATCGCATGCCGTGAGCGGGACATACCCGTGGCTGGGACCAATGAACGGCACCCCGGGGTCGATGTGTTCTCCTACCTGGGAATAATGGCGGTCAAACTGCTGCTCGACGCCGGTATTGCCGTTTGCGGCTGCCGCGTGCTGTTGCTATGCGACAATCCGTTTTCGACCTTCATCGGACGTGGATTGTCTGGGGCAGGCGCTGTCGTGAACTGCGTTCCCCGCTTGTCAGAGGCGCGTGAAGAGGAGGTCTACGACGCGATTGTCGTCGCGCTGCTGCCCGGGAAGGCGTCCGTACTGGGTGAGACGGAAGCGGAAAGGATCAAGACGACATGGAACGGCGCGGTCGTCGCACAGTTTTGGGGCGACATCGAGCGCGATGCCCTGATAATCCAAGGTGTTCCAGTTTGGCCGATACAGCCACCCGCTTCGGGCCACATGGGTATCCTGCCATCCGCAGTTGGACCCGAGCCCGTGGTTCGCTTACAGACCGGAGGTCTCAAGGTCGGAGAACTATTATGGCGAGCGCGGCGCGCGGGCCATAGTTCCGGGCAGGCAATTCAACTTGCCGTTGAATCTGGTTTTGCCGACAGGCTTGAAATCAATTCGACCGGAATTTCGGGGCCTTGACGCGGATGCCAACGGTATTGTTGATCGGTAACGGCCCAACCTCGTTGAGCGCGATCGAATCTCTAACAGAGAATTCGACGCTGGTGGGTGTTCTTCGGGACGTCGCTCATGACGCCAGAAGCCAGGATCAAGTGGTGCAGCACGCTCAGAATCATGGGATACGCGTTTATTTCGATACGACCCCCGCCGCGTTGGACGCACTCGTTCGGCAGCTTCGACCGGACTGCGTTGTGGTGTCCTCATACAATCGCATCCTCGGACGGGAGATCCTCAAGATCTGCCGTTTCATCAACGTTCACTATGCGCCTCTTCCGCGCTATCGCGGCCGGGCATGCGTGAATTGGGCAATCATCAATGGCGAGCGTTGCACTGCGATCACCATTCACGAATTGGCTCCGGATCTCGATGCCGGAAACGTGCTGTTTCAGCGCCTAATACCGATCGGAGAATCCGACACGGTTACCGCCATATACAAACGACTGAACGAAATTCAGAAGCGCCACTTGGGGGAAACGGTCGGCCGATACCTAGGCGGGGACAAGGGATCCGTGCAACTCGATGTGGACGCCACTTATGGTTGCACGCGGCTGCCCGAAGACGGAGAAATAGACTGGATGGCGGCAACCCGCACGACCTACGCATTGATAAGAGGGCTAACCGACCCGTTTCCGGGTGCGCATACGTATCTTGAAGGCCGGCGAATCGTGATATGGCGGGCGGAACCGTTAAGCAATCCGATGCGATACAGCGGACGGATTCCCGGTCGGGTGATCGCGATTTCGCCGATTGCAGGACATGTCGACGTGCTCACAGGCGACGGTGTATTGCGCCTCTTGGAAGTAGAGTTGGAGGGGGGCATAAGGGGCCCGGCTGCGGACGTCATCAAATCGGTGCGTATCACCCTAGGAATGCGGATGGGGTATTTGCTCGATCGAATCACTCGGTTGGAAGAACAGATCAAGCAGCTGACGCAGGCCAGAGACAACATTTCCAGGGAGTAAGCACCCAAGATGAATATTCACAGTTCTTCTATTCTCGTCACCGGCGGTTGCGGGCTGATCGGATCGACGACGATCGATCTGCTGCTGCGCGAACATTCCCCAGCCCGAATCGTAATCCTGGACGATCTCAGCCGCGGCAGCCTCGCCAACGTCGAGCAGGCGCTGAACGACAAACGCGTGTCGCTGGTGCGCGGAGACATTCGCGATGCGGACCTGGTGCATTCCGCAACCAAGGGGATGGATGCGGTCATCCACATGGCGACGCTGCGCATCACCGCGTGCGCCGAAAACCCGCGCGCGGCGCTCGGCGTCATGTGCGACGGCAGCTTCAACTCGCTGGAGGCGGCGCAGGCGGCAGGCGTGAAGAAATTCATCACGGCCTCGACCGCGTCGATCTACGGGTTGGCCGACACTTTCCCAACCCGCGAGGACCATCACCCGTATAACAACCGCACGTGGTACGGGGCGAGCAAGATCATGCTCGAAGGGCTGCTGCGTTCGTTCAACGACATGTACGGGCTGCCGTACGTGGCGCTGCGCTACTTCAACGTCTACGGTCCGCGCATGGACATCCACGGCAAGTACACGGAGGTGCTGATCCGCTGGATGGAACGCATAGATGCAGGCAAGCCGCCGTTGATTTTCGGCGATGGCATGCAGACCATGGATTTCGTCGACGTGGAGGACGTAGCGCGCTCCAACGTCCTGGCCCTGGCGTCCGATGTGTCGGACGAAGTGTTCAACGTCGCGAGCGGCGTCGAGACCAGCTTGAACGATCTCGCGTTTGCGCTGCTCAAGGTGATGGGGTCCAGCCTGAAACCCGAGTATGGCGCCGAGCGCAAGGTGAACCCGGTGCCGCGCCGCCTCGCCGACACCACCAAGGCCGAGAAGCTGCTCGGCTTCCGCGCCAGCATCCCGCTGGAGGAAGGGCTGCAGCGGCTGGTCAAGTGGTGGCGCGTCAACCGCGAGCGCGTGCACGCATGATCCCGATCATCAAGCCGGTCATGGGCGAGCCCGAGGCCGACGCGGCCCGGCGCGTGATCCTATCCGGCTGGATCACGCAGGGGCCGGAAGTGGCGGCATTCGAGCGCGAATTCGCCAGTGTCGTCGGCGCGCCGCACGCCTGCGCGGTTTCGAGCTGCACCACGGCGCTGCATCTCGCGCTGCTCGCACTCGGCATCAAGGCCGGCGACGAGGTCATCACCGTCAGCCATTCCTACATCGCGACCGCAAACGCAGTGCGCTACTGCGGCGCGACCCCGGTGTTCGTCGATGTCGATCCGGCGACGTACAACATCGATCCCGCCCTGATCGAATCCGCGATCACGGCCCGGACGCGGGCAATCCTGTGCGTGCACCAGATCGGCATGCCTTGCGACCTGGGCGCGATCATCGAGATCGGCCGGCGGCGCGGGCTGGCAGTGATCGAGGACGCCGCGTGCGCGATCGGCAGCGAGATCGGCTGGCATGGGCAATGGGAAAAAATCGGCAAGCCGCACGCCGACATCGCGTGTTTTTCATTTCATCCGCGCAAGGTGATGAGCACCGGTGACGGCGGCATGCTGACCACTGCCAATCCGGATTGGGACAAGCGATTCCGGTTGTTGCGCCAGCACGCGATGAGCGTGCCCGACACGGTGCGGCATGGCGCCAGCCACGTGATCTTCGAGGCGTATCCGGAAGTGGGATATAACTACCGGATGACGGACATCCAGGCCGCCGTGGGCCGCGAACAGTTGAAGCGCCTGCCGGAAATCGTTGCGCGCCGGCGCCTGCTCGCCGAGCGCTATCGCGCGCTGCTCGCCGAGATTCCGGGCCTCGGGCTGCCATTCGAGCCGGAGTGGGCGCGCAGCAACTGGCAGAGCTTCTGCGTTCACCTGCCTGCAAGGTGCGACCAGCGCGCGGTCATGCAGTCCCTGCTCGACCAGGGCGTTTCCGCCCGGCGCGGGATCATGTGCAGCCACCGCGAGAAAGCTTACCGCGATCTTCCGCCGCGCCAGCCACTCCCGCACTCGGAGCAGGCCCAGGAGCATTGCGTATTGCTCCCTCTGTACCATCAGATGACCGACGCGGAGCAGTCGCAGGTCGCAACCGCGCTGAAACAGGCATGTCTGACGCCGTGACCATTGAGACTGCACGCTCCCCGGCTGCCGTTCCGGCGAAGCGCAGTCTCTTGTCGGTGATCACTCCTGCGTACAACGAGGAACGGAATCTTCCGGTTCTTTACGAGCGTCTGTGCGCGGTGCTCGACAAGCTGGAGCTGGACTGGGAATGGATCGTCGCCGACGATCATTCGTCGGATCGCACGTTCGAGGTGTTGTCCGATCTGGGCCGGCGCGACCCCCGGGTGCGGGGGCTGCGCTTTTCACGGAATTTCGGCTCTCACGCCGGCGTAAGCTGCGGCTTGCGCAATGCCGCCGGTCATTGCGCTGTGGTGCTCGCGGCCGATTTGCAGGACCCGCCCGAAGTCATCCCACCGCTGCTCGACGCCTGGCGGTCCGGCGCGCAGGTCGTGTGGGCAGTGCGCGGACGGCGGGAAGGCGAAAAAGCCACGACCGTCGGAATGGCCGGGCTGTTCTACTGGATCATGCGCAACGTCATCGGCATGCGCGAACTATCGGCCACCGGCGCCGACTTTTTCATGATCGACCGGCGCGTCATCGACGCTTACCGTGATTTCGACGAGCGCAACGTAAATCTGTTCGCGCTGCTCGCGTGGATGGGATTCCAGCAAGACACGATCACCTACACCAAGGATGCGCGCCTGCACGGTCAATCCGGCTGGACTCTGAAGAAGAAGATCAAGCTGGCGGTCGACTCGATCACCGCGTTCAGCTATCTGCCGGTGCGGGTAATGTCCTGGACCGGCGTGTTCACCGCGGTCGCCGGGTTCCTGTACGCGTTATTCATCATTTACCACGCGCTCACCGGGGAGCCGGCCGAGGGCTGGTCGTCGCTGATGGTCGCGGTGATGCTGATCGGCGGGTTTCAGATGCTGATGCTGGGAGTGCTTGGTGAGTACGTGTGGCGCGCGCTGGACGAAGCCCGACGACGACCGCGTTACACGATCGAAGCCGAAACCGGAGCGCGACCGGGCTGCCAGGTGACGAACTCATGAGAGAAGCCGTTCTTGCCGTGATCGGCGTGGCGATCGTCGCGCTGCTGGCGGCCACCGTTTACCAGAACCATCGCCGGTTCCATAGACCGCTGATCACCACGCAGTATCAAGCCGTGGTGCTTGCGAACGGCAACGTGTTCTATGGGCGGATCGATCACCTGGGCTCGGATCACCCGGTGTTGCGCGGCGTCTTCACCGTCCGGCGCGAGCCAGACTCAGGGACGGGACAGCCGCTTTACACGCTGATCAGGCGCAGGGATGAAGCAGACGGCGCCGACCATATCATCATTCCCGTCTCCGCCATCGCCTTCATCGCACCGGTGCAGCCGGATTCGGCCATCGGCAAGCTGATCGAGCAGGCGGGCCTCAAGTAGCGGCCCGGATCGATGTGCGGAATCCACGGGGTTATCAACCTTGATGGTCGGCCCGCCGACCCTCGCCTGCTCGATGCGATGGGACGGGCAACGATTCACCGGGGCCCGGACGACCAGGGTGTCCACGCCGACGGCCCGTGTGTCATCGGCATGCGTCGCCTCTCCATCATCGACCTGGCGGGCGGCCATCAGCCGATCGGCAATCTGGAGGGGACGCTCTGGGTTGTGTGCAACGGAGAAATCTACAACTTCAGGGAACTCAGGCAGCAGCTCACGCAGAAGGGTTATCGCTTCCAGACCGGTTCCGATAGCGAGGTCATCATCCACGCCTACGCGGAGTATGGCGATGAGTTCGTCCACCGGCTCAACGGGATGTTCGGATTCGCGCTGTGGGACGCTCGACGCAGACGCCTGCTGCTGGGTCGTGATCGCCTCGGCATCAAGCCGATCTACTACGCGCGCCACGGCGACAGGCTGAGCTTTGCGACGGAAGCGAAGGCACTTCTCACGCTGCCGGGGGTTGGGCGCGAGGTAGATCCCACCGCGCTGCACAGCTACCTCGAACTCGGCTATGTTCCCGCCCCGTATTCGATGTTCCGGGGCATCTCCAAGCTTCCCCCCGCGTCGCTGCTGCTCGTCCAGGACGGACGGGTCGAGTTGTCCGGTTATTGGGCGGCACCGAAGGATGTCGATTCGACGTCGATGGAAGATGAATGGGTGGAGCGGGTCCGCACCCAGATGGCCGCGTCGGTGAAGATGCAGATGGTGAGCGATGTCCCGATCGGAGCCTTCCTGTCGGGCGGGGTTGACTCGAGTGCAGTGGTTGCCTACATGGCCATGAGCAGCAACCAGCCGATCAAGACCTATTCCATCGGCTTCACCGGCAGCAGTGCTGCCGAGTACTACAACGAGCTGCCGTATGCGCGGAAGGTTGCCACCCTGTTCCAGACCGATCATCATGAAATCATCGTCCGCCCGGATGTGGCGGCGCTGCTGCCTCGTTTGCTTTGGCATATGGACGAGCCGGTGGCGGACACGGCGTTGATCACTACGTTCCTGGTCTCGGAGTTTGCCCACAAAGATGTCAAGGTGATCCTTTCCGGGGTTGGCGGCGACGAGTTGTTTGCCGGGTATCGCCGCTATCTGGGTAATCACTTCCTCGGATATTTCGAGCGTTTACCTCCAGCGCTGCGGCGCGCCGCCGTCTGGGCGGGGTCGATCCTGCCGAGCGATCGGCACTCGCCGCTGCTCAACCTGTCGCGCTACGCGAAGAACTTTCTGGCCACCGCCGGTCAGCCGCTCGAGCAGCGGTACGCCTCCTACTTGCGCGTCTTCGCATCAGCCGCTGTGCGAGACCTGATGATTCGCCCGCCGGAGAACCCGTTCGACGCCGTTTCCGACGCCTTCCGGCAGACCCGCGGCACAGATTCGATCAACCGCATGTTGGTTGTGGATCTGCAGACGCAACTTCCCGACGACCTCCTTCTCCTGACCGACAAGATGACCATGGCCGTCTCCCTGGAGTGTCGCGTCCCCCTGCTCGATCACGAACTGATCGAACTCGCTGCGCGCATTCCGGAAAGGATCAAGATCCGCAAAGGCCGCCTGAAGCATGTCATGAAGGAGGCGCTCAGCGGTGTGTTGCCGGAGGAAATCCTCAACCGGAAGAAACGGGGTTTCGGAACGCCGATGGGGGCCTGGCTCAGAGACGAGCTCGCCCCCATGTTGCGTAACATCCTCTCCCCCGCCGCAATCGGCGCGCGGGGATTCTTCCGCTCGCCGCCCGTGCAGCGGCTCATCGCGGAACATGCGGCACGCCGGATCGACGGTACCGATGCTCTGCTGGCGCTGGTCAATTTCGAGATCTGGGGCCGCGTCTATCTCGACGGTCGATCCCCCGATGATGTCGCCGCGGAACTCAAGGAAATGGTGGCATGAAGGTTCTTTACGTTTGTCATCGCTTCCCCTTCCCGCCCAAGCGTGGAGGGAAGATACGCCCGTTCAACATGATCAAGCACTTGAGCCGCAGCCACGAACTCACGGTCGCCTCGATTGCGCGCTCCGACCCCGAGGCGCACGAGGGCCGGGGCATCGCCCCGTACTGCCATCGCTACGAGATGGTTCAGGTGCGACGACCGGCGCAGATTCTGCGCATGGTCGCGCGGCTGCCGACGTCCACCCCGTCATCCATGGGGTTTTTTTATTCCGCCTCACTGGCCCGCAAGATCGACCAACTCCTGCAAGAAACCAGCTTTGATCTCATATTCGTTCATTGCTCCTCCGTTGCCCAATATGTTGCCGAGGTCGACGGAATCCGGAAGATCCTGGACTTCGGGGACATGGATTCCCATAAATGGCTGGATTACGCGCACTTCAAACCGTTTCCCCTCAACGCCGGGTATTGGCTTGAAGGGATCAAGCTCAGGCGCGAAGAGCGGCGCCTGGCGGCCCGTTTCGACATGTGCACGACGACGACGCGTGCGGAGTGGGAAACGCTGCAGAGCTACCAGTGCAACGTCGAGACCGACTGGTTTCCAAATGGCGTCGACAGCGACTACTTCTGCCCTGGTGACGGGAGTTACGATCCGAATCTGATCTGCTTCGTCGGGCGCATGGACTACTATCCGAACCAGGAAGCCATGTTCCGTTTTTGCTCCGACGTGATCCCGCTGCTGCTGCGGCACAAGCCGGACATCAGGCTCCAGATCATCGGAGCCGATCCGTCTCGCGCGGTCCGCCGGCTCGCCCTGCTGCCCGGGGTCAGCGTGACCGGCACGGTACCCGACGTGCGTCCCTATGTTCGAGCCTCCGCAGCCATGGTGGCCCCACTAAACATTGCCCGCGGCACCCAGAACAAGCTTCTCGAGTCGATGTCGATGGGTGTGCCGGTGGTGACCAGCCCACTTGGCGCGGCCGGCGTTGACGCTGTCCCGGGCGAGCACCTGCAGGTAGCGCGTACTCCCGAGGAATATTCCGATGCGGTCCTGAGCCTGCTGGACAGCCCGGCGGAACGCGAGCGCACGGCGCGGGCGGGCCGGGAGCGGGTGCTGTCGCATCACAGTTGGGAGAATTCCATGCTCAAGCTCGATAAGATCATCGAGCGGTGTCCAGGGACACGCGCGCAGTCTTCATCACATTTGCATGGACAACCGGGAAGGTCATGGTGAACATCAGCATCTTTGGACTGGGGTATGTAGGGGCTGTTTCCCTGGCTTGCCTGGCCCGCGACGGCCATAAGGTCATCGGCGTTGACCTCGATCCTGCGAAGCTTGCGCTGATTCAGGCGGGGAACACGCCCGTGGTCGAAGCGGGCATGGTGGATCTGATGGCAGCGGTGGTGGCGAGCGGGCGAGTCACTGTCACCGGTGACGTTCAAGCCGCCGTTCGCGACAGCGAGGTCTCGCTGATCTGCGTTGGTACCCCCTCGGCGCCAAACGGCAGTCAGGATCAGAGCGCCATGGTCAGGGTCGCTCACGAGCTCGGAATCGCTCTGCGCCACAAAGCGGCCTCTCACGTGCTGGTGTTCCGCTCCACGGTGGTTCCCGGGACCGTGGAAGGGGTACTGCGGCCGATCCTCGAGCGCGAGTCCGGGAAGCGGGAAGGAATCGACTTTCACGTGTGTTTTCAGCCGGAGTTCCTGCGCGAGGGCAGTTCGATCCATGATTACGATCATCCGCCTTTCACCATCGTCGGCGCAGCCGGCGACACACCGGCAAGCGCACTCAAACAGCTGTTCGGTCACCTGCCGTGCGACTTTCACTCAACCTCCATCCGTGCGGCCGAAATGCTCAAGTACTGCTGCAACAACTTCCACGCGCTGAAAATAACGTTCGCGAACGAGACGGCGCGGCTATGTGAGGCGCTGGGCGTGGACGCTTTCGAGGTGATGGACCTCGTTTGCCGCGACGCTCAGCTCAACATTTCGCGGGCCTACCTGCGGCCGGGTTTCGCGTTTGGGGGATCCTGCCTGCCGAAGGACCTTCGCGCCACGATGTACCTGGCCAAGCAGCACGACCTGGAGCTGCCGATGCTCGGGGGTATCCTGAGTTCCAACCGCCTGCACATCGATCGCGCGATCGCCAAAGTGATGGCGTCGGGACGGCGGCGTATCGGCATGATCGGATTGTCGTTCAAGACGGGGACCGACGACCTGCGGGAGAGCCCGCTGGTGCTGTTGGCCGAATATTTCATCGGCAAGGGACTCAAGCTCTCGATTTATGATCCCGGCGTGCACCTGTCCCGCCTGCTGGGAGCGAACCGCCGCTATATCGAGCAGACGATACCGCACATCGGCTCGTTGATGCGCGAGACGATCGAAGACGTGGTCGGGCAGTCAGATCTGCTGGTTGGGGCGCTTGGAGATCGCGAGACCGCACAGGCGTTGGGCCGGTGTGTCCGAGAGGACCAGATCCTGCTCGATCTCGTGAACATGCCGAATCGGGCAGCACTCCGGTGCCAGTACCAGGGCCTGAATTGGTGATCCGGGACTACGAACGCCGGACCAGCTGCGCGACGGCGTAGAGCCGGGCCTCGCTTCGCGCCAGCACCCAGCCGTCGACGAGCACGACGTCGGCACGCTCAAGATCCCGCTGCACGATGATGGCAAGTGCACGACGAAGCGAGCGGGGCGACAGTTGCGCGAGGTCCGTGGCGCCGGCCGGCCAGCGCTCGGCAATCCGGGCGAGCAGGGACGAAACACTCGCCTCGGTGCCTGTATCCGCAAGGTAACGGGCGCCCAGCTCCGCTAGCAGGCGATCCGTCGGCACGCACTCGGCGGCCCTCTCAGCCAGCCCCCGGCTCGCCGCCGCTCCGTCCTGGGATGCGAATGCAGTGCCTCGCGCAAAGACGGCCGCCAGGGCTCCCAAGAGCATGGCGCGCAGTACCACACGTCGCTTCACGCCAGCGCGAACACTCATGCCGCCCCCTTCTTCAAGTGATCAGCCAGCCGCAGCGCGAGCGCGATGATGGTCATTGTGGGCGCCGCAGACCCGACGGTCGGAAACACCGAGCTGCCGGCGACGTAGAGGTTCTCGACGCCGTGCACGCGGCAGTGTTCGTCGACGACGCCATGCTTCGCGTCGGGATCCATGCGCGTCGTGCCCATGTGATGGCAGTGGGTGGTCAAACGCTCCGGCCACTCGTCCAGGTCCTCCGTGAGCTTCACCCGGATTCGCGCGACGCCGAGCCGCGCGAGCTCGGCGCCAAAAATCTCCAGGGCCCGCAGCACGCTGCGCTTGTCGCTCCGGCTGAGCTTCCAGTGCAACGCAACCCGGCGCTGCCCCAAGCCGTCCCGCGCGTCGCTCAACGAAACCCGACTCTCGCGATTGGGCGCCTGTTCGACATAGGCTGACACGACACCCGGCTCGAAAGGGTGCAGGTTGTTAAAGATGCCCGAACGTGCGTTGAAGACCCGTCGAACCGTCTGGTCAATGCGGTCGTCCACGCTCTCGAAGATGCGGCTGAGCGCATCGCCGGGTTGGTCGGGGAGGCGTCCCTGCCGCGCAGAATTCCAGAACTCGCGCAGCGCCGCCCGCCCCGTAGCGCGCTCCTTCTGATCGATGATCAATCCCACGCTCTGGAGACGCTCTTCGCGTGCGAGTTCGTCGCGCACGGCGAGCACTCCAAGGAACCAATGGCCGTTGAGGCCGTTGGACATGTACAGGTCGCGGGGCGTCGGGCCCCGCGGCATCGGCGAGAATTCGGCGGCATCGTGCAGCACGAGGTGGTCCATGAAGAACCGGCCCAGCACCCCGCCCTGGTCGATCGCGAGAGAGCCGTCCTCCTTGGCGAGAAGCAAAACGCGCGCGTTCTCGATGCCGCCGCAACCAAGCACGTAGGCGCGGCTGGCGACGGTGAAGCTAGGCCCGCCCGGCACCGCGCAGCGCAGCGCCCGCACGCGGCTCTTCGGGCCATCCGTCTCGAAGCCCGTCGCAGTCGCGTAGAGGCACACGGTCACATTCGGTGCTTTCACCAGCTCGTCGCGATAGACTGCCCCGAAGCGCAGCGGATTCTGCTGCCAGATCCTGGTAACGATCTGCTTCGAGTCGACGTCGATGCGCGGATAGCCGGTGCCCCGTACCCAGACATCGGTATCGAATCCGTACGGCGAGACCTGGAACACGTCCTGGGCCCGCGTGTAGAAGGGCGCCAGATGCTGGTGCGAAAAAGGCCAACCGCTTCCCGGAAGCCAGTTGCGCGATTCGAAGTCGATCGGATCAAGAATCCGGCACGCGCCCCCGAAGTGGTTGGTCGAGCCGCCGAAGTAGCGTAGCCGCGCAGCGGCGAGCCGATGCTCGTAGGGCTGGCCCGTGGTTTCGCCTTCGTATAGGGACTGGATTTGCCCGTCGAGTTCGAAGCCGCCGCTCTCGAGCAGAAGCACCTTGGACGAACTCTTGGCGAACTCGCGGGCGATGGCGATGCCCGCCGCACCGGCCCCGATCAGGCAGATATCAGCCTCGAGCCGATGCCCGTTCGGCAACTTCCGCGCGTCTACCAGCATGGCAGCGCCCCACAAGGGTTATCAACAGACTGCGGCATGGACCTGTGCTACCTCGAGAATACCGTAACGGGTGGTGCAAGACGGGCGGGAAAGCCGAGCGCATCCGAGACGGTGGAGACAAATCGCGCCACCTGCGCATACTTCAGCTCGCCGTTTCGCAGCTTCTGAAAAAATGCATGAAGGGCATGGTCGACGCCTTTCCCTTGATCCGCCGAGTAACTCCGCAAGTAGGCTTCCGAAACGACGATCCAGTCCGGATTGCGATCCGCCAGCGCCTCCTGCGCAAGATATTCCTCGCTGAGCTTCATGTCGTTGAGCGGTGTAGAGGCGACATTCAGAATTGCGCTATTCCATTGCGGATCGGCGCGAGGCAGCTCCGATCTGAGGCCGTAAAACTCGAGTTTCGCGCCGGCCGCAACGTGTTGCCCGAGCCAGCGTTCAGCCTGATATCTCGGGTCGGTGATCAACGCGGCATCCATGGCGACCGCGTTCAACGCCATGGCTGCGACCGCACCGATCCACACGACCTTGGAAAGAACCCGCGGTGATTGACTTACACGCGCGAGCAGCACGCCCCCGATGATCGCCAGCATGACCCCCAGCGGCATGTACGGTCGCTCGATCAGCGAGCCCGCGGGAAGCGTCGGAACTACTGCGAAGACATAGTAGCTGGCGGCGGGCCAAAGCAGAATCCCGGCGATCTTCCTTTTGCGAAGGCCGGCATAGACCAGACCGCCGATGCAAACCGCGATGCCCGCCCAGCCCAGGACGAACGTCATGATGCGAAGCCCGGAACCGAGTCGCTGGAGCGAAAACAAGTCCAGCCGGCCGAAGCTCGTTGTAATGACTCCTCCAGAGGGAGGTGGAACGAATCCTCCGGCGAGCCTGACGTGGTTGACGAAGCCATTGAAGTTCCAGACCCAGTTCTCCGCGATGGCGAAAGCGGCGACGAATGCGGCGAGCGCGATCAGATGGCGTCTGTCGAATGCGGCCCGCGCCAGCGCCGCGGGCGAATTCGAGCCGTAAGCGTGGCGAGCCAGCGCCGCGGCCAGCGGCAGCGGCAGCAGCACGAACGCGCCGTAGGCATAGTCCTTCGTAGCGGTGGACACTGCCGCGAGAACGGCCAGCCAGATGTAAAAGCGCAGCTCGAAGGTCTGCAGCACGCGCACGTAGCAGTACAGAGCGGCCGACAGCCAGAAGAGCATAGGCACGTCGAGGGTTTCGACGTGAACGTAGTAGACGACGGCGGGCGAGAATCCGATGATGCACGCGGCAAACACCCCCGCTCGGTTCGAGTGCAGGGCCTGGCCGATCCGATAGACCAAGTACGCGGTGCCGAGAGCCATCGCCACCGAAACCAGCCTGGTGATCAGCGCCAGATGCATGAAGATGGTGTCAAAATCCTTCAGGCCGTAAGGGTAACCGCCCCCCATCTGCAATCCGGAGAGATTGCCGAGCAACCATTGCGCCGCCATGTACGGGCCCAGAAACAGCAGCAGCACGTAGTAATGGAAATTCGGATAGGCCGAATGCCATCCGGCATTCCAGCCTTCCAGGAAGATCTTCTTGGCGGCAATCAGAGGAATCAGCGGATTGGCGTCGTATCCCCAGACGATGTCCCGATTTGGGAGACCGTGGAGGATCTCGATGAGGTACACCGCAAGCAGTGCCAGGAACAACAGCGCGAGGCCCCGGCGGTCAGGGAAAGGTCGGGACATGTGTGTCGGGCGGGGCAGATGAAGTTGGGATAAAATTCAGCGTGGATTCCGTGAATCGGCTGCGCAACGCCCTGATGACGAGCTCGACACACATATGATATCGCCGCGCGTAATCCGCTTGCTTGCGTACCTGATGCTGATGGCGGCCGTGCCAGCCGCGCACGCTCTCAAAAAGTTTACGCCGTTTCAGCCAAACGCGCCTGACAGCCAGTTCGACTACTATAATTCCAAGGAGGATCCAAGAAATACCAACGGGGTAATCAAGAGAAACCACATGATCGACACCGTCGAACAATACCACTGGACTGGAGTCAACTTCGACAAATTCAATATTTTTGAGCAAGCGTGGGAAGACCTGGACTTCATTCTGCGCTGGATACCGAATCATCCCGGCGCGCTGAACAAGATGGCCGACATCGAGTTCAAGTTCAACAGGCCGGGATTGGTCGTACCTTACCTCAACTATGCCATCAAGTTCTGTGCCAAGTGCAGCCAAACCTATGTGATCTACGGAATCTACCTGCACAAGAAGAAGGAACTGGACAAGGCCGTTCAGATGTACGGCAAGGCGCTCGAGCTGGCGCCGGATTACGCGAATGCGCACTACAACCTGGGACTGGTTCATCTCGACCGGAAAGACCTTGCGCTTGCCAATGAGCATGCGCAAAAGGCGTACGCGAGGGGCTACCCGTTCCCATACCTGAAGAATACGTTGATGAAAGCAGGTGCATGGAAGGAAGTGACGGTCGATACGCCGGCTGCGCCGGCGCCGGCGGGAAGCCCGGCCAAGCAATGACAGGCCGGCGTTCCCTATCGCGCGCGCCGCCGGATCCGCGTTATTTGTCCGACTGATCGCGGACGCGGCGCCGCAACATGCCGTTGCGGTCGCGTTGCGCCGGGCGGGCGCCCTCGATTGCCGCGCGCGCGCCTGTCTCCTGCGGAATTCCGAACCGGCGGCGCAACAGAGGCTCGGGTTTTCGGGCCGGCTTCAGTTCGCGCGACAGAATCGCGGTGCAGGCGATATACAGATACATCAGGTCGAAATACGCGAGGTTCAGGAATGCCCCGCTCACCATATAGCCGGCCAGGCCGACCTGGATCGCCGCCGCGTAATTGCCGATCCATTCCACCTCGCTGTCGCCGCGTGTCACCCGCCTGAGCCGCTGCAGCGTCGCCATGGTGAACAGCAACATCGCGACAAACATTCCCAATGCCACGAATCCGTGCTGCCCGAGAACCTGGAAATAAATGCTGTGGGCCGCATGTGTGCTTTCGCCGTATATACGCCACTCGGGATCGACGAAGCTGAACCAGCGGCCCTTGTTGGGGTGGGACTCGAACTCGAATCCGGCGCCGGTGAGCGGAAGGCTTTTCGCGATGTTGAATGCGACGGTCCAGGCCCTGAGCCGCTGCATCGCCGACTCGTCCTGTTCGTAGCCTTCGATTTTATCGGCCCGTTTATAAATTTTTTCCGGAAGCAGGTCCTGTCCATAGTAAACCAGCGGGATCGCGATCAGCAGCACCAGGAACTTGCGCTTGGTCCGGAGAAAAAGCAGCGGAATGATCGTGGCGAGCCCGAGCATCGCGCCGCGCGAATAGGTGAACAGGGCCGCGATGAGATTCAATCCGAAGCTTGCGTAAAGCCCGCGCCGCCGCCATGTGCCCTGCTGGTCGCGGGCGAGAAACAACAGCAACGGAATGATCATGACCAGTGCCAATCCGAGATGGTTGTTCTCGGCGAGGAAGCTTGCGTCCGGGCCCATGACGCGCTCCCCCCCGCCGGTCAGGATGACCCAGATTCCGCCCTTGATCCCGTAGAAGCCGATGCTCAGCGCGATCACCAGCAGCAACGCCCTGATGCGGTCGCGCCCGTAGATGAACATCGTCGCGATGTAGGTCATCAGGACAATCTTCGTCACCTTCTCCCATTGCGTCCATGCGGCGGCCGGGTCCCAGGCGAAAAACGTGGTAAAGGTGTAATAGATCATCAACAAAATCATCAGGACCATCTCGCGCGTCCACGGAATGGGCTTGCGGTCTTTTGCAAGAAGAAAACCGATCAATATCGCCGCCCCGATCATCATTCCGAACTGCATCGAATACGCGAAGCTGAACGTCAACCGGTGGGGGTTCATCAGGCCGAACCAGTACCACACCAGGATGCCGATCCACGGCCGCCACACGCACACCGGCAGCAGGCCGATGATGACCGCGGTAAGGGCAATGTCACGCATCGACCGGCAGTCCGCAACTCATGGCAATGCGCAGAGACATATGCTCCCGAACCTCATAAAATGAGCCGCATGATACGCCGGCTTCGCCAACATGCCCGGTGCGGATTTTCGCAGAACTCGTGCCGGTATTTCGCAAAACAATGCCATGGATCCTCATCAGCCGCCTGCCGGCGGCCCTGACCGCCGGCACATCGCGCTGTCCGACATGAGCGGCGTCGAACTGCGCTGTCTCGAGCAAGAGGACGCGTTTCAGTCGCTGCGTGCGCAGTGGAATGCGCTCGCTGGGTCATCGATCTGCGACAGCGTGTTCCTGCGCCACGAATGGTTCGATGCGGCGTGGCAGTGGCTGCGCGGCGACAGCGCGTTGCGCGTGCTTTGCGTTCACCGAGATTCGACATTGATCGGGATCTGTCCGCTGGTGTTGCGCCGCGAGAAGCATGCGGGCATGAGCGTGCGCCAGTTGCAGTTCCTGGCCGTGCCCGATACGCAGTTGTGCGACATTATCGCCGCGCCGGAAGACGTCCCGTTGGCCGCCGCCGCCGTCGGCGAGTGGATGAAGGCGGGCGCCGCGGCGTGGGACATCGTGGATCTGCGCCACGTTCCGGCGAACTCGCCCACGCTCGCGGCGTTGGGCGCGCGCATCGGCGCCCGGCAGGTCGACGATGACCCCAATCCGGTCATCGCCCTGGACGGCGGATGGACTGCCTTTTACGCGGGCCGCAGCAGAAGCCTGAAAAAGGCCAACAATCTCGCGGCGAATCGCCTGAAGAAGGCCGGCCGCATCGACATCCAGTGGCTGCACGGGGCCGGCGCCGATGCGGCCCAGGTCGACAAGCTGCTCGACGAGTTTGTCGGGATTTCTGCCCGTAGCTGGAAGGAAACGACCGGACTCACGCTGGACAATCCCGGCCCGGGCGCGTTCATTCGCCGGCTCACGCTGCACGCGCGCGAGCAGGGCTGGCTGTCGCTGTGGCTGCTTCGGCTCGACGATCGGCCCGTGGCGATGGAATACCAACTCTCGTACCGCGGGGACGTCCATGCGTTGCGCGCGGATTTCGACCAGGCGTGCAACGACATCTCGCCCGGATCGCACCTCAATGCAGTGCTGCTCGAGCAGTTGTTCGGCGGCGGACTGCAGCGCTATTGCATGGGGCCCGGCAACAACGCCTACAAGCGCCGTTGGACCGACCAGGCTGATCTGCTTGGTCGGCTGACCGGCTACAGCCCCGCCCTGCGCGGCAAGGTGGTCGCGTTCGCGGCCGTCACCTTGCGCCCGATGGCAAGCCGGATCAAGCGCATGCTGACGCGCGCCCAGACAGCCGAAAAGAAATAAGCGGCATCGTGGCCGGTCCCCGCGCCGCCTATTTCATGGCGCCGAGTTTTCGCAGCAGATCGCGAATCTTCGTGCGGACTCCGAAACGTCCGAGCACGGCTCCGAGCGCGGCAGAGACCCGGTTCGTCACGCGCATTGACCGGGCCATCAGGCCGCCCCTGATGTGCGCGGGGATCAGGTAAAAGTAGCCTTCCAGCCTGGAGCAGGTGCTAAGGCGCTCCTTGTGCAGGCTGTCGTCATTGCCGAAGTCGAACCCGTTGATGGCGCCGTTCGAGGCGGCAAGATCGATGACGATCTCCGTGTGGAGAAAGATTCCGACGTGTTGCCGCGCCCACGCCGGGTCATAGCCGATCTCCGCGGCGTGGAACCGCCCGCGATAGACGTATCCGACCTGGAACGCAACCGGTTTTTCGTTCGCATAGAGCAAATAACTCCGGAACCAACCGAGCCCGGAGGCGGCGAGATAGCAGCGCTCAAGCGCAGCGCGCTCGCGCAAGCCCGAACCGAGCAACTGGTATTGGTAGGTCTTGCGCGACAGTTCCATCGATTCCGCAACGAACTCCGGCACCTCGTCCGGCGTGCGGAAGCACCTGGTGCGGTAGTTCTGCCGGACGTGCGCAATGAACCGTTTCCGGTTGGTCCGCAGATCGGCCCGCGTACGTGCTCCCAGTTGCCTGAGATAGTTCTCGAAGCTGTCCGGAATCGCCGCAAAGCGATGTCGATAGAGGTTACCGTATTGCAGAGCGTGGAACTTTCCGGCCAACGCCGCCGGCAGGGTGAGAAGGTCGAACAGGGCCGTTCCCTGTTGCACGGATTCGAGGTAAATGACCTCATTTTTGTCCAAGTCGTCAGCAACACGGGCAAGCAGGGCCGCCAGGATCGAGATTTCCCGTTTTCGATCGCTATCGCCCCGCACGAAAGGCGCGCCAAAAGCGGTGAGGCGACGCACCGGGCGGGAAAACAGTGTCAGCTCGCCCAGCGCGAGCCGAAGAGTGGAAGGGTGGACGAGAAACGTGGCCAATCCGGCCAGGTCGCCCTGTTCGCGGAGAGCGTAAATACGTATGCTCTTATTCTGCTCGTTCGCAAGCGCTTGCACCCAACGGGGATCGTTGAACAGCGTGGCACGCTCTGCCAGAGGGCTGCGCTCCAGAGCGGCGCAGATATCATCGACGGCCCCGGGCGCCTTCGGATCGATGCTCAGCCAACTGCTGTGGTTCGTCATGCTCTCAGATTCTGCATATCATCCCCAACACCGCACCCAAGCCAAAGCATGCGCCGGCCGCAAACTTTAACAATTGAGACGGCCCCCTGGAAGCACGACGGCTGGATCTCGGCCGACGATATCGTCACGGCAGGGAAGCTGGTCGGGTGTTTGATCGCTGCTCTGGCTCCAGCCCGCTACTGGCCCGCTGCGTCAAGACTGATGGCGCACGCTCATCTCCGAATTCGAGGCGGGAGCACTCGGCTGTTGGAGAAGTCCAATGCTTTCCCCGGGCAGGACGTCCGCTCGGTCGCGCAGCAGACCATCGCCGCGGACTACTTGTCGAACATCCAGGCCATTCGGGAGATCCTTCCCGGGGGATGGCAGTGTGAGACACCGCTCACCGGCCGGGCGTCCCTCGACGCCGCGCTTGAACGTTCTCGCGGCGCGGTGCTGTGGTGCAGCCCCTTTGTCGGGTGCGACCTTGCACCGAAAAAGGCGCTGGCTCTGGCCGGATATCAGCTTACCAATTTGAGCTCACCATCTCATCCGTTCTCGCCCACCCGTTTCGGGACGCTGCTGCTCAACCCCGTACGTTTACGCGCGGTGAACCGTTACCTCACCCGCCGGGTGCTCGTCGTCTACGGAAACGCGCAGCCTGCGCTCGATGTGCTCAGGCAGGTCTTG
>JBGOTT010000013.1:0-30156 GCA_041476585.1 Gammaproteobacteria bacterium | reverse complement strand
GGTGCCCACGATCTTTTGGGCCTGTTCGCGGACTTTGTGCGCCTCGCCCGTTGGCTTTTCGGCGGCTTCGCGCATCAGCTTCTCGGCGGAGGTGCTGGCCGCGGCTGCCGCGGCAGCCTTGGCTTCGGCGTCCTCACGCGCCATGCGCTCGGCCTCGATCCTGGTTTGGAGTTCGGCCTGCGCCTTGCGCTCGGCCTGCTCGCGCGCCTTGCGCTCGCTTTCGAACCTGGCCTCGGCTTCTTCGCGCGCCTTGCGTTCGGTCCGGACCATCGATTCGATTTCGATACGCGCTTTGGCTTCCGCTTCCTCGCGTACTTTCTTGATGGCTTCTGCGCGTGCCTGGCGCTCGAGCTCGAGTTGCGCCTCCATTTCCTCGCGCGCTTTTCTCAAGGCTTCTGCGCGTTCCTGGCGCTCGAGCTCCACTTGAGCTTCCGCTTCGGTGCGTGACTGGCGCTCGAGCTCCACTTGCGCTTCCGCTTTGGTGCGTGCCTTGCGCTCGGTGGCGACGTTGGCCTCGGCTTCCTCGCGCGCCGCACGCTCGGCCTTCTCGCGTTGTTGCGCTTCGTCCCGCGTGCTGACGATGTTGGCTTCGAGCGCCTTCATCTCGGCGCGGATCTTCGCATCGGCCTCCTCGCGCGCGATCTGCAGCTCGGTTTCACGCTGCAGTTTTTCCGCGTCTGCGTGGGCGCGACGCTCGGCTTCACGCTTGGCTTGCGCCTCTGCCTTTGCTCGCGCCTCGGTTTCGGCTTCGACCGCGGCGAGCGCTTCCGCGAGCGCGCGCTCTGCCTGTTCCGCCTTGGCGACCGCCGCCGCGCGCGCGGTCTCTGCCGCCTTCGCAATCGCTTCGGCTTCGGCCTTGATCGGCTCGGCGACCTCCTGCTTGGCACGGCTCACTGCTTCGGCACGCGCTTCGGCTTCGGCTTTTGCCCTGGCTTCGGCTTCGGCCCTGGCGGTCGACGCGGCTTGCGCCATTGCCTGCGCCTGTAAGATGGCTGCTTCGGCGGCCTTCGCGCGCGCTTCAGCTTCTTGGCGCGCCTTGGCCTCAGCTTCGGTGCGTGCCTGAGCCTCGGCTTCAGCGCGCGCGCGTGCTCCGGCTTCCGCTTCGGCGCGCGCCTCGGCCTGTTTCAGCGCTTGCTCCATCGCGCGCATTTTGGCTTCGACCGCAATGCGCGCTTGGGACTCGGCTTCGGCTCGCGCGCGCGCTTCTGCCTCGGCGCGTGCTCGAGCTTCGGCTTCGATGCGCGCGCTCGTTTCCGCCTTTGCCTGGGCTTCGGCCTCGATCTTGGCTTTGGTTTCCGCAGCCGCGCGCGCTTGCGCTTCGCTTTCGGCCCTGGCCTTGGCTTCGTTCGCGGCGCGCATGCGCGCTTCGGCTTCGGCCTTGGCGTCGACCCCGGTTGCGGCCTTTGCCTCAATTTCCGCTTTGGCGCTGGCCTGTCCAGCGGCACGCGCTGCTTCCTCGGCTTTGAGCTTGGCGAGGGTTTCCTGTTTGGCTTTGGCTTCGGCGCCGGCTCGCGCCTGGGCCTCGGCTGGCTGGCGCGCTTGGGCTGGCGGGGCGGCGCGCGCCGCCGCTTCCGCGCGTACCTTCGCCTCGGCCTCGGCTTTGGCGATGCGCTCGGCCTCGAAATTGAGCTGCGCTACTTTCGCCGGAGATGTGAAATCGAGATCCAGATCGTCCGCAGCGGGTGCTGCCCGGCCTGCTTCCGGCGGCTCGTACAAGACCTTGAGGTAACCGTCGGCAACGAGCTTTTCGAGCGCCCGCTTGAGTGCTTCCTGGTCGATCAATGCCTTTTGCGACAGATCGGCGACCGGAGATTTTCCGTCAACGGCGAGAAACACCAGCCCGAGATCGCGAGGCAGACGTATGGTCCGGTTCTTGACCTCAAGTATGCCTTTAGCGGTCTTGGCGAATATGGTTTGCGGGTGCATTCAGTCCAACCGTGATGGCTGCCAAAAAATTCAAGACGTCGCTGGTAGTGCCCCGACGGCCGCCTCGGATTCCTCCCCCGTGGCTTCCCCAAACTCCTTCACCCCTGGCAGCGGGACGAGGCGACTTTAGTCGGGGGAATCGCGTTTGGCAACCTGAACCGCTCGCTGGTTCATCGCGAAAACGCCTTGACGAAGCTCGTTTCATGACCGGCGGCTTGCAGCGCGCGCACTCGCGGAATGGCGTTCGTGCGAGACAGGCGTAGCGCGCGCGGCACACGCTCCGTTTCTGGATTGGACGTTCCCGGCGGCAGCCTCGGGCGACGTATCGGCGTAGGCTTGCAGTCGCGCTGTTTGACGCGCTGGTTTCCCCTGCGCGCTTGACAGCTAACTTTTTGCAATATCATAATGCTATGCGCACTGGCTGATATTTGACTTTAGATTGCGCTGCGTTGTTGGCGACGTCCCCTCTCGCGAGGAGCTTGAATGCGACAAGAACAGGCCTATCAAGAGAGCGCTGTGACGTGGCGACACGCCGGCCACGGTGTTCTGCTTGTCTGGGCAATGCTGTTGACCGCCACAGGTACCGCTTACGGGGAGACGCCCCAGATTCTCGCCCAGAGCGATAGCAAGCCAGCCTCGCGTGATTCTCTGTTCGGCGACGATAAGCCCGCCGATGCGTCCCCCGCTGCAGCCGCAACGGAAAAGCCGCCGCCGGCTTCCGCGTGGAAGGGCTTCATCCAAGGCGAGGTGGCGCGCTCCTATCAAGATCCGGCGCATTGGTCCAAGGAGCGCTTGCGGCTTGAACTCAACCGCCAGGGGCAGTTCAGCGAGAACGTAAAATGGAAAATCGGCGGTCGTTTCGACTATGACGCGGCCTACGACCACTCAAGCTTCTACGCGCCGGATGTTCGGCGCGACCAGCGTTTCGAATTCAGCCTGCGTGAAAATTACCTCGACATTTCGAGCGGCGGCAATTGGGAATTCCGCCTCGGCCGCCAGCACGTGGTGTGGGGCGAGATGGTCGGAGTGTTCATCGCCGACGTGGTGTCGGCCAGGGATATGCGCGAATTCATCCTGCCCGAGCCCGAACTCCAGATGCTGCGCATCCCGCAGTGGGCCGCGCGCGCCGAATACTTCGGGCAGGACATGAAGGCCGAGCTGCTATGGATTCCGGTTCCGAGTTTCGACGACATCGGCAAGCCG
This sequence comes from Gammaproteobacteria bacterium, assembly GCA_041476585.1. Taxonomy (GTDB): domain Bacteria; phylum Pseudomonadota; class Gammaproteobacteria; order Burkholderiales; family SG8-39; genus JADGRQ01. The sequence continues at coordinate 27,027 of JBGOTT010000013.1, read as the reverse complement.
GGGATCCCGGGGGTCAGAGGCGCCGCGGGAGCAGACTTCTATCCCTATCCGATCCCGGGACCGGGCGGCACCTTGTTTGTAGGCGAAGATCACCCGTCCCGCAAGCTTTCCAATGCGAACTACGGAGCGCGCCTGTCGGCGCTGAAGAGCGGCTGGGACTTTTCGGGCTTTTACTATCACAGCCTTGACGCCTCGCCTACCTTCTACCGGCAGGTTTTGCCCGGGCCAGCGCCGGCGTTGCCGGTATTTCTCTATCAGGCACGGCATGACGAGATCGACCAGGTCGGCGGCACATTTGCCAAAGACCTCGGCAGCGCGGTGCTCAAAGGCGAGGCGACCTACACCACGGGCCGCAAGTTCAACGTCACCCGTATCGCGCAGCCGGATGGTCTAGTCGGGCAAAAAACGATCGACTATGCGATTGGCCTTGATTTCAGCTTTCCGTCGGAAACGCGGCTGAACGTGCAGTTTTTTCAGCGCATCTACACCGACCACGATCCCGACACCTTTCAGAGCAAGTACGAGAGCGCCGCCAGCGCGGCGCTCGAAGGCAAGCTCGCCAACAATTGGGAGTGGCGAGCGTTGCTGGTCCACAGCCTGAATCGCAGCGACTGGTTGTTTCGGCCGAAAGTTACCTGGAAGTTCGAAAAGAACTGGCGACTGGCGGTAGGGGCCGACATCTTCCATGGCCCGCCGACGGGGCTGTTCGGCCGCTTCGACAACAACGATCGCGTCTACAGCGAGCTGCGCTACTCGTTTTGAGCTGGGTGTGGCGCTGGTAGCGAGGCTCAGACGTTTTGCCTTAAGGCGTCGACGACCGGTGTGCGCGAGACACGCCGCGCAGGAAGGGGCGCAGCCAGCACAGTGGCGCAAAAGCCCACGCCGAAGGCTATCAGCACGGTCATTGGCAAGACCCGAATGTGGGCGGTATAGCCGCGGTTGGCGTTTGGCGGCGGGGGCATGGGGATGCCAACGGCCGAAATCACCCAGGCCAGCATTAGTCCGAGGACGACACCGAGCGTCGCTCCACACAGGCCGAGCAGGACGTTCTCGGTCAGCACCAGCCGAAACACTGCGCCGCTGCGGTTGCCCATCGCCATCATCGTGCCGAATTCGCCGACTCTTTCGAGCACGCTCATATTCACGCTGTTCGCAACGGAGAGCAGCACCATCACCAGAATGATGAACTGCAGTACGCCGAACTGGCGCTGATAGAGAGCGACGGTGTTTTCGTAGAAATCGTTGAGCTGCTGCCAGGTCTTGACCTCGAATTGCTTGCTGTCGAGCTGGCGCGCGAGAGCGTCGGCGACCTGCCGCGTGTCCTCGGTGCGCTTCAACGATACGACCAGACTGTTCACGCCCGTGGTGTTGAGCAATTCGTGTGCTGCGGCAAGCTGGATTCTCGCGGCGCGTGCGTCGTATTCCTTGGAAAAGCTCTGGAAGGTGCCCACGACCTTGACCTCCAGTGTGTTCAACACGCCTTCCGCCGTGTTGAGCACCAAGGTGGCGCTGTCGCCGGTGCGCAGCTTGAGCGCCTGCGCAATACCCTCTCCGAGGACGACGCCATTGGTATCTTGCTTCTCCAATTGGCGTCCCTCGACGAACCGGACCTGGGTGCCGAGCGCGGCCTCCTTGTCCGGCTCCACGCCTTCGCCGATGATCGGCAAGTCGCTGCGTCCGTTGTTGATCAGGCCCGAGAAGTTGATCCGCGCCATGACATCAGCGACCTCAGGCTGTTTGAGGATTGCCTGCTTGACCGACTCTGGCTGGTCGATGAGGAACTTTTCCGGGCTGCGCGTCCCGTGCGCCTGGAAGCCCGCGCGCGACACCTGCAGGTGGCCCGACTGCGAATGTATGAGGGCTTCTCCCAGTTGATAGTACACATCCTGAACGAAGCCGCCGCTCAGGATCAGACCGACTACACCCAAGCTGATCGCCGCCAGCGTCATCCCGGTGCGCAGCTTTTGGCGGAATATGTTGCGCAGCGCGAGTTTCAGCATGATCGCCGCTCCGGGTTAACGGCCATGGCGCAGCGCTTCGACGATTTGCATGCGCGACGCCTTCCACGCGGGATAGAGGCTGGCCAACAATGTTGTGCCGATTGCGAGCAGGAAGGCATTGAGCGCGAGCTGTCCGGTGAACATTATCTCGCCGCTGTACCCCTGCGACTGGCCCGGCGGCGGCGGCATCGGGATGCCGATCCACGATATCAGGGTCGCCAGCGACCAACCCACAAACAAACCCAGCGCGCCTCCGATCACGCCGATCGTCATTCCCTCAAAAATGAACTGGCGCAGGACTTGGCGCTGGTTGCGGCCGATCGCCAGGCAGGTGCCGATCTCGGCGGTCCGCTCGAGCACGTTCATCATCATCGTGTTGGAAATACTGAGAATGATGATGACGGCGATGATGAATTCGACCACGCCGATTTGCGTGGACAGCAAAGCGACCACCTTGTTGTAGAAGTCCGCCAGCTCGTACCACGGCACGAATTCCACGCCGCTATCGCGGAATTTTTCCCGCAGCGCGAGCACCGTCGGCGTCGTATGCTTGGTGTCGTCGAGCATGAGAATCCAGCGGTGGCTGCCTGAAACGCGCAGCAGTTGCTGCGCGACCGGCAGCGGCACGCGCAGTGCCGAGTCATCGTAGGCCTTGCTCACCGTGGTGAACAGGCCGCGCACCGTGCATTCGACCGCGTTGATACCCCCCCCCGACGTAGTCGCCAACAATACGACTTTCGCACCCACCTCGACACCGAGATTCTGGGCAAGCCCCCAGCCGAGCACGATTCCTTTTGGGTCGTCGCTGGCGAGGAACTGTCCCGCTGGGATGTTCAGTTTGGGGGTAAGCTCGTGTTCCCGTTCCGGGTTTACCCCCTCGCCAATAAAGGAGATCGTTGCTTCTCCGTGACTCATCAGACCGGTAAAGGCAAGCCGCGGTGCGAGCAGGCGCACCGTCGGGAAACTGCCGATGGCTTGCTCGAGAGGGGATTCATGCGGCAGGAGGTATTTCAGCGGATCGGCCTGCCCCCCGTCGAGATAGCCTGGTCGCATGACGTGAACATGTCCAAGTCCGGACTGGATGGTGCCCTCGCGCGTCGCCCAGAATATCCACTCGATGAATCCGGCAGCGAGGGTCAGCGCCACCACGCCGAAGGCGACCGCCGAGATGCCGAACAGGCTGCGGCGGTATTGGCGCGTGACGTTGCGGAACGCGTTGATGTATTCGGGCCACACAAGCTGCGCGCTGTCATTCCTGAAGAGGCGTCATGCCTTACGCCAACTGCCGCGGTAAAATTACCAGTCGCAGCAGGGCAACAACCGCTGCCAACTCTTGATATATTACGACATAACCGCAATCCGGAGTCCGCAATTGAATCCAGCTGAGAGAAACACTTCATCCGAGTTCGACTACGAGCTTGCCTTCTCCCGCAATATCGGCTGGCTGACCCATGCGGAACAGGCTGCGTTGCGCGGCAAGCGCGTCGCCGTCGCCGGCCTCGGCGGCGTCGGAGGCGCTCATTTGCTGACGCTTACCCGGCTGGGAATCGGCGCGTTTCATATTGCCGATTTCGACACCTTCGACGTCCCCAATTTCAATCGTCAGGCGGGCGCCATGACCAGCACTTTGGGCCGCAAGAAGACCGAAGTGCTCTGCGAGATGGCGCGCGACATCAATCCGGGAGTGCAACTGACTGTTTTCGATAAAGGGGTCACCGAACAGAATATCGACGCCTTTCTTGACCGGGTCGACCTTTATATGGATGGGCTCGATTTCTTTGCCTTTTCCGCGCGCAAGGCGGTGTTTCCCGCCTGTGCGCGGCGCGGAATTCCGGCAACCACGGCTGCGCCGCTGGGCATGGGTGCGGCAGTGCTGAATTTCCTGCCGGGCGGGATGACCTTCGAAGAGTATTTCCGCTGGGACGGATGCTCCGAGGATCAGATGGCGCTGCGCTTTCTCATCGGTCTGTCACCGGCCATGCTTCAGACCGGCTACCTGGTGGATCGCGCTGCTGTGGATTTAAAGGCTCGCAAGGGGCCTTCGACCGTCATGGCCTGCGACATCTGTGCCGGCATGGCGGCCACGGAAGCTCTTAAGATTCTGCTGCGTCGCGGCCACGTTGTCACCGCTCCGCGTGGCGTGCATTTCGACGCCTATCGGAACAAGATGGTCAGGACCTGGCGGCCATGGGGGAACGGCAATCCGATTCAGCGGCTAGCCCTGGCGATCGCGCGCCGACAGTTGGGAGTGGGATAAGCAATATGGGAATCAGCGAACAGATTCTCGATTTGGCGCGCTGGGCGCCGAGCGGCGACAACACCCAGCCGTGGCGTTTCGAGATCAAAGGCGAGCTCGAAGTCATCGTCCATGGCTTCGACACCCGCGACCATTGCGTCTACGACCTGGACGGACGGCCCAGCCAGATGGCGCTGGGCGCGTTGCTCGAGACCATGCGCATCGCCGCAACCGGGCATGGGTTGCGCACGGCGGTGACCCGTACGCTCGGCTTGCCTGACGAGAAGCCGACTTTCGAAATCCGATTCGTGCCCGATCCGGTGCTCCGGCCAAGCCCGCTGATTCCTTTCATCACAGTGCGTTCGGTCCAGCGCCGACCCCTGAGCACCAGGCCGCTGACGGCGGAACAGAAATCGGCGCTGGAAGCCAGCGTCGCCCCCGATCATCAGGTCATCTGGTTCGAGACGCCCCGTCAGCGTTGGCGCGTCGCGATGCTCATGTTCCGTAACGCGAAGCTGCGTCTCACCATGCGCGAGGCCTTCGAGGTACATCGCAGTGTGATCGAATGGAATGCGCAGTTCAGCGAAGACAGGATTCCGGACCAGGCAGTGGGAGTCGATCCGTTGACACTTAAACTGATGCGTTGGGCCATGCAGAGTTGGCCGCGCGTCGAGTTTCTTAATACCTGGCTGGCAGGTACGCTGATGCCGCGTTTGCAGCTCGACTTGATTCCGGGCTTGGCCTGCGCGGCGCATTTCGGCCTCGCGCCGAAGGCAGCGCCCGCATCGATCGACGATTATGTGGCGGCCGGGCGAGCCATGCAGCGATTCTGGCTTGAGGCGGCACGGCTGGGGCTGTTGCTGCAACCCGAGATGACCCCGGTCATATTCGGGCGGTATCACCGCGATCGGCTTGCGTTCACCTCCAGTGCTCCGGCGCGGGCGCTGGCCACGAGCGTCGCATCCGGATTCGAAGCGCTGCTGGGGGGGGATTGGGCTCGCCGGCTGGTGTTCTTCGCCCGGGTGGGGGCAGGCAACGCGCCGCGCGCGCGCTCGACGCGAATTCCGCTGTCGCGGCTGGCTTGGCCATCTGAATTGAACACCGATAATAATCAGTCACTTAAGTCGCTTTCGTGAAAAACACAGAGCGCACTCATGGGATGTTTTACTTCCGGTTGTCGGAAAATTTTACTGTGCGAGCCCGATAGTTTTGGAACTGACCGGCCGCTGAAAGCGGTGGGGTCAGCCCATGGTTATTCCATATGTAGTTGATCGTAAATACGAATTCATTTGCTCAGCGATGTTGTTTGGCCGTTTACGTGACGAATTGCTCGGATTTTCACTGTCAGTTTTTTTTACGTTCGGAGCTCAGTCGGCGGCGATCGATTGTCCCGCTGATTCGCAATATGTTGTTTATGAATGAGATTTGTTATATGGCACGATGCGTGCTTATAGAACGCTGAGCAAAGATTTGAATGGTTTTGATTCGACTACCTTCTTTTTTCTAGCGACGGAGATGACAATGACTTCAAGATTTAAACTCAAACCAATAGCGGTTGCTGCCATCTCGCTGATGCTCGGCGCCCCGGTTGCAGCGAACGCGAGCCTGTTTACGTTCGATCCTTTTGGATTACCTGGGACGGCCACGGACATAACCGGTGTCAACACGATCGACCAAGCGCCGGGCAATGCGTTGGCACTGGGCGGTGTCACGGCGATCGGTAATTTTCTTGTTGATAAATTTTTCGGCTTTCCCCTCTTCCCCACGGGTTTCACGCTGTATTACCAGGCGAATCTTGGTTCGATGTTAGACGGCGATGGCAACCTTGTATTCGCAAATGGTTTCCCTCCCGGAGCACCACACTTTACATTCGTCGCCGGCTTTGGTGAAACGGTTGTTAGTGCGGATCCGTATCCCGGCACAGCGACCTTTGCCTTCGATCCTACGAATCCTGTAAATTTCTTCAAGATGTACGCCACCCCAGGGAATGGTAATGACTTGACAGGGGCCGGATTCGTGTCCGGTGCGCCAATCCTCACGGGACACGTTATAGCCGAACCAGTCTCTAATTTTCAGGTAACTTCGACCGTGCCTGTGCTTTTGGATCAGCATGGTATCGATAACTGGGCCGGTCAGAATACTGTGACGGGAGGAGGGCAATCCACGATCGCCATCATGATCGACTCAGTCAACCCCCTATACTTCCCGAGTTTGAACCCGGGCGATTTATCCGACTTCTCCAGCTTCGATACGAATAACGGCGACCCATATCATACGGCCGACCCTTCGAAGTGCTTTAACGGAGTGTCGGTTGCAGTATCGCTGACCTGCGACTCCCCAGGATATATTACTAATACTGGCGTGTTGGGAACCGTAAACGGCGGTGTTACTCTTACGGGAGCTGATGGAACTGATTTCATTCTACAAGCGGATGCCAGCCAGTCTATAATCATTCCGGAACCCGCTTCCCTGGCTCTGATGGGTCTTGGTTTAGGTATCCTTGGCTTTGGAGCGAAACGCCGTCGTCACCCGAAGGCTGACTGATTGGCAACACGGCAAATGTGAAAGGGAGACGCCCGAGCCCCTTCAGCAGTGAGTTGAAGCTTTAATTGAAGTCCGCGCCCTCATCGGGTTGCGGACTTTTTTTTTTGCGGAAAATTTTCTGTGTATGACGCGGTGGGGAAGTCCGATCTCATTTTGCGCGGCACTCGAGAAAGTCCGCGACACACAGTTCCAGGGCCTGCCGCCAGTCGGGCAGGACGATGCCGAGATCGCGTTCCAGTTTTCCGGAATCCAGGGTCCCGTTTGGCGGCCGCTTCGCCGGACGTGGAAACTGGTCGGTCCGGATAGGCACCACCGGCTTGTCGATGCGCAGCTCCTCCAGGATGGCTTGCGCGAATCCATGCCACGTCGTCGTGCCCCTGGAGCTCAAGTGATAAGTCCCGGTGGGCCACTCGCGGCGCAGCCCGGTTGCGAGTATCGCGGCGGTCGCTTCGCCGAGCATTCGGCTCCAGTTGGGGACGCCGTGCTGGTCATCGACGATACGCAGCTCATTGTGCTCGCCCGCCAACCGCCGGATCGTGAGAAAAAAATTGGTGCTGCGCGCGCTGTACACCCAGCTCGTCCGAAGCACGAGATACCTGCATCCGCTCGCCGCGATCGCGCGCTCGCCGGCGAGCTTGCTGTGCCCGTAGACGTTGACCGGGTTCACGGGATCGTCCTCGACGTAGGCTGTCTGCTTCTGGCCGTCGAACACATAGTCGGTGGAATAGTGGACCATCAACGCACCGAGCCGGCGCGCCTCCTCCGCGATCGCCCCCGGCGCGCGCGCATTGAGCGTATGCGCCGGCTCGCTTTCTTTTTCCGCCGGATCGACCGCGGTGTGGGCGGCCGCATTGACGATCACATCCGGCCTGGCCGCGCGCACGACGCCGCGTAATCCGTCAAGGTTGGACAGATCGCACTGGTCGGAGCCGAGCGCCGTTACCTCGCCGAGCGGCGCCAGCGCTCGATGGAGCTCCCAGCCGATCTGCCCGTTCTTGCCCAGGAGCAGGATGCGCATGGCGCGTTCAGTCGTAGGTTTCGGCCCGGCGCAACGGCAACCCGCGCGCGTCCTTGTCGCTCACGATCGGCGCGCCCGAAAGGGCCCAGTCGATCGCGAGCTCCGGGTCGCTCCAGAGCAGCGAGCGCTCGTGCTCGGGCGCGTAATAGTCGGTGGCCTTGTAGTGCACCTCCGCGAAGTCCGACACCACGACAAATCCGTGAGCGTGGCCCGCTGGAACCCACGCCGCCTGTTTCGACTCCGACGACAACGTGAACGAGACCCACTTGCCGAAAGTGGGGGAGCTGCGCCGGATGTCCACCGCGACGTCGCGGATTTCGCCCTGCAGCACGCGCACGAGCTTCCCCTGGGGCTGGCGAATCTGGTAGTGCAGGCCGCGCAGCACGTTCTTCGCCGAGCGCGAGTAGTTGTCCTGCACGAAGTCGACGTCGACGCCCGTGGCTTCCTGGAATGCGCGCTTGTTGTAGCTCTCGAAGAAAAATCCGCGCGCATCGCCGAATACCTTCGGCTCCAGCAGCAGCACCCCGGGCAGCGCGGTGCGTATGACCTTCATGCGTCCGGCTTCTCGGTCAGCACTTGCAGCAGGTACTCGCCGTAGCCGCTCTTGGCGAGCGGCGCGGCGAGCGCGCGGAGCTGCTTCGCGTTGATGTAGCCCATGCGAAAGGCGATCTCTTCCGGGCAGGCGATCTTCAGCCCCTGCCGCCGCTCGATGGTCTGGATGAAAGTCGCCGCCTCGAGCAACGATTCGTGCGTTCCGGTATCGAGCCAGGCGAAGCCGCGGCTGAGCGCGATGACCTCGAGCTCCCGCCGCTCCAGGTAGGCGAGGTTGACGTCGGTGATTTCCAGCTCCCCGCGGGCGGAGGGCTTGAGACGCCGGGTGATGTCGACGACGCGGTTGTCGTAGAAGTAGAGCCCTGCCACGGCGTAGTGCGATTTCGGTTTCGCGGGTTTCTCCTCGATGCTGATCGCGCGGCCGGCTGCATCGAAGTCGACCACCCCGTAGCGCTCGGGGTCCTTGACCGCGTAAGCGAACGCCGTCGCGCCGCTCTCGCGCCCCGCGGCGCGCTGGAGCAGGATCGACAGCTCGTGGCCGTAAAAAATGTTGTCGCCGAGCACCAGCGCGACCGCATCCTTGCCGATGAATTTGCGCCCGATGAGGAAGGCCTGCGCGATGCCTCCGGGCTTGGGCTGCACGGCGTAGCTGAGCTTGATGCCCCAGCGCGCGCCGTCGCCCAGCAACTCCCTGAAGCGCGGCGTATCGTGCGGCGTGGAGATGACCAGGATGTCGCGGATGCCCGCGAGCAGCAGCGTGGCGAGCGGGTAATACACCATCGGCTTGTCGTACACCGGCAGGAGCTGCTTGGAGACGACCTGAGTCACCGGGTAGAGGCGAGTGCCGGAGCCGCCGGCGAGGACTATGCCTTTCATGCGCGCTGCCCTTCCGTTCGAAAATACATGTCAGCGCAGGCCGGCGAGCCACTCCGGGTGACCCACGTACCAGCGCACGGTTTTTTCCAGGCCGGACTCGAAACTTTCCTTCGGCCGCCAGTCCAGCTCGCGCCTGATTTTTGCAGCGTCGATTGCGTAGCGGCGGTCGTGGCCCGGGCGGTCCTTCACGAACGAAATCAGCCCGGCGTAGCTGCCCGTCTTGCGCGGCTGCGCGCGCTCGAGGAGCCCGCACACCGTGCGCACGAGGTCGATGTTCCTGCGCTCGCTGTCGCCGCCGATGTTGTAGACCTCGCCGGCGCGCCCGCGCTCCAGCACCACGCGAATGGCCTCGCAGTGATCCATCACGTACAGCCAGTCGCGAACGTTCTGCCCGTCACCGTACACCGGCAGCGGCTTGCCGGCGAGCGCGCTGGCGATCATCAGCGGGATGAGCTTTTCGGGAAACTGGTACGGGCCGTAGTTGTTCGAGCAGTTGGTGGTGAGGGTCGGCAGGCCGTAGGTGTGATGGTAGGCGCGAACCAGGTGGTCGGAGCCCGCTTTCGATGCGCTGTAAGGACTGTTCGGCGCGTAAGGCGTTTCCTCCCTGAAGGCGGGCTCCTGCGGACCGAGCGAGCCGTAGACCTCGTCGGTGGATACGTGCAGGAAGCGAAAAGCGTCGCGCCCGGCGCCCTCCATCGCCATCCAGTAGCCGCGCGCCTCTTCCAGCAGGCTGAAGGTGCCGACCACGTTGGTCCGGATGAATTCACCCGGGCCGTCGATCGAGCGGTCCACGTGGCTCTCCGCGGCAAAGTGCACGATCGCGCGCGGGCGGTGCTGCGCGAGGAGCCTGCCCAGCAGCTCGCGGTCGCAAATGTCGCCTTGCACGAAGATGTGCCGCGCATCGCCCGCGAGCGAATCGAGGTTCCTGAGATTGCCGGCGTAGGTGAGCTTGTCGAGATTGACGACCGCTTCGCCGGTTTGCGCAATCGTGGACAGTACGAAGTTCGTGCCGATGAATCCGGCGCCGCCGGTAACGAGGATCATATGGTGCCCGTTGCGGCTGACGTGCCCAAGAGCCGCGCCGGCACCCCTCCCCAGACCTCCCCGGCGCCGATACGCGAGCCCTTCGTGACGATTGCCCCGGTCGCGACGATGGCGTTGTCGCCGATGACCACGTCAGTGAGAACGACGGCGTGCGCTCCGATGGTCACGTTGTTGCCGATGCGGATAGGATAATGGGCGAGCTTGCTGCCCTCGATAATGTGCGGCACCAACAGAGCGCCCTGGCCGACGATCGAGTTGTCGCCGATCTCCACGAAACTCGGGTCGTCGATGAGTCCCGCGCTGTAAGTGTTGGCGCCGAGCCGTGCACCGAGTGCGAGGTAGAAGACGCGTATGAGCGGCACGGGTATGAAGCCACTCCTCATGATCGGGTAAAAGAGGATGAGGTAGAAAAGGATATAGACGTGATAAACGAATTCCTGCTGCGACCCGCTGCCGATTTCGCCCGGGCGCAATGGAAAGGCGGCGAGGAAGGCGCGGTAAATCAGGATCGCGTAGACGTAAAGTAGAAAAACGCCGGCAAGGCTGAGGACAACGCCGCGGAAGTCGCCCAGCGGCAGGCCGCCGAGCAGCGCCCAGTCCGTGGCGAGTGCGAGCGCCGAGGCGAGCGACAGCAGCAGGATGAACACCAGTATTTGGGAGGCGGCGATCTTGCGCATGCACGGGCTCCTTTAATGCGAGGGATGCGGCGAAGGGGTTGCTAGCGCGCCGGTTGGTCGGCTCGTGACCGATGCGATCAGGGCGGCGAATCGGCTTGCGCTGTCATAGCCGGCGATGATGCCGGCGATTTTTCTGGCTGCCGCGGCGTGTTCGGTTCCCCCGAGGATCTTCGTCACGAGCACGGCCAGGGCGGGGCCGCTGAAGCGGTCGGCGCGCATGATCTCTCCCGCACCCGCGCGCACTATAGCGTCCATGTTCAGGAACTGGTCGAGATTGCTTGCGATGCCAATCACCGGTACTCCGGCGGCAAGGGCCTGCTGGCTTGTGGGGCTACCGCCGTTGCAGATGACTAGCCGGGCGCGCCGCGCTGCCTCCTCGCCCGGCAGGTACTGTGCGACGTATGCGTTGGGGGGGATGGCGCCGGGCACTTCGCCGCCTGCGGTGGCGGCGATCACAGTGATGTCGAGCGCTGCCAAGCTGCGCAGGATTTCAGGCAACAATTTGGCTTGGCCAGAACTTCCCAGGGTCAGGTACACGATCGGTCGCTCGCGCGGAACCGTGTCCCACCAGTCCGGGGCGGGCACCGGCGGCGACCAGACGAGCGGGCCGATGAACTGGTGGTGGGCAGGCAAGTCGGTGCCGGGGAAGAGTTCCGGCACGTCGGCGTAGAGCACCTGATCGGCGTCGGTGTAGACGCGGCGCAGATCGCTGCCCAGGGAAGGCAGACCATGGCTGCGCCTTACGCGGTTCAGCGGCCCGCAGTGCAGGGCGAACGCGATGGGCCGCCCCAACTGGAACAGGGCGTCGGCAAGGGGCAGCGGAAGAATGCCGGTGAGAAGCCGGATATTCGGCACGATGTAGCGCGGCGGACGCCAATACGGGCTCCAGTAGCAATTGGAAATCGCCAAATAGGGGATGCCGGCCAAGCGGGCGCTGATCGAGAGCGACAACCGGAAGTCACCGATCACCACATCGGGTCTAACCTCATCGAGAAGCTTGAGGTCGTCGCGCACGTAGCGATTCAGGATCGCATCGTCGTACAGCGGCCTGCCGCGGGCCAGGGCGTCGAGAAAATGGTCGCTACCCATCGACGACAGCGGAAAATAGCGGCCGGGGAAGTCCCGCAGCAACCATTGGCAGCGCGGATCGCAAGCGAAACCGATGTCGAACTTGCCGGGTTCGAGCGCCGCGCTGAGGACCAGCGGACGTGCCACGTGCGCCAGCGTCGCCGCTTCGGCGACGAACAGGACCTTCTTTCTGGCGTGAGAGATTCTTATCTCCCTTCGTGAGTCGAAAAGATGAAAGTGGTCCTGACACCCTGGTGGTTCAGGTCCCCTAGATCAGATTTCCTTCCACGATCGGAGCGTCCTCCATAGTGCCCGTAAGCTGGTTCACCATCAACCATTTGTCCGCCCCCTTGATGCCGAGCATCCGGATCTCGCCGTCCTCGACTTGCACCAACCGGTCCGCCATGTCCATGACGCGCCGATCGTGGGTTGAAAAGATGAACGTGGTCTTGTAGAAGCGGTTGCTCTCTTTCATCAGCTGCAGGATGCCTGAGCCGGTCTTGTGGTCCAGATTGGCGGTCGGCTCGTCCGCCAGTACGATCTTGGGTTCCGCCGCCAGGGCGCGCGCAATCGCCACCCGTTGCCGTTGTCCGCCGCTCAGCTGGTTCGGCCGACGATCGGCGTACTTGGACAGGCCGACGATATTGAGATACTTGGCGACCCTTTCACGGCGTTTGGCAGGGCTCAATTCCTTGATCTGCAATAACGGATACTCGACGTTCTCCGCCGCGGACAACACCGGCAACAGGTTGAACGTCTGGAAAATGAACCCGATGGTCCGCGCCCTGAGATGAGCGAGTTGGTCGGGTGTCTCGCCGCTGACATCTTGCCCGTTGATAAAGATCTTGCCTGTCGACGGCGTATCGATGCAGCCAATCATGTTAAGTAGCGTGGACTTGCCGCTACCGGATGGGCCGGCGATGGCGAGAAAAACGCCGTCCTCGATGTTCAGCGAAATATTTTTGAGGGCCTGGACCTGTTGCCCGCCCATCTGGTAGTCTTTGCATACGTTTTCGATTTGAACGATATTCTTCATGGATGCCTTCTCCCCGAGATCCACCCGTCGAAAGGCAAACGTCACATTAGCTACTGATATGCCAAAGAAATTCTTGCAACGCCTGCTGATCGTGGCTTTCCTGTACTTCGCGGGGCCGTTTTTGCACGTGGCTTGCGCTGCCGATGATGATCAGAACCTGGCCCGAAGTCTACTGGAAAAATCGGACCAGATACGCTTCCCGTCAGAGGGGTTCCAGGTAGAGGTCAAGATCGATACCACCGCCCCGGGCCAGACGGCGGAGGTCCGGAAGTACCGCATTCTCTCCAAGGGCAACGGGAACACCGTGGTCCAGGTGATGGAGCCTGCCTCCGAACGCGGCCAGATCCTCCTCATGAAAGGCCGCGACCTGTGGGTATTCATGCCCAGCGTCTCGCAACCGATACGGCTAGGGCTGGCGCAGCGTCTCACCGGCCAGGTCGCCAACGGTGACCTCGCGCGGTCGAACTTCAGCGGCGACTACACGCCGAAGATCCTGCGCACCGACACCATCGGTGGCGAAACATACTACGTACTGGAACTGACCGCCGTCGACCGCGGCGTCACCTATCACAAAGTCATATATTGGGTGAAGCAATCCAATTTCTGGCCTCACCGCGCGGAATTCTACTCGCTATCCGACCGCCTGCTCAAAACCGCCCGCTACGAGAACTTCCAGACCATGCTCGGCAAACCGCGGCCGACCCGGCTCGTGATGCAAGACGCGCTGCGCAAGGGTGAGGAATCCGTGCTGGAATACTCGGCGATGAAGCTGCGTGACCTGCCCGATAGAGTCTTCACCAAGGACTACCTGCAAAGACTTGAATAACCCCGCGTCCGAGCGTCGTCAGACTACGGGATACCGCAGGACACCGCGCAGTGTTTCTACCTGAAATATTCAATCTGGGTAAAGGCTTCAAGCAATACTTCGAAATCGTCCCGGCGCTCTCGGATACGCTGAAGGACGAAGTGTATCGGCTACGCCACCAGGTCTATTGCGTGGACCTAGCCTTCGAACCGGAACGGCCTGACAAGCGCGAGCGCGACGCCTACGACGCTCAATCGCTGCACGTGCTGATACGCAGCGTGCAAGTCGGCGACTTCATCGGCTGCACGCGCATCGTCGGCACCCGGCCGGAAGATCGTCACCAACCGCTGCCGTTCGAGAAAAGTTGTGCCGCCACGCTGGATCGCTCCATCGTCGACCCGGCCAAGCTCCCGCGCGATACCATCGGCGAGATATCGCGACTCGCGGTCGTCGCCCGGTTTCGCAAGCGCAAGGGCGAAGCGCAGACCCCGCAGGGAATTGCTGACAAGACCTACGGCACCTGGAAGCATCCGAGATTCCCCTATATTTCGGCTGGGCTGTTCTTTGGCGTCATCGAAATCGCACGCCTGAACGGCATCGACACGCTGTTCATGCTGACGGAACCGCGAGAGGTGAGCAGCATCAACAGACTTGGCGCCAGGTGTCAGATCATCGGCGGCCCGGTTGAACACCGCGGCAAACGCGTTCCCTCGAGGGTAAGCACCGGGCGGGTGGATAAAGACGTCAATTTCCTCGTCCGCTCGCTCTATCGCACCGTCGCCGCGGAAGTTGCGCAGAAACGTTAGCCCTGCGTGCTCAAGGCGCCAGGCGGCCCGATAACGTCCCTTGGCTTCACCCAGTTTGAGTATCGGTAACCGCTTGCCCGGCGTCACGGACCGCGACCTGCCTGCCATCTCCTACGTCAACTTTCAATCGCTTGATCCGACCCACCCTCTCACCGTTTCCGCTCAGTTCCGGGTTCCGGCCGGCACGACCGGTAAAGTACCCGCGGTCGTCATCGTGCACGGCTCGGCTGGAGTAGACAGTCGAGGCGGGTTTTACGCCGAGGCGCTCAACCAAGCCGGGATCGCCACATTGGAGATCGATATGTGGGCCTCGCGCGGTTGGCTGGGCGGTATCACGGGCCGCCCGGGCGGGGTTCCAGAGACACTGCCCGACGCCTGCGGTGCTCTCAAGTACCTCTCCGGGCAACTGCACATCGACCCGCAGCATATTGGTATCCTGGGTTTCTCCTGGGGTGGCGTCGTGGCGATGCTGTCCGCAACTCAACCTTATGCCTCGATGTTCACGGATGGCACACTGAAGTTCGCAGCCCATATCGCACATTACCCGGTGTGCTGGTTGTACAACCATGTACCGGGTTATGAGTTCATTTCATTCACCGGCTCACCGGTGCTGATTCAAACCGGGGAGCTTGACGCCTACGACAATCCCGACACCGGTGCCCATCTCGTCCAGTCGCTGTCCGCGGCGGCCCGAAACTTCATTTCGCACAAGATGTACAAGCACGCAAACCATGCGTGGGACCGGTTGCAGCCCGCGATGACCGTGACCGATCCATTCTCTCACCTGGGGCAGGGCGGCCAGGTGCCTTTCGTCCCCGATCAGGCGGCGGCGATGGAATCGCGGTCGGCTGCGGTGCGTTTTTTCCGGGAAGCCTTCCGTCTCGAGGTCGCTTCTATCGGCGGATGCTCGCGATACCGCGAATGAAAATGCACCGAGGAAGGCGCTAATCGTGCACAGGAATTGCAATCCATTGCCCGGATTCGCCTCTTTTCGTTTCGCCGGAAACAGCGCCGAAGAGCGTTGCGTCTATTACGCTGGCAAGGGGCCAGCCGTGTTGATCATGCATGAGCTGCCGGGGATGAACGCACTTTGTATCAGCCTGGCCGAGGAGATCGCCGCGGCGGGGTTCACGGTCTATCTGCCGCTGCTGTTCGGTCGTCCCGGCCGGAACCGCGGTGTGCTGCCGGTGTTCAGTGTGTGTGTGCGCCACGAGTTTCACCTGTTCGCCGCCGGCAAGCGCAGCCCGATCACGGATTGGATGCGCGATCTTTGCGCCCACGTGCATGCGCTAAGCGGCGGACCCGGGATCGGTCTTATCGGCATGTGCATGACTGGCGGACTGGTATTCGCGTTATGCGCCTCACCCGCGGTGCTGGCCGCAGTTACGTCCCAGCCTTCGCTTCCGGTCACGCTCTTCCGAAGCGCGAAGGTCCGTGGGGATCTGGCAACTGCTGCGGTCGACCTCGACTCTGCCAGGACCCGGGTAGTGGCCGAAGGAATAGACATTCTCGGCTTCCGTTATTCGTCCGATATCGCCTGTCCGGCCGAGCGGTTTGAAGCGGCCAAACGAGTGTTCGGCGAGCGATTCAAACCGACGACCTACCCCACTCCGGACCGCGAACATGGATTGTCGCGCTGGTCTCATTCGGTATTGACGGGCGCGCACGGCCAGAACCTGCCGGCGTCTCACCCCGTGCGGCGCGCGCGAGAGGCCGTGATCGCCTATCTTCGTGAGCGGCTTCTCGCTGTCCCAGACTGATGGCGGCCGGACCGGCGGGTCAGCCAGGCGTCTTGTATCCCGCCTTGCCGGCGCGCTTCATCGCCTCGACGGTGTCGTCCATGGTCATCAGCGGCGTGGTCTTGGCAGCGCGCAGCGCTCCGCCGCCGGCCGCCGCGAGCGACAGCGCCGCCGCTGCAATGTTGTCCGGCGCCTGCACGATCAGCACGGTGTCGTAGTCGCCGAAACAGGTCCAATAGCCTTCCAGCTTGCCGCCCAGCTTCGCGATCATTGGACGTATCTGCTCCGCGCGGTTCTGCGGATTCTTCAGCATCTTCCCCCATGCCTCTGCAGTGAAGGCGGTTTGGATCATGTAATAGGCCATCGCTTTCTCCTCTGATTGGTGAAAATACGCCCTGAAAAGAACTGCCGCATCGGCAGACCAATAACTCCCACTTCCGAAGGCAGTCCCGAGGCATATCATAAAACGAAAGCCGCGCCTCCGCCTGACGCACCAAATGCGTAAGTCAGCGACGCAGCGGCGCTTCAAAAATTTGCGCGACTGAACGCCGCGCTGGCAGCGCGGCAAGCACCGCCTCGCGCTGCGCATCGTCCATCTCGGACCAGCGCGCGATTTCGTCGAGCGTGCGGAAACAGCCGATGCACATCCCGCGCTCGGCGTTCAACTGGCACACCTCGACGCAAGGCGATTTCACCATCGCCGATTTCAACGTCGCCTTCAGGCGGCGGCCCGGGCGCGCTTGGCGGCGATCGCGCGACCGGCCTTGGAGCCGGGCTCGCGCCCGAGCACGCCGCAGATCCACTGCCCGATCTCGACCACGCGATTCAGGTCGATGCCGGTCTCGATGCCGAGGCCGTGCAGCATGTACACCACGTCTTCGGTCGCGACGTTGCCCGATGCTCCGGCCGCGTACGGGCAGCCGCCGAGCCCGGCGACCGAACTGTCGAAGGTCGCAACGCCCAGTTCGAGCGAAGCGTAGATGTTGGCGAGCGCCTGCCCGTAGGTGTCGTGATAGTGGCCCGCGAGCCGCTCGATCGGCACCGCGCGCGCCACGGCTTCGATCATGCGCTGCGTCTTTGCCGGCGTGCCAACGCCGATGGTGTCGCCGAGCGATACCTCGTAGCAGCCCATCGCGTCGAGCGCGCGCGCGACCTCGGCGACCTTCGCAGGCTCGATCTCACCCTCGTAGGGGCAACCGACCACGCAGGAGATGTAGCCGCGCACCTTCACGTTCGCCTTGCGCGCAGCTTCGGCGACCGGACGGAAGCGCTCGAGGCTTTCGGCAATAGTGCAGTTGATATTCCTCTTCGAAAACGCCTCCGACGCGGCGCCGAACACCGCAACTTCGGTCGCGCCGGCGGCGAGCGCGGATGCGAGGCCTTTCATGTTCGGCGTGAGCACCGGATAGGCGACGCCGGGTTTGCGGCGCACGCCTTCCAGCACTTCGGTGTGATCGGCCATTTGCGGAATCGCTTTCGGCGAGACAAAGGCGGTCACCTCCACCGCCGGCAACCCGGCGTCGGCGAGGCGATGGATCAGCTCGAGCTTGATCGCGGTGGGCACCCCATGACCATCAATGAGCGGCTCGTTCTGCAAACCGTCGCGCGGGCCGACTTCGACGATACGCACCTTTTGCGGCAGTTTCATGCTTCCCGCGCGGCTACGCGGCTACGAAAGCAATCAGATCGACGCCCTCGCTCACCTGCTCGCCGGCAGCGTAGCGCACTTCCTTCACGGTGCCGGCCGCGGGCGCGACGATGGTGTGCTCCATTTTCATTGCCTCCAGAATCACCAGCGGGGCGCCCTTGGCGACTTTCGCGCCCGGCTCGACCAGTACCGCGATGACCTTGCCGGGCATCGGCGCAGCGAGGCTGCCGGCGCGGGCATCCGATGCAACCTCGTGCAAATCGTGGTGGCGCGCGAGGCGCCACAGGCTCCCGGCATGAAAAACACTCAGCTTGCGGCCGTCGCGCGCGACGTGGACCGTATATGCGTGGCCGTCGAGCAGCACGCGCAGCTCGTGCGCCGACAGGTACCCGCCATCGAGCGGATACTCGCCGTGCGCGGTTCGCAGCCGCCAGTCCTGTGCGCGGAAATCAACCGTGAGCGCATGTGACCGGCCACCCTCGTCGAATACCCATGTATGGTGTGAATCCTCGTTCAGCCGCCATCCATCGCAGGCATGCCACGGCGAACGCGGATCGCCCGAGGCGCTTGCACGGCTGCGCGCACTTTCGGCCTCGGCGAGCAGTTCCGCGAGCACCGCGGCGGCGAGGACTTCGTCCGGTGCGGAAACAGGCGACGGAAACAGTTCGGCGCGATTGCGCTCGATCAGGCCGGTGTCGAGTTCTGCGGCGCGAAACGCGCGGCTCGCCACGAGGCGACCGAGGAAAGCGACGTTGGTTGCGACGCCCGCGATGCGCGTCGCGGCAAGCGCCGTGGCCATCCGGTCGAGGGCCGCGCCGCGGTTTTCGCCCCAGGTGATGAGCTTGGCGAGCATCGGATCGTAGTGCGCTGTGACCAATCCGCCTTCTTCCACGCCGGCGTCGATACGCACCGCTTCGCTCGCCGGCGGAAACGCCAGATGCGCCAGGCGTCCGGTCGAGGGCAGAAAATTGCGCGCGGGATCCTCCGCGTAGATCCGCGCTTCGAGCGCATGGCCGCGAATCGCGATATCGGGCTGGCGCAGCGGCAGCGGTTCGCCCGCTGCGACGCGCAACTGCCACTCGACCAGATCGAGTCCGGTGATCATCTCGGTCACCGGGTGCTCGACTTGCAGCCGCGTGTTCATCTCCATGAAATAGAACCGTCCATCCTGCTCTGCGATGAACTCGACCGTGCCGGCGCCCGTGTAGGCGATGGCGCGCGCGGCCGACACCGCGGCGTTGCCCATCTCGCGCCGACGCGCGCCGCTCATGCCGGGGGCGGGCGCCTCCTCGAGCACTTTCTGATGGCGGCGTTGCACCGAGCAGTCGCGCTCGAACAGGTAGACGATATTGCCGTGGGTGTCGCCGAACACCTGCACTTCGATGTGGCGCGGACGATCGAGGTAGCGCTCGACCAGCACGCGCTCATCGCCGAATGCGGACTGCGCCTCGCGTTTGCAGGAAGCGAGCGCTGCCGCGAACTCCTCCGCGTTGCGCACGATGCGCATGCCCTTGCCGCCGCCGCCGGCCGCGGCCTTGATGAGCACCGGATAACCGATGCGCGCGGCTTGCGCCGCAAGAAACGCGGCATCCTGGTTCTCGCCGTGATAGCCGGGCACGAGCGGCACATCGGCCTTCTCCATCAGCGACTTGGCAGCGGATTTGTCGCCCATCGCGCGGATCGCTTCGGCCGTCGGTCCGACGAACGCGATGCCGGCTTGCACACAGGCCTCCGCGAAATCCTCATTCTCGGACAGAAACCCGTAGCCGGGATGGATGGCCTCGGCGCCGGAGGCCTTCGCGGCGGCGATGATGCGCTCGATGCTCAGGTAGCTGTCGCGCGCCGCGGGCGGACCGATGAGGCGCGCTTCATCCGCCAGGCGCACGTGCGGAGCATCGCGGTCGGCTTGCGAATAGACCGCAAGGGTCGCAATGCCCATGCGGCGCGCGGTGCGGATCACCCGGCACGCGATTTCGCCGCGGTTGGCGATGAGCAGCTTGGCGAACGTCCGGCTCATTTCTTCTTCGCGCCCTTCTTCGCCAGGAAAGAGGCGATGCCTTTACGGCCTTCAGGGGACACGCGCACCTTGGCAATGCGGCGCGCGGTGTCCTCGATCATCGCGTCGTCGATCGGTCCGCGCGAGACCGCGCGGATCAGGTCCTTGATCTCGGCCTGCGCCGCGCTGCCGCCCGAGACGATATGCCCGAGCAGCTCGTTGATCGCGTTATCGAGCTCGCCGGGTTGCGCAAGATCCGAGAGCAAGCCCAGCCGATAGGCCTCGGCGGCGGTGAAGAGCTCGCCGGAAAGAAAGTAGCGGCGGGCGGCATGCTCACCCATCGCCCGCACCACATAAGGGCTGATGGTCGCCGGCGTGAGGCCGAGCTTGACCTCGGTCAGGCAGAACTCCGCTTCGGTGCTGCCGATGGCGATGTCACAGGCCGCCACCAGTCCTACGCCTCCAGCGAAAGCCGGACCGTGCACGCGCGCGATGGTCGGCTTGGATAGCCGGTCGAGCGTTCGCAGCATCGCGGCCAGCGCACGCGCGTCCTCGAGGTTCTGCTTTTCGGTGTAGCCCGCCATGCGCTTCATCCAGTTGAGGTCGGCGCCGGCGCAGAACGCAACCCCGTTTCCCATCAGCACCACCGCGCGCACCGACTTGTCGGCATCGAGGCGATTGAGCGCCCTGGTGAGCGCGCCGATCAGCGCATCGTCGAACGCGTTGCGGATTTCCGGGCGGTTGAGCGCCACCAGCGCAACCGAATTGCGAATCGTGACTTCAAGATTATTCGCCATTGCCTTCCTACATCCTGAATACGCCGAATTTCGTGTCTTCTACCGGTGCATTGAGCGAAGCGGACAGCGCGAGCCCCAGCACGCGCCGCGAGTCTGCCGGGTCGATCACGCCGTCGTCCCACAGCCGGGCGCTGGCGTAATACGGATGCCCCTGGTGCTCGTATTGTTCGAGGATCGGGCGCTTGAACGCCGCCTCCTCGAGCTTCGACCAGGCGCCGCCTTTCGCCTCGATGCCATCGCGTTTCACGGTCGAGAGGACCGCCGCGGCCTGCTCGCCGCCCATGACCGAGATGCGCGCGTTCGGCCACATCCACAGAAAGCGCGGCGAGTAGGCGCGGCCGCACATCCCGTAGTTGCCGGCGCCGAACGAGCCGCCGATGATCATCGTGAACTTCGGCACGCGCGCCGTCGCCACCGCGGTGACCATCTTGGCACCGTCCTTGGCGATGCCGCCCGCCTCGTATTTCTTGCCTACCATGTAGCCGGTAATGTTCTGCAGGAACACGAGCGGGATGCCGCGCTGGCACGCGAGTTCGATGAAATGCGCGGCCTTGAGCGAGGACTCGGAAAACAGGATACCGTTGTTGGCGAGCGCCGCGACCGGGTAACCATGGATGCGCGCGAAGCCGGTCACCAGCGTCGTACCGTAGTTCTGCTTGAACTCGTCCAGCTCCGAGCCGTCGACGATGCGCGCCAGCACTTCGCGCACGTCATAGGGCTTGCGTGCGTCCTCGGGGATTACGCCGTAGAGTTCTTCGGACGCATAGAGCGGCTCGCGCGGCGGCCGCACGTCGAGCGCGACGCTCTTGCGGTAGTTGAGCTTGTCGACGATTTTGCGCACGATCGCGAGCGCATGCGCGTCGTTCAATGCGTAGTGGTCGGCCACGCCCGAGACGCGCGTGTGCACCTCCGCCCCGCCCAGTTCCTCCGGCGTCGCGATTTCGCCGATCGCCGCCTTCACCAGCGGCGGACCGGCAAGAAAGATCGTTCCCTGGCCCTTGACGATGATCGACTCGTCGGACATCGCCGGCACGTAGGCGCCGCCCGCGGTGCACGAGCCCATCACGCACGCGATCTGCGCAATCCCGGCCGCCGACATGTTCGCCTGGTTGAAGAAAATCCGGCCGAAGTGTTCGCGGTCGGGAAACACGTTGTCCTGCTCGGGCAGAAACGCGCCGCCCGAGTCGACCAGGTAGATGCAGGGAAGCCGGTTCTGCAGCGCGATCTCCTGCGCACGCAGGTGTTTCTTCACCGTCATCGGGTAGTAGGTCACTCCCTTGACCGTCGCGTCGTTGGCGACGACGACGCATTCGCGTCCCGAGATGCGGCCGATTCCCGTGATGATCGACGCAGAGGGCACTTCTCCGCCATACATCCCCCAGGCCGCGAGCTGGCCGACTTCGAGGAAGGGCGAACCCGGGTCGAGCAATGTCCTGACCCGCTCGCGCGGCAACAGCTTGCCGCGCGCGACGTGCTTCGCGCGCGCCTGGTCGTCGCCGCCCGCAGTGACGCGCGCGACCTGCGCGCGCAGGTCCTCTGCCAGGCCGCGCATGCGCTTCGCGTTGCCCTTGAACTCGGCGCTGCGCGAATCGAGCTGCGACTTGAACCCGGCCATCTATCACCAGCCTCCCGTGGAGAGCCATTTCTCGGCCTGATCGAGCCGGTCCATGCCCCAGAACGCTTCGCCGTCGATGACGATGAAGGGCGAACCGAATACGCCCTTGCCGACCGCCGCGTCTACCTCGGCCCTGGTCTTGTCCTTGACTGCCTGGTCCGCGACGCCTGCTGCGACATCTTCGGCTTTGAAGCCGACGCCCGCCGCGATGCGGATCACTTCTTCGACCCTGGAAATGTCAATGTTGTCCGCGAAATATGCGCTATACAGCGCCTTGGCGAGCGCCACCGCCCGGGCGGGGTCCTTGCCCTGCGCCCAATAGAATGCGCGCACGGCCGCAATGGTCGAGATCGGGAAGCTGGACGGAATTCGGAACGGCACGCCGTGAAACTTAGCCGAGCGCACGAAATCGCGCTTGGCGTAGTCGCCTTTCAGCGGGATCTGCGGCAGCGGTGCGCCGCCCGTCACCTTCATCGCCGCGCCAAGCAGCATCGGCCGCCAGTTGACGCCGCGGCCGTGCTTCGCCGCCAGCGCCTCCACTTTCGCCGCGGCGATGTAGCCGTAAGGCGAGGAAAAGTCGAAATAGAAATCGATTGCCGCAGCCATGTGTTCTCCTGGTCCTTCAGGCTCCCTCGCAGAGGGCGCGTCCTATGAGGAGTCTTTGAATATCGCTCGCACCCTCGTAGATCTGGGTCACGCGCACATCGCGCCAGATGCGCTCGACCGGGAAATCCGCCACGTAGCCATAGCCGCCGTGGATCTGGATCGCGTCCGAGCATACTTTCTCCGCGGTCTCGGAGGCGAACAGTTTCGCCATCGAGGCTTCCTTGAGGCAGGGCTTGCCGGCGTCGCGCAGGGCGGCGGCGTGCAGATAGAGCTGCCGCGCTGCCTCGATGCCGGTGGCCATGTCGGCGAGACGGAACACG
The DNA here is from genome assembly GCA_041476585.1 of Gammaproteobacteria bacterium. Taxonomy (GTDB): domain Bacteria; phylum Pseudomonadota; class Gammaproteobacteria; order Burkholderiales; family SG8-39; genus JADGRQ01. The sequence goes on along the minus strand of JBGOTT010000013.1, from coordinate 3,644 downwards.
ACTGCCTGGTGTTCGATGAGCGTCTTGCCGAAGCTCTTGCGCTCCTTGGCATAGGCGAGCGCCGCAGCGAATGCGGCGCTCGCCATGCCGACCGATTGCGCCGCGACATTGATTCGGCCGGATTCGAGATTGGCCAGCGCGATGCGGTAACCCAGGCCGACGTCGCCGAGCAGGTGGTCGGCCGGGATCCGGCAATCCTCCAGAACAATCTGCGCGGTGTCCGAGGCGTGCTGGCCGGTCTTCTCCTCGATGCGCGCCACCCGGTAGCCGGGATTGGCGGTGGGAACGAGAAAGGCGCTGATGCCTTTCTTGCCGGCGGCCTTGTCGCTCACCGCAAAAACGATCGCGATGTCAGCGTTCTTGCCCGAGGTGATGAACTGCTTCACGCCGTTCAGCACATACTCGCCGCCTTTTCGCTCCGCGCGGGTGATGATCGCAGCCGCATCCGAGCCCGCATGCGGTTCGGTGAGCGCGAACGCTCCGAGCATCGCGCCGCGTGCGAGCGGCCTGAGGAACGCATCCTTCTGCGCGTCGCTTCCGTAGCCGTGGACGATATTCGCGGCGAGGTTGCAGACCATCATCACCGTCCCCGTCGACCCGTCGCCCGCTGAGATTTCCTCGATCGCGAGCGCGAGTGCGGTGTAGTCGAGCCCGGCGCCGTCCCATTGCTCCGGAATCGCGACGCCGCAAAGTCCCATCCCCGCCAGAGCTGCGATCTCCTCGCGCGGGAAGTGCTTGTCGCGGTCCCACCGAGACGCGTTCGGCGCGAGCCGGTCGCGCGCGAAGCGCCGCACCGTTTCGCGGATCATTTCGTGCTGCGCGGAAAGGATCATGCCTCGAGCCGCGAATAGGTGACGGTGTGATGGGTAAAGATCCTGCCGCGCCTGTCATGACACTCGGCCACGCCGTAAATGCGGCGCCGGCCTTCGCGCACGATGCGCGCGGTGCAAAGCACCGAGTGCGCCTTGGCCGGGGCAAGAAAGGCCGTATTGAGGTCGGTGGTGAGTGCATCGCGCTCGATGCCTATGCGCGCCTTGATGGCGAGCCACATCGCGCAGTCGGCTGCCGCCATCAGCGCCGGACCGTTGATGATCCCGCCGGGCCGCTCGAGCGCCGGGCGGTGCGGCAGTTCGAGCGTGCAGGTGCCGTCACCCACCGAAACAATTCGAAACTTCCATGGCCGCAGGAAGCGCGCGCCGTCGAGCAGTCGCTGCAGCGCGCGCTTGCTCGCACGGATTCCGTTTTGCGTCACGCCAGCCCGATCGACGATTTCATGACGCGATCTCGATCGAGGATTTCACGACGCGATCTCGATCGAGGATTTCACGACGCGATCTCGATCGCGAGGGCAGTCGCCTCGCCGCCGCCGATGCAAAGCGACGCCACGCCGCGCCTGCCGCCGCGCTTGCGCAGCGCGCCGATCAGCGTCACGAGGATGCGCGCGCCGGAGGCGCCGATCGGGTGGCCCAGCGCACAGGCGCCGCCGTGCACGTTGACCTTGTCGTGCGGCAAGGCATGCTCCTTCATCGCCGCCATCGTGACTACTGCGAAGGCTTCGTTGATTTCGTACAGGTCCACATCCTTCGCGTTCCAGCCGGTCTTGTCGAACAGCTTCTTGATGGCACCGACGGGAGCCGTGGCGAACAAACCCGGCTCCTGTGCATGCGTGGAGTGCCCGACCACCACTGCGAGCGGCGTGAGACCGCGCTTCTCTGCGCTCGAGCGGCGCATCATCACCAGCGCGGCTGCGCCATCCGAGATCGACGAAGAGTTGGCCGCGGTCACGGTGCCGTCCTTGCGGAAAGCGGGTTTGAGCGCCGGGATCTTGTCGAGGTTCGCCTTGAACGGCTGCTCGTCCATCTCGACGAACTTCTCGTCCTTGCCGGCCTTGATCGCGAGCGGAGTGATTTCCCAGGCGAAGTAGCCGTCCTTGTTGGCTTTCCGCGCGCGCTGCAGTGAGGTGATCGCGAACTGGTCCTGTGCCTCGCGCGTGAACTGGTACTTGCCCGCGCAGTCCTCGGCGAAGCTGCCCATCAGGCGACCTTTGTCATAAGCATCTTCAAGACCGTCGTAGAACATGTGGTCGAGCACCTGCTGGTGGCCGATGCGATAGCCGCTGCGCGCCTTCGGCATCAGGTAGGGCGCGTTGGTCATCGACTCCATGCCGCCGGCGACGATGATCTCGTTGGTTCCCGCGACCAGCAGGTCGTGGGCGAACATCGCAGCCTTCATGCCGGAGCCGCACATTTTGTTGACCGTGGTGCAGCCGGCGGCGAGCGGCAGCCCCGCGCCGAGCGAAGCCTGGCGCGCGGGCGCCTGGCCCAGGCCCGCGGGCAGCACGCAGCCCATGATGACCTCCTGCACTTCGTCGGGTTTGAGTTTCGCGCGCTCGACCGCGGCGCGGATTGCCGCAGCGCCCAGTTCGGGTGCGGTAAAGTTTTTCAGTTCGCCCTGAAATCCGCCCATCGGTGTGCGGGCGGCAGCGACAATGACCACCGGATCGTTCGGCATTCTGACCTCCACGTTAGGAAGAGCTTACGGGATAAGCGACCATCAGCTTGTTCGCCGCTTCCGCGACCCCGGGCGGGAGCGGACGCGATTTGCGCGCGTCAGGCCGATGCGCTCGTAGAGCTGCCAGCAGGCTTGCTCGAAAAATTCGGTGTAGGCGCGCGCGTTCACGTGAGCCATATGGCCGCACTGCCAGGCATGCACGGTGCCGCGGGCGGTTTCGAACAGCATGGCTCAGTCCTTGACGAGCGCGGCGACGTGGCGGATCGCGGCGATGGCTTCGCCTTCGAGGCGCGCGACCAGCTCCGCGGCCGGAAGCGCGCGCGATAGCGGCGCGGCCTGACCGGCCCACAGAGCATAAAAATCGGGCTTGCCCGCCTTGGCCGAAGCCTGGCGCAGCTTGACGGTGAGGTTATTCTGCGCCGGGAAGGCGATCTGCGGCAGGTGTTTCGTTTCCGCTTCGCGCAGGAAACGGTTGGCGATCCCGCGAGCGGCCTTGCCGGAAAACTTCGCGGTGACGCGGGTGTCGTCCTCGCGCGCGGCGAGGATCGCCTGTTTGTGCACTTCGGGCGCGCCGCTCTCCGGGCAGGCAATGAACGCTGTGCCGAGTTGCGCGCCTTGAGCGCCCAGCGCCAGCACTGCGGCGATCCCGGCCCCATCCATGATTCCCCCTGCGGCGACGACCGGGATCGGCACCGCGCGCGCGATGAGGCGCGTCAGGGCGAGCGTGCCGGTGAGCGCCTCATGCGGGTCGCGAAGGTAGGTGCCGCGATGCCCGCCTGCCTCGCCGCCCTGCGCGATCACGAAGTCGAAGCCAAGCGCCGCTACGCGCACGGCCTCGGCGATACAGGTCGCACTCGCGCCAAGCTTGATGCCGCGCGTCTTGAACTCGCGGATCCACTTCTCCTCGAGCTCGCCGAGATGCGCCGTGAACACCGCAGGGACGATTTCGGCAACGGTGGCGAGCTGCGCCTGCAGGTCGGGCGCGTAGGGCGGCTTCGCCGGGACGGGCGCAGGCAGGCCCATTTCGGCATACCAGGGCGCCAACATCGCGAGCGCTGCCGCCTGCACCACGGGTTCGATCGGCCCGGGCTGCGGTGCGACGAAAAGATTAATGCCAAACGGCCGGTCCGTCC
>JBGOTT010000012.1:0-30687 GCA_041476585.1 Gammaproteobacteria bacterium | reverse complement strand
TCATCGACCCGAACACCGGGAAGGATTTTCTCGCCACCAAGTCGGTTCGCAATCTCAAGCTCTCGGGTGCCGACGTGTCGCTCGACATCGAGCTCGGCTATCCCGGCAAGAGCCAGTTCGAGCCGCTCAAGAGACAGGTGATCGCCAAGCTGCGCGCGCTGCCCGACGTCGGCAACGTCTCCGTCGGCGTGTCGAGCAAGGTCGTATCGCACGCCGTGCAGCGCGGCGTGAAGCTGATCCCGGGCATCAAGAACATCATCGCGGTGGCATCGGGCAAGGGCGGCGTGGGAAAATCCACGACCGCCGTGAACCTTGCGCTCGCGCTTGCCGCCGAAGGCGCGTCGGTAGGCATGCTCGATGCCGACATCTATGGGCCTTCGCAGCCGATGATGCTGGGCATTTCCGGACGCCCGGAATCGAAGGACGGCAAGTCGCTCGAACCGCTGGAGAACCACGGCATCCAGGCGATTTCGATAGGGTTTCTGATCGACATCGATACGCCGATGGTCTGGCGCGGTCCGATGGTTACGCAGGCGCTCGAGCAGTTGCTCAAGGACACCCGCTGGCGCAACGTGGACTACCTTGTAATCGACCTTCCGCCCGGCACCGGGGACATCCAGCTGACGCTCGCCCAGAAGGTGCCGGTCACCGGCGCGGTGATCGTCACCACGCCGCAGGACATTGCGCTGATCGATGCGAGGAAGGGCCTGAAGATGTTCGAGAAGGTCGGTATACCGATCCTCGGCGTGGTGGAGAACATGGCGGTCCACATCTGCTCCAAATGCGGCCACGCCGAGCACATCTTCGGCTCCGGCGGAGGCGAGAAGATGTGCAGGGATTACGGCATCGAGTTCCTCGGCGCGCTGCCGCTGGACATCGCGATCCGCGAGCAGGCCGATTCCGGCAAGCCGACGGTGGTCGCCGACCCTGACGGGCAGGTCGCCGGGATCTACAAGTCGATCGCGCGGCGCTGCGCAGTGAAGGTCGCCGAGTCGCAGAAGGACATGACCGCGAAGTTCCCGAACATCGTTGTGCAGAATACCTAGCCGGCCGACGACCATCAAAGTCGACATGTGGATCCGCCGGATGGCTGCCGGGCGGCGCATGATCGAGCCGTTCGAGCCGCACAACGTGAAGGAAATCGACGCCCGGCGCATCGTCTCCTACGGCACGTTGAGTTAAGGCTACGGCATCCGCTGCTCCGACGAATTCAAGATCTTCACCAACATCAACTCGACCATCGTCGATCCGAAGAATTTCGACGCGCGCCCGTTCGTCGATTTCAACGGCGAGGTGTGCAACATCCCGCCCAACTCGTTCGCCCTGGCGCGTACCGTGGAGTATTTTCGCATCCCGCGGAGCGTGCTCACCGGCACCTGAGCAAGTCCACCTATGCCCGCTGCGGCATCATCGTCAACGTCACCCCGCTCGAGGCCGAGTGGGAAGGGCACGTGACGCTGGAATTCTCCAACTCGTCAATAATCACCCAGCCTGTCGCCGCTCGTCGCCCACATTTTGAGGTCGTCCTGCTGGTGCGCCATGCCGCTGAACTGGGCCTTGTTCCCCGGCTCTAGATCCTCGGGCTGCAGTTTCATCTCGGCGAGCGCGCCCTTTGCGGGCAGAAACACCGCGCTTTCCACGTCGTTGTCGCGCAGCATCACCAATGTGAACTCGGGGGCGAACGTGGTCTTGACGATGCGCCCGCTTTTCCGCCACGGGCGGTCGTAGGCATTCCTGGGCTCGAAGGTCGTGTTCTTCGGGCGCTTCAATTCGTCGGCGTTGACCACCCAGAACTCGTGTTGGCCCAACTTCCATGCACCGCCTTCCCGGGCAAACGCGAAGCTGACGATGCGCGTCTTGATCGTATCGTCATCGGGCAGCTCCGCCGCGATGCCCAGCGTCGCCTTTTGCTTGTCCGATTCGAGCGCCGCATATTCGACCTGGTACGACGCGGGCGTGACGCGGGCCACGTAGGCCAGATACATCGACTTCAGCATCGCGTCGGGCTGCCCGTCGAAGCGCCTGCTGCGCTTGAATTCGGCCGCGCGCAAGCCCAGCGCCCGGTCGACGTCCTGCGCCTTGACCGCCGCATTGTGCGCATCGAACACCTTGACGAGCTCCGCGGCCAATGCGGCGTTCTGCGCATGCGCGACGTTGACCGCCGCCGCACCGAGCAGAATCGCGATCCACATCGTGAAGGTCAAAATGCGCATGACAATATCTCCGGAAAAGACCTCATGGTAAGTATGCGGCAAAGTTGAGGACTGCGCAGAGCGTGGTGACCGGCCCGTCGAAGCAACAAGCAATAGGACAACCTATCGGCCCGCGGCGTGCTTTTGGTCCTCGTGGCGCACAAACCTCGCATCGATGGGTTGGTGCCAATGCCTATTGGTCTGCCGCGAGAGGTAGAATCGACCTCCGGGCGAAATCGCGTGCAGCGGCCGCGTTCCCGGTCCTGACCGGAGCCGATGCCGTTTTGAGGTCTGACATGCTGCTGTCATCACCTTGAGGAAGATGATCATGATACGCAAATTTCTTAGCGTAGCCCTCGCCGCGTGGATCGCGCTGCTCGCCGGCTGCCACACGATGCAGGGACTGGGCGAGGACATCGAACGCGCCGGGGAGAAGATTCAGGACAAGGCCAAGAAGTAGTCGGGCCGCGAGCTTGCGCGCCGATCGCATTCGGGGCGCCGCCGGCGGCAAGGACCTGCGATGCTAGGCGCCGCTACTCGGGCGGGACGGGATGGATTTCCCACTATAATATTCAGGTGCATGATCTCGACCACACATTTGCTGCGAACTTTCGCGCGTGTTTGAGAGTGGTCCATGAATCCGACGCCAAATAGCGAGCAGGAACTGGCTCGCCTGATTGTCGAAGCCCTCAGGCTCGAAGGCGTAGCCCCCGAACAGATCGAGCCGGAAGCACAGCTGTTCGGCGCCGGACTGGGGCTCGACTCGCTCGATATGCTGGAAATCTCGATGGCGGTAGAACAACGATATGGAGTGAAGTTGCGCTCAGACGATCCGAACAACGAGAAGATCTTTGCTTCCCTGCGCAGCCTGAGCCGGCATATCCAGCTGCTTCGTGTCGGCTGAATCCCCGATCGATTCGCCTGCCTGCGCCGGGCGCCCGCAATTGTTCGCGGCTTGAGTCTTCAATGTGTGAAGCACGCGAAACCCGCGCAAACCATGCCGATTTCCATATTCCGGGTCTGGGGCTGCTTTGGCTCGCCTTGGCGGCGGGATATCTGGCGGCTTCCGCAAGCGGCCATCGCGCCGTTGCGTTGGGCGTCGTTGGATTGATGGTCGGAGCACTCGTTGCGGCCACCGGCCGGCATGTGGCTGGACTGGCGGCAGGCCTGGTGCTGGCGGGCGCATGCCTGTACTGGTCGGACTCGATATCCTTTGTCGTTTACGCCCCGCCGCTTGCGGCTTTCGCGTTCCTGGCGTTTTTTTTTGGCAGGACGCTTCGACGCGGGGCAGAACCGCTGATCACGCGCGTGGCACGCACCGAACATCCCGACTTGCCGATGGAAATGGCGCGTTACACGCGCACGCTCACCCGGACGTGGTCGTTGTGCTTTGTGTTTCTGTTTCTCGCGGCCATGCTGTCTGCGCCCATTTTGACGCTGGATTCATGGTCGCGCTGGGTGCACGGTTTGGGGTATCTCGTGCCGACTGCGTTGTTCCTGGGCGAATATGTCTATCGTCACTACCGGTTTCGCGATCACCGTCATGGTTCGATTCCGGTATTGATCCTCAATATCGTCGCGGTGCTCAAGGAGGCTGCCATCAAGCCGTACGCTCGCAACCCGAAGGACCGCGAACGACGCTGATCATGTTGCCGCTATCGAGATATCGCGCCCCAGACGATCCCGTTCTGCTTTGCCCCGGCGGCGCAATCACGGCAGCAGCGTTTTTCGCTCAAGCACGCAGTTTGGCGGGGACGCTTCCCGGCTTGCCATTCGTCATCAACCTGTGCGAAACGCGCCACGGATTCATGCTCGGTTTCGCCGCGGCGCTGATGCGGGGACAGACGTCCCTGCTTCCGCCCGGCCGGGGACGCGGCGATTGGGAACATTTGCTGCGGCAATTTCCCGACGCCTACGTGTTGAGCGAGGAATCGCTGGCTGCGGAACGCTTTTTCGACCTCAGCCCGTTCCTCACGAACTGCTGGACAGGTTCAATGCGGGGTTCGATGCGGACGCCGCAGATCGACAGCGAACAGAGGGCCGCGATTCTGTTCACGTCCGGCAGCACACGGCAGCCTGCTGCGCATCCCAAGACCTGGGGCCAGCTTTGGCGCGGCGCCGCGCACCTGGCCGAAGCCCTGAACTGGGGAGCACGTCCTTCCTGTGCCGTGGTGGGGAGCGTGTCACCGCAGCACATGTTCGGCCTCGAGGCCACGGTGATGTTGCCCTGGTACGCCGGCGTACCCGTCCATGCGCAGATACCGCTTCTGGCCGCGGATATCGAAATCGCTCTCCGGCAATGCGCTCGGCCGAGCTGGTGGATGACCACCCCGGCGCACCTGCGCGCACCGCTGAAAACCCCGACGGCGCTCGAGGGGCTTGAGGGAATCCTCGCATCGACGATGAGCCTGCCCGCCGCCCTGGCAGCTGCGGCCGAATCGGCATGGAAGGTACCTGTGATGGAGATTTATGGTTCGACGGAGACCGGTGCGCTGGCCATACGGCGTACCGCTTGCGAAAGCGCCTGGGTTCCACTGGCCGGCGTGTCACTGTGGCGCGAGGGAGAAGGCGAGGGGGGGGGAATTTGGGCCGCGGGTCCGCATGTCGGGCCGCCCGTGCAGCTCGGTGACGAGATCGACCTCCAGCCGAACGGGCACTTTCTCTGGCTCGGACGATCGACCGATTTAATCAAAGTGGGCGGCAGGCGCACCTCGCTGTCGGCCCTGAATCGGAGCTTGACGGACATTCCGGGCGTTGAGGATGGTGTTTATTCCTTCCCCGACGAGGCAAACACTGCGACTGCCGCTTCCGGCGACGAATCTCATCCGGCGCGCCGGCTGGCCGCGGTCTATGTATCGCCGACGCTGTCGCCACAGGACGTTCTGAACGCCCTGCGCGCACGCATCGATCCTGCTTTCCTGCCGCGTCCGCTTTATCGCGTGGCGGAGTTGCCCAGGAACGCCATCGGAAAACTTCCGCAAGCGGCACTGGCCGGCCTGCTTGCGCAATGCAAACTGGAAATGAATCTCGCTGAACGGTCACGCTCCGGCGACGCCATTCAGCGCATGGTGGTCCCGGCCGGACATCCCGCCCTCCCGGGACATTTCCCGAACTGTCCCATGGTGCCGGGAGTCGTCATTCTGGCGCGCGTGATGGAGGCCATTCGCACGCAGTTACCGCACATTGAATTGGGCGCACTGATGAACGCGCGTTTTCACGCGCCGCTTTCGCCTGGCCGCGGCTTCCTGGTTCGTCCGCAACTTCAAGGGGAGCATATGCGTTTCGAAGTTCGCCTTGCGGATTCTCCGCAAGCCGAGCCGGGCACCCTGATCGCGAGCGGTCAATGGGCATGCCGATCGAAGCGTCTCGCCGGCAGCGCGGGCGTATGAGCGGGCAGTGGCGCGGCCAGCGCGAGCCCGGCAGCAGAAATGCGATGCGGCTCATGATCTGGCTGGCATTGCATTGCGGTCGCACGGCGTGCCGTGTACTGCTGGTACCCATCAGCACCTATTTCTTGCTGGCCGCACCGCTTGCGCGCCGGTCTTCGCAAGCGTTCATGAGCCGCGCGCTGGACAGGCGACCCACCTGGCGTGATACGTTCATGCATCTCTTCGTGTTTGCCACCACGGTACTCGATCGCGTCTATCTCGTGAACGGACGCCACCGCGACCTCACCGTGGACCTGAACAACGAGCAGGTGGTCTTGAATGCGCTGGCGGAGGGACGTGGATGCCTGCTGCTCGGCTCGCATCTGGGCAGCTTCGAAATGCTCGGCATCATCGGCAGCCTGGAAAAGAAGCTGGCGATCAACATCGTGATGCATGTCGAGGACAGCGCGCGGCTGCGCGATCTGCTGCCCCTCTCAGGGAACGCACTTCCATACAAGGTAATCACGCTCGGTCACCCGGGCTCGATGCTGCGCGTGAAGGAGTGTCTCGAGCGCGGCGAAGTGGTGGGCATTCTGGCCGACCGCGTCTATAGCAGCGAGCCCACGCAATGCCTGCCGTTTCTGGGCCGGCCAGCGCACTTTTCGCTGAGTCCCATGCGGTTGGCGACAATCACCGGCGCTCCCGTGGTGATGGTGTTCGGATTGTTCCGCGGCGGGCGCCGCTATGAGATCGTTTTCGAGCCGCTGGGGAAACAACACTTCGAAGGCGCGGAACGCTCAATGCCACCGAGTCCGGCGCACGCCCTGCAATGCTACGTCGAACGCCTGGAACACCATGCACGGCATTCTCCCTACAACTGGTTCAATTTTTACGACTACTGGGGCGCTTAGGCCATGAATGTGCGTCGGCTTGCGGATGTTGCGCTGATTGCCTTCGCCGCCCTGCTCGCCCAAGCGACGCAGAGCCTGGCGCAGGCGGGGGATTTCGATCTTGTTCGCCTCATGCAACTGCTCAGCCTCGCGCCCGCGATTGAAGTGCCTTACACCGAAAGGAAGTATTCGAGCCTGCTGGCCGAACCCATCGTGAGTTCCGGGACGCTTTCGTATCGCCGCCCCGACACGGTGGAAAAGAACATGACGGCGCCGCGCAACGAGCGTTTCCGCATTGCCGGTGAAGAGCTGATCGTCGTGCGCAACGGTGCGGAGCGGCGTTTTCCGCTGTCCAGCCAGCCGCTGCTGTCGGCCTTTGCCGCCAGTTTGCGCGGCGTGCTCGCCGGCGATGCCGCGCTGCTGCGCAGCCATTACCGTCTGGCGCTCGAGGGCGAGGAACAGAGCTGGCGGCTGGAAATGATTCCTCTGGAGGAAGAAATCAGCCGATATGTGGAGCGCATCACCGTGTCCGGGCGCGCGGGACGCATCGAGCAGATCGAAGTGCGCGAAGCGAGCGGAGACCGTTCCGTGCTGCAGGTACGCTAGGCGTGTTCTTCTCCCGGTCCGCGGCGCGGTACGGACTCGCCCTGCTTTGCTTTTCCGCGCTTGGCCTGCTCGCGGCAAAAACCGTGCGCATCGAAACCGATTTCACCGCGTTCCTGCCGCCGTCCGCTACGCCGGAAGAGCGCCTACTGATCGCGCAATTGCGCGACGGATTGGTGTCGCGTCTGATGCTGGTGGCATTGCACGGCGCCGATGAAAACACCCTGGCCCGTGCGAGCCGCGCTCTGGCGGAGAAGCTCGGGCGCGCCCCCGAGTTCGACTACGCCGCCAACGGCAGCCTGAACCAGTTCGCGGTTCAAGCCGAAGTGCTGATGCGCCATCGCTACGCTTTGAGCCCGGAGGTCAATTCGCAGCGCTTCTCCGCGCCCGCGTTGCGCGCGGCGCTCGAGGAACAACAGGCGCAGTTGGGATCGCCGTTCGGCATGCTGTCCCGGACCATTCTGGCACGCGACCCCACGGGAGAATTCCTCGCGACGCTGCGCCAGCTCGATCCGGGCTCGATGCCGGCCCTGCGCCAGGGCGTATGGTTCAGCGCCGACGGCCAACGCGCATTTCTCATCGCGCAGACGCGCGCTCCAGGTTTCGACAGCGTACGGCAGGCTTCAGCCATGGCGACGGTGCGCAGCGCGCTCGCCGAGGCGAATCCGCACGTGGACATGACCCTGACCGGACCGGGGGTGTTTGCCGCCGAATCCCGCCGGCTCATCGAGCGCGACGCGACCAATCTCAGCCTGTGCTCGGCGATTGCGATACTGGCGATGCTGATGTTCGTCTATCGATCGGCGCTTCCGGTCGGGCTGGTACTGACGCCGGTCGCGTTCGGATTGCTCATCGGGGTGCTGGTGGTGCAGGCGCTGTTCGGGTCGGTTCACGGCATCACGCTGGGGTTCGCCGCCACACTCATGGGTGAGGCGGTCGACTATCCGAACTATCTGCTGCTCAATACGGCGGCGGGCGAGACAGCGCGCGGCGCGGCGCGGCGCATCGGCCGCACGCTGGCGCTCGCGGTCCTCACCACGGTCGCCAGCGCGCTGGCCCTCACGCTGTCGAGTTTCACCGGGCTCGCGCAACTGGGGGTGCTCACCATGGTCGGCGTCACCGTGGCGGGGCTTGCCACGCACCGCCTGATCCCCTGGCTGCTCGGCGGGCGCATACTGGATTTCCGTCGTCTGCATGTCCCCACGAGTGCGGCCGTCGCACAGGCCAAATGGCCGCGCATGATTGGGCTGGCCGCAACCCTGTGCGGCGCGCTCTGGCTCGCGTCCACGCATCCGGCATGGTGGGAACGGGATCTGGCGAGCATCAGCCCGATACCCGAGGACATGCGAGCAATGGACCAGCGCCTGCGCCGTGAAATGGGCGCTCCGGAAGTGAGTTTTTTTCTGGCCAGCCGCGGCGCGAGCGAAACGGCGGCGCTGCAGGCGGCCGAGGAAGTCCTGCCGGTGCTGCAAAAGTGGAAACAGGCGGACTGGATCCGCAGCTACGACTCGCCGGCCTGGTATCTGCCGGCGCCCGCGACCCAGGCGGCCCGGCTGCGCTCGCTCCCCGATATGCCTGCGTTGCAGAAAAATCTGGATGAGGCGCTGCATGGCCTGGCGTTTCGCGCCGACGCGTTCGCGCCGTTTGTGCGGGACGTGGCGGCGGCGCGGGTGCAAGCTCCCCTGACCCGAGCCGCCTATGCCGCAACGCCCTTGGGTGCGAAACTGAATGCGCTGGTGGTCGAACTCGAAGGCCAGTGGCTGGTGCTTACGCCGCTCGTCGGTGTGGGCGATCCCGGCAAACTGGCGGCCTCTCTGTCGGCCATGCCCGAAGGGACTCAGCTGGTCGACTTGAAGCAGATCTCGACGCAGATGGTGGACGGATTTCGCCAAGCAGCCTTGCGCCAGGCCGCCGTGGGGGCGCTGCTGATCATGGTGCTGCTGATTTTTGGGCTCGGTTCGCTCAAGCGCACCTGGCACGTGGCGGCGCCAGCGGCGGCGGCGTTGGTGCTCACCGCGGCCTTGCTGACCGCAGGCGACCAGCGCCTCGGCGTATTCCATCTGGTTGCGCTGCTGCTGGTGCTGGGGATCGGGCTCAACTATGCTTTGTTTTTCGAGCGCCCGCCGGCCGACGCGGCCGAGCGCGATCGCACGCGCCTCGCACTCGCAGTGTGCAGCATTTCCACTATCACCACGTTTGGATTTCTGTCCTTGTCCGCGACACCCGTGCTGCACGCGATCGGCAGCACGGTCGCGCTGGGCGCGCTAGTATCGCTGGTGCTCTCCGCGCTCTGGGCGCGGCCGAGCGAAGCGCGGGCCGCATCCCCGATGCATTGAGGTTCGATTCTCCACCATCCTTTTCATGACGCCCCTTGCCATTCCCGCCTACACCACGAGCAATGCTGCCGGCATCGGGAAAGCTGCAACGGCCGCCCCCCTGCGCGACGCACGCAGCGGCCTGATTCCGAATGACCTGGAGTGGGCGCCGCTGCAGTGCTGGATCGGGCGCGTACAGGCCGCTGAAGACGTGGCGCTCCCCGCAGCGCTCGCGGCTTACGATTGCCGCAATAATCGCCTCGCGCTGCTGGCGCTGGAACAGGATGGTTTCGTGTCTGCTGTCGCAGGGGCGAAACGGCGCCACGGGTCCGGCAGGGTGGGCGTGTTTCTCGGCACCAGCACATCGGGGATCCGGTCGACCGAGATCGCCTACCAGCGTCGCGATCCGCACACTGGAAGCCTGCCGGCCGATTTTTGCTACGACACCACGCACAATCTCGACGCCACCACGGAGTTCGTACGCATCGTGCTCGGCCTGACCGGTCCGGCGATGACCATTTCGACCGCGTGCTCATCGAGCGCCAAGGTGTTCTGCCTCGCGGAACGATTGATACGCACGGGGCTGATCGATGCCGCCGTGGTGGGCGGCGTCGACAGCCTTTGCCTGACCACCCTGTTCGGCTTCAATTCGCTGCAACTCGTTTCACCCGACGTCTGCAGGCCGTTCGACGCCGCGCGGCGCGGCCTCAGCATCGGCGAGGCTGGCGGATTCGCGCTGCTCGAAAGGGACGAAGGCGCTTCCCGGGGCCCATTGCGGCTGCTCGGTTACGGCGAAACCAGCGATGCGCATCACATGTCAACGCCGCATCCGCAGGGCGAGGGCGCGCGGCGCGCCATGCTGGACGCGCTCGGACGCGCGCAACTGCGCGCGCAGGAGATCGATTACATCAATCTGCATGGCACCGCGACGCCCACCAACGATCGCGCGGAGGCTCATGCGGTACACGGGATTTTCGGCGCAACCACGCCCTGCTCCTCGACCAAAGGGTTCACCGGACACACGCTGGGCGCTGCCGGCATGACCGAAGCGGCGATCGCCTTGCTCAGCCTGGAGCAGGATTTCACACCCGGCAGCCCGACCACGCGCGATGTCGATCCCGAAACGCAATGCCGGATCGTGCTGCGCGGGCAAGCCGGCCCGCTCTCCCGGGTGATGAGCAACAGCTTCGGTTTCGGCGGCAGCAACTGCGTTCTGGTATTTGGAAAAGACGGGTGATGCGCGTCTTTGTCGAAGCGGTCGGCGTGCTGGCGCCCGGATTGCAGGACTGGGAGGCTACGAAATCCGTACTGGCGGGTGAGCAGCCCTTCAGTGCGGCGCCGCTTGCGCCCGTTGCGCCGACCAGCCTGCCTCCCGCAGAGCGCCGGCGCAGCTGTCCGACAGTGCGCCTGGCGATTGCCGCGGCGGAGCAGGCAATGCGCAGGACTTCGCTGGCGCCGCACGAAATGGCGATGGTGTTTTCTTCCCGCGAATCGGCTGGCGTCATCACGCACCAGCTATGCGAAGTCCTGGCGGGAAGCCGCGAAGTTTCGCCCACCCAGTTCCATAACTCCGTGCACAACGCCCCCAGCGGCTATTACAGCATCGCCATGAATGCAAAGCTCGCGGCCAGCAGCGTATGCCGCGGCAAATGGAGTTTCGCCGCCGGGCTGCTGAACGCCGCGGCACAGGCGCTCGCCGACCAAGTGCCGGTTCTGTACGTCTGCTACGACAGCCCCTTGCCGACGCCATTGTGCGACGTCATGCCGATCGTCGAGACCACTGCGATTGCGCTGGTTCTGACGCCCGCGCTTGCGCGGGCATCCATGGCGTCATGGGAGATCGCTCTCGCCCCGGGCGACGGGGAAGCGGCCTGGCCCGACTGGATGCCCGCGACCTGGCATGCCAATGCTTCCGCGCGCGGATTCACGGTGCTGACCACGCTGGCTGACCCTGCATGTCGCGTCGCCACGCTGCCATTGTCTCCCGAGCTGAATCTGCGGGTGTCCCGATGCTAGACCGCGCCGCCATCGCCGCGCGCATTCCCCATGCTGGCCGAATGTGTCTGCTTGATCGCGTCCTTCATTGGGACAAGAGCGGTATCCATTGCGCCGCGCTGTCGCATCGAGATGCGGACAACCCGCTGCGCGAACCCGCGGGATTGCCGGTGTGGGCCGGTATCGAATACGCCGCGCAGGCGGCCGCCGTTCACGGCGCGCTGGTGCGTCCGCACCCATCGCCGCGCGCAGGTCTTCTCGGAGCATTGCGCAACGTACATGCCGCGTGCGAGTGGCTCGACCAGATCGACGGAGAATTGATCGTTGCAGCGACCTTGCTGCATAGCGATCCCGCCGGCGCCATCTACGGCTTCGCAGCCCATGCCCGTGATCAACGGGCCATGGACACATTGCTCTTGAGCGGCCAGTTCACGCTCATGCTGTTTGCCGAACAGCATGGGGGCGCCAGGTGAAGCGCGCCCTGGTGACCGGCGGCAGCGGCGCTATCGGCGCCGCCATCTGCCGCGAACTGGCATCGCAGGGACTTCACGTGGTGGTGCATGCCAATCAGCGCCAGGGCAACGCGCAGGCCCTGGCCGGGGAGTTGCGCGCGCAGGGCGGCAGTGCCGAGGCCGCCGCGTTCGATGTGTGCGATCACCACGCGGCCGCTGCAGCGTTGGCGGTACTGCTCGCGGACGGACCCATCCAAGTGCTAATCAACAACGCCGGTATTCACGACGATGCTCTGCTGCCGGCCATGGACGAAGCGCGCTGGCGGCGCGTCATCGACGTGAGCCTGCATGGCTTTTACAATGTGACCCAGCCGTTGTTGATGCCGATGATCCGCACGCGCTGGGGGCGCATTGTCAGCGTCACGTCGGTTGCCGGCCTGCTGGGCAACCGCGGGCAGGTGAATTATTCGGCGGCCAAGGCCGGCCTGCATGGGGCCACCAAGGCGCTGGCGCTGGAAGTGGCGTCGCGCGGCATCACCGTCAACGCCGTGGCCCCTGGCATCATCGATTCGGCGATGATCTCGGACGCTTTTCCCGTCGAGCGCATCGCGCAGCTGGTGCCGCTGGGGCGCGCCGGCCGCCCCGACGAAGTGGCGGCCATGGTAGGATTTCTCTGCTCGGAGCGCGCCGGTTATGTCACGGGCCAGGTGATCAGCGTAAATGGCGGGATGACTTGAGGGGTGCGGTGTCCATGCCCAGACTCGATATCAGCACCACATCCGAGGCCGAGCGCCGTTGCGAGGTGTTCGTCGTCGGCTGCGGTCCGGCCGGATCGACCATCGGCGCGCTGCTGGCGCAACAGGGCCGCGACGTGGCCGTGGTGGACAGGGTGCGCCATCCGCGTTTTCACATCGGTGAGTCTCTGCTGCCGCTCAACATGCCGATCCTGCAGCGTCTTGGCGTATGGGACGAGCTGAAGGAGATCGGCATACGGAAGAACGCCGCGGACTTCGAGTCGCATGCCCGCAACAAGACCGTGAGCTTCGAATTTTCCACGGCTTTCGACAAGCGCTGGCCGCATGCGTTCCAGGTGCGCCGCTCCGAATTCGATCACATGTTGCTCAGGAACTGCGCAAGCAGGGGGGCGCGCGTATTCGAAGGCGTGCGGGTGATTTCAGTGGAGTTCGGCGATCTGGCGCGCGACACGGTCGTCAACGTCCGGCTCGAAGACGGCACGACGCAAGCCTGGCGCACCCGGTTTCTCGTCGATGCGTCGGGGCGCGATACGTTTCTCGCCGATCGCCTGGGCATCAAGCAGAAGAACCGCAACCATGCGACCGCCGCCTTGTTCGGGCACTTTCGCAATGCGCACCGCAACAGCGGCAGCGCCGAAGGCAACATCACCATCGCCTGGTTCGCGCATGGCTGGTTCTGGTTCATTCCGCTGAAGGACGGCACGACCAGCGTGGGCGCGGTTAGCCGGCCGGCGTACATGAAGTCGCGCGCCACCGACCCGACCTCGTTTCTCATGCAGACCATCGCGCTCTGCCCGGAAATCGCCGCACGGCTCACCGGCGCGGAACTGGTTGAACCGGCGACGGCAACAGGCAACTACTCGTATCAGTCGGCGCGCATGGCCGGGGAGGGCTACCTGATGGTCGGCGACGCCTGGGCTTTCGTCGACCCGGTGTTTTCGAGCGGCGTGTACCTCGCGATGAATAGCGCCATGCTGGGCGCCGACGTCGTCGACGCGGTATTGAAGAATCCGGCGCGAGCGCCGCAGCTCTATCGCGAGTTCGACCGCACCGTGCGGCGCGGTATGAAGACTTTCTCCTGGCTTATTTACCGCATGCCGTCGCCGATCATTCGCAAGCTTTTCCTCGCGCCGCGCAACCTGTTCGGCGTGCAATCCGCTGTCGTGTCGCTGCTTGCGGGCGACGTGTTCCGCTGGGGTCCGGTGCGTCCGCGTCTGTATCTGTTTCGCGTGTTCTATTACCTGAATGCTCTGGGCGCGCTGCCGACTGCATTGCGCGCCTGGCACAATCGAAGGCGCGATATCAAAGTGTCGATCGAGGAAACGTGAACGATTTCGCGGTGGGCCCTTTGACGCAGCGGCATCGGGAATCGATGAGTTGTTGACAGTAGTGGGGAAATGCTTGCTGCAGGCGGCAGCCGCTGCGATATGGATGGCGGCGCCTTTGGTTTTGGCCGATGACATCGCACCGGTGCACGCCGCTTCCGTGCGACCTGCGCCGGTACGCTTCGCGCTCACCTTCGATGACGGGCCGAGCGGCGAGGAGCGGGACAATCCAACCGAGATCATTCTGGATACGCTGGCCGAGAATCCCACGCAGCAAGGGATCAAGGCTATTTTTTTCGTGCTGACGCGCAGCAGCGGCGGAGGTGCGACGCCCCGCGGGCGCGCACTGCTGGAGCATGAACACAGGCAAGGTCACGTGCTGGCGCTTCACGACGGCTCTTCCCAGGGGCACCGCAGCCATCGCAAGCTGAGCGACGGAGCATTGGAGGAATCGTTGAGCGACGGCGTGGCCGATCTCATGCGGCTCGCCGGCCGTCGCGTCGCGCTGCAGCGGCCTCCATACTGGGCCTACGACGCGCGCACCCTGGCAGCCTATGCGCGCCACGGCCTGACAATGCTGCTCACCGACATCAGCGCCAATGATGGAAAAACCCGGGGCTTCAGGGCGAGCCCGCGTCGGCGCAGCCATATGGCGAGCGAGCTGGCCCGCGTGCACGAGAGGATGATGCGCGGCGAGATCACCGCGGTGGAAGGCGTGACGCCGATCGTGGTGACTTTTCACGACACCAATGATTACACCGCGGCGCATATGCAGGAATATCTGCAGATGCTCGTCGATGAAGCGCGCTCGGCCGGCATTGCGCTTGCCGCCCGGCCCTTCTACGACGACGGGGCCGGACTCGAACGCGCTGCGCTGGTGCGTGCGCGCGACGTCGCGCATCGCGCCGACATGGTGCCGTGGTGGTGGCGCTGGATTCTATGGCTTTGAGCGGGGTTGTTCCGCGTTCGGTTGGCTTCCGTTATAGTTTGGCCGTGGGTCCTTTTGACGACGTCGTTGCACTGATTCCCGCCTATAACGAGGCAGCGACGATACGCGATTTGGTTGCGCGTGCCTTGAAGATCGTACCGAATGTCGTGGTCGTCGACGATGGGTCGACCGATGCGACCGCCGCGCGGCTGAAGGATCTGCCGGTCGCACTGCTTCGCAACCAACGTAATCTCGGGAAGGCGGCAAGCCTGTGGAAGGGCTTCGAGTACGCCTTGGGACGAGGCGCGCGGTGTGTGGTCACGCTGGATGGGGACGGCCAGCATCGCCCCGAAGATATCCGGCGGCTGATGGCTGCGGCGGAACGATTTCCCGGCAGCATCGTCATCGGTGCCCGTCTGCACGACAAGCAGAATTTTCCCGTGCAGCGCTATTACGCCAATCGGTTCGCGCGTTTCTGGATATCCTGGGCGGCGGGCTATCCCATTGCCGATACGCAGTCCGGCTTCCGCGTTTATCCGGCCGCGCTGCTGGCGCGGCTTGGGCGCCGCGAGGTGTCGCGGAAACGGTTTGTGTTGGAGAGCGAAATCCTGATTGCCGCCGCAAGACGCGGCGTGCGCAGCGTCGCGGTGCAGATTCCGGGCATTTATCCCGCGCATACGCGCCCCAGCCATTTCCGGCCGGTGCGCGACATCGCCAGGATTGTGGTGATGGTGGCGGGGCGATTGCTGATGCGCGGCATGTACCCCAGTGGACTGTGGCGTAGTCTGACTCGGCCCGTCGCAATCGAGGTCATGCCGGAATTGACGGGATTGTCCAGCGTTCCTCTTACTGATGCAGTGGGCGAAAAGGCCGTTTCGCCGCTGCATTCCGCAGGCAACTAGGTTCTTATCGCTGCCCGCAGCCAGCGATGTGACCGGGAATCCCGTCTTCCAGCGACGTCGCGCCTGCGCGCCGGCATGCCGCTTCTTCCGGCACTAAGCTGGCAAAACCCCACGACGAGGACTTGGTCGGCGTCGACCGGCACAAGGTCGCCGTCCCTGAGTGACTGCATCGCGCCGGCCGCTCCGACGACGGCAGGCAACGCGCGCTCGCGGGCTTGCGCCGCGACGTGATCCACGGGATCGCCAATCTCCGTGACCAGGGCGGCGGCCTGGATGAGCGGCAGCTCGGTCGGCAGGAAGCAATGGGACAACTTATCCGCCCGCTGCGTGCTTTTGGTCCTCGTGGCGTGCGCAATCTGCGTAATGACGAATGCCGTCCGCGTTTGCCTCGTTCAGGCGATGTCGGGAATCGGCTGGTTAAGTGAGCACGAGGCTCGCGTGCACGGGCCGGGCTTGGAGGCGGCACCGGTGGCGCGCGCTCCTGCTGCATGCCGCATCGGGCTGCCAACGGCCCAGATGCGTGAGAATCGTTCGCACCACCGCGAGGTCCTCGATCAGCGCGATTGAGCCGCATCGGCGCTTTGCACTTCGCGCATTGGGGCGGATCGGCGTCATACAGCTTGCGGCTCAACCGCACCCAAGCGGCCTTGGCGCGTCTCCCGAGCCAATTGCTCGTAACCCACTCGGGAATGTATTTCCAGAGCATCTCCAGCCGCTCGGCGCCGGGCCTGACCTGAGAATTCCTCTTCAGCCCCGGGTGCATCTTGGGCCGGTAGATCACGGCGGCGCCGGCCGAACCCCTATTCGTTGCAGTCAATTGCGAGACATTGTGCACGTTTTGCTATTTCCACTCCGACCCTGTTTGACCCAGATCAAGACCCTCGCGCAGCTAACCAGCAGTCTTCGTTGCAGTTAATGGCAAAAGATTGTGAACGTTTTGCTGTTTTCGCTTTCCTAATTAGGAAGATACTAGGGAGATATTAGGAAGGCTCTCGCAGTTTCTGGCATCCGCCAGGGCGAGATCTGCGACCGGCTCGCAACGGGGGCGGTGGCAGTTACTTCATGATTATCAGGGGGAATCGCAAATGAATCTGCATCAAAATATGGACGCAACCGGCGCTATCCTGGCCGGGAAGGTGCTGCAGCAGGGCAACGCCCTACCTCATGTGTCGGTGGCGGAGGAGCGGCTGCCGTTCACGATCAAGGTCGCCCGCAGCGAGGAGCAGCTCGGAAAAGCTGTCGCGATACGGTACGCGGCGTATGCGCGCCACGTTCCGGCGCTGGCGGAGTTGCTGAAGGCGCCCGAGGCCAACGATCGCGACGAAGCCTCGGTGGTGCTGCTCGCGGAATCCAAGCTCGACGGTTCCCCCCTCGGCACGCTGCGCATCCAGACGAACCGTTGCCGGAAGCTCGCGCTCGAGCAATCGGTCGACCTTCCGCGCTGGCTGCGAGACAAAAGCCTCGCCGAGGTCACGCGGCTGGGCGTCTCGCCGGACAGATCCGGGCGCGTCGTCAAGACCCTGCTTTTCAAGGCGCTGTTTGAGTACTGCGAGGACGCGCAGATCGACTGGCTGGTCATCGGCGCGAGATCGCCCCTCGACAGGCAATACGAGGCGCTGCTGTTCAAGGACGTGTTCCCGGGGGGGGGATTCATCCCCTTGAGCCATGCCGGCAATATTCCGCACCGGATTCTGGCCTTCGAAATCGAGTCGGCGCAATCCCGGTGGCTCGAAGCGAACCACCCGCTCTACAGCCTGGTCTTTGATACCGGCCATCCGGACATCCAGTTGCACGAACCCGGCTCTGCCTTTACGCATAGGGCGCGCCGACCCAGGCGGGCGAGCCAGCTCGAAACCGGGCACTGACACAAGGAGCCGGAGCCGAAGAGGGGCGTACAATCGTCCCATAGGGTAACGTGCGATAATAAATCGGGGAGTAACTCGCACCCAATTTACCGACACGGATGAACTTGCTGGCATCGAGCGCGGGGCTGGGAGCGAAGGGTCGCATCCACGCGGTGCTGGATACGTTCCTGTATCGCCTGTGCGTCTACGGCGTGCCCGCCGTGATCGTGGTGGTATCGCTCATCGCGCTGAGCGCGTGGGATAGCCAGTATCCGGTCGGCGGCGCGACGCAGCTCGATATCCGTGTCCTTGCGCAGACCGAAGGCGGGCTCGAGCCGCCAGCGGCGCTCGAGCGGCTCCGCGGCAAGCCGGCGCTCCGGCACTACGACACCCGCCTTTCCGAGTCGCCGTTCTGGTTCAGCTTCACACTGCCCGCGGGCAGCGGCGGCGAGTTGGTCGACGTCCATTTGCCGTCTCGGCACGCGCTCGACGCCGCCTGCTGGGACGCGGCGAGCCTCAGACCCCTGGGCAGCGCGAGCCGCAACGCGTCGGCCGGCCAGATGCTGCCGATGAAGGCGGGGTTCGCGATCGAGCTGGGCAGGCCTGCGTCGGCGGTCGCAGTCCTGTGCCGAGCGTCGTTCGCGGGGCCGGCGCGCATCTCGGCGGAGCGGTGGCTGGCAGCCGAGCTCGGGACGTCGAATCAGCAGTTTCATCGCAATGCCGGACTGCTGGAAGGCGGCCTGATCGTGCTCAGCGCTTTCGTGCTGCTGACCGCGATCGTCAACCGGGAATGGATGTACGTGCTGTTCGCGGCGTGGCTGATGGCCGGTCTGCGCCTCGCGGCGATCTCGGCGGGGTGGGACACCCAATGGCTCGAGCACACAGTCCCGCAGGCGTGGGTCTTGCCGATGAAAAAGCTGACGATTGCCGCCTATTACGTCCTGACTGTCATGCTGTTCGTGCGGTTGTGCCGGGACGACCTGAAGCGGGTCGGCCATAGGCGGTTGCTGCTGATTGCCCAATGGTCGTGCGTGCTGCTGCTGGCCGCCGCCGTGGCGTTGCCGTTCGCTGCGTTCCTTCCCTTAATGTGGCTCACCGCCGCGGTGACGATCTCGATCCTCGTATTCCTGTTGGTGCGCATCGTGTTCGTGACGCGTTCCCGGGTGGCGATGTGGTACGGCGCGTCGCTCGCGATCGTGCTGCTCACCGGCCTGTACGAAATCATCGCTGCCGCAATGGGCTTCAAGATGCTGATCGGCACGGTAAACAGCGTCACCGCGGCGCTCACCTCGAGCCTGATGGCGGCGCTGGCCATCGCGGAGCAGATGCGCGAGGAACACCAGGAACGGGTGAAGGCGCAGGACGAGCTGAGGAGCACCTACGAGGCGATCCCGATCGGACTGTTCACGTTGGAGCGCGACGGCTTGTTCGCGCGCGTCAACTCCGCGCTCACGCGGATGCTCAACGTGGATCCTTCGCGCAACCGCCGCGACCACTGGGGCGAGCATTTCGAGCCGGGCGCTTGGCGCAGGCTGCAGGAGGTCGCGCGGGGAGGGGCGGCGGAGGAGCTGGAGGTCCGCAGCCTTGATGGGGACGGCCGGGATTCCAGACGGTACCTCGTCAAGGCGACCCTGAGCGCGGACAAGGTGGAAGGGTCGCTGCAGGACATCACGGAAAAGTACGAGGCAACGGAGAGACTGCACTTCCTGGCGGACCACGATTCGTTGACCGGCGTGCTCAACCGGCACGGAATCGAGCACGTGCTCGAGGAGGCGGTGAGGCGGCTGGCCGATGGCAAGCCGCTGGCGCTCGCGTACCTGGATCTCGACGGCTTCAAGCTGATCAACGACCTGTTCGGTCTCGTCGCCGGCGACGAGGTGCTGAGGCAGGTGTGCCAGCTCGTCGAGCAGACGCTCGCGCAGCGCCACGACATCGGCCGCATCCGCGGGGACGAGTTCATCATCGTCTTTCAGGACGTGCCCGTGCAGGCGGCGACCGACCTGTGCCGGCAGATCGTTACAAACATCGATAAGCACCATTATCAGACCGCTGACAAGGCACTCCAGGTGAAGTGCGCGATCGGGCTGATCGAGCTCGCCGAGAGCCTTGAAGTGAAGGACGCGATCTCGATGGCAGACCGCGCCTGCCGCGCGGCGCGCAAGGCGAACACCGACGGCCTCGTGATCTACGAGCGGCAGTCGCGCGAGTTCAAGGACTACGAGCGCGAGCTGCGCCTGGTCAAGCATCTCGGCGCGGGCGTCGCGCCCGACGGGCTGTTCCTCGTCATGCAGCCGATCATGTCGCTGATCGCGCCGTACGAGTCGCACGATTTCGAGGTGCTGGTGCGGATGCGCGAGGCCGACAACAGCGTTACCGCCGCCGGAACGATCATCGCCGCGGCGGAGAACAACGGGCGCGCCGCGGTGATCGACCGCTGGGTGCTGTCGCACACGCTGGAGTGGCTCGACCGGCACCGCGACGCACTGCGCAGGACGCGCTTCGTGTGCATGAACCTGAGCGGGGCGTCGCTCAACGACAAGAAATTCATCCAGGACGCCTTCTCGATGCTGGCGCAGCACCCGCGCGCCGCGGAGCGGCTATGCCTGGAGATCACCGAAAGCGTCGCGCTGCACGACCTGGAGAACACCAGGCGCTTCATCGACACCGTGCGCGGCTTCGGGGCAAAGGTCGCGCTGGACGACTTCGGCGCGGGCTATACCTCGTTCTCCTACCTCATGGAGCTGCCCGCGGACGCGCTCAAGATCGACGGCAGCTTCGTCACGCGCGTGACCACTCATCCGGCGAACCTGGCGGTCGTCGAGGCGATCGTCCAACTGGCGCGCAACCTCGGCATGAAGAGCATCGCGGAATGGGCCGAGGACTGCGCCACCGTCGAGGCCTTGGCCGAGGTGGGCATCGACTATGTCCAAGGCTACGCCGTGGCGCGGCCGCAGGACCCGGACAAGATACTGAGCATGAATTCCGCCGCGGACTTGATCGAGGATCCGGCGGTCGCGCGGTTCGTGCGCGACTCGCTCGCGGCCGGTCGCACGCTGGGGCTGTGGGACCAGTTCGACGACGCGACGCAGCTGCGCTCACACTAGCTAGCGCCGCTGGTACTCGACGAAGTCGTACTCCAGGCCATCGAGCGCAGGCTGTGGCTGGCGCGAGATTTCGCGAAACGCCGCGCGGTCGAACGCCGGAAAGAACGCGTCGCCTGCGAAATCCCGCCGGATCTCGGTGAGCAGCAGCCTCTGCGCGAGCGGCAGCGCCGCGCGGTAGAGATCCCCGCCGCCGATTACGAACACTTCGTCCGCCGCAGCGGCGGCCGCCAGCGCTTCGTCAAGCGTATGCGCGATCAGGGCGCCCGGCGCGGCAAAACGCGTCGAGCGGGTCACCACGATGTTCGTCCGTCCGGGCAGCGGCCGGCCGATCGAGTCCCAGGTGCGCCGCCCCATCACCACCGCGTGCCCGAGAGTCAGCGCCTTGAAGCGCCGCAAGTCCTCCGGGAGGCGCCACGGCAGGCGGTTGTCCAGCCCGATGGTTCCGTTCGCCGCGACCGCGGCGATCAGGACGACGCGTGGCCGCTTGGTCGGGACCGGCGGCGCCTGGGGCAGGCCGTCTCCGAGCGTTTGCGACATTCGACCCTAGCGCTTGCCCTTCAGCCGGTCCTTGAGATCGGCGAATGGCTTGTGGGATGCGCGCGGGACGCTCGCGGCGGGCGCATCCGCGCCCTGGCGCTGCGTCTCGAGCTGGCGCGAATGCTCGTTGTCGTGGCAGTACAGGCACAGCAACTCCCAATTGCTGCCGTCGGGCGGATTGTTGTTGTGATCGTCGTCCTTGTGATGGACGGTCAGCTCGCGCAGATTTTTCCCGCTGAATTCGCGCCGGCAGCGCCCGCAGATCCACGGGAACAGCTTGAGCGCCTGGTCACGGTAGGCCTGCTCGGACATGGCTGAACGGCTACGGTCGTTCCGCAGTTTCCGGGGCGGTGCCCGTACGCAGCACGCGGTAGCCGCCGTACGCGCAACCCCCGGCGAAAAGCAGGTACGCGCCCAGCCGCCCGAGCGACTGGGGCGTTTCCGGCAGCTCGCCGACTGCCAGCCCCAGCGCTAGAGCCGCGGCGCCGAGCAGCAGCAATGCGCTGACGACGATCAACGCTGCACCGAAGGTGAACCTCAACGCGCGCATGGGTCGATCACACCGCGATCGGCGCCTTGATCGCGGGATGCGGGTCGTAGCCTTCCAGCGCGAAGTCCTCGTAGCGAAAGCCGAAGATGTCGTTCACTTCCGCATTCAGCCTGATGCGCGGGAACGCGCGCGGAGTGCGCGCGAGCTGTTCGCGCGCCTGGTCGAGGTGATTGAGGTAGAGGTGCGCGTCGCCGAGCGTGTGCACGAACTCCCCCGGCCTGAGTCCGCAGACCTGCGCAACCATCAGCGTGAGCAGCGCGTAGGAAGCGATGTTGAACGGCACGCCGAGAAACAAGTCCGCGCTGCGTTGATAAAGCTGGCAGGAGAGACGGCCGTCGGCGACGTAGAACTGGAACAGCGCGTGACAGGGCGGCAGCGCCATGCGGTCCACGTCCGCCGGGTTCCATGCGGTGACGATATGCCGGCGTGAATCCGGTTTGTTCCTGATCTGGTCGATCAGCTGCGTGATCTGGTCGATTTCGCGACCGTCCGGCGTGCGCCAGCGGCGCCACTGGTAGCCGTATACCGGGCCGAGATCGCCGTTGGCGTCGGCCCACTCGTCCCAGATGGACACGCCGCGCTCCTGCAGCCAGCGCACGTTGGTTTCGCCGGCAAGGAACCACAGCAATTCGAGCACGATCGACTTGAGATGCAGCTTCTTCGTCGTGAGCAGCGGAAAACTCTGCCCGAGGTCGAAGCGCATCTGCCGACCGAACACCGAACGCGTGCCGGTGCCCGTGCGGTCGGTCTTGTGCGCGCCGCGCTCGAGCACATCAGCGAGCAGCTCGAGGTACTGACGCTCGCCGAAGCGTTCGGTGGCGTCGCGCGCGAGCGGGGCGTTCATATCATAAAGCGCATGGGGCGGCCAATATTTTACAGAGTCCGCATCATCCCGGAAGCCTTTCCGGCGTTGCCTCCGCGCCGCGAACGGCGCATCATCTCCCCTTGGCGAGGGCGCGCCGCGCCCGATGGAGGAATGCACGATGAAGCTGTTCGGCGGCGGCAAGCCGGACCATCCCATGGCAGACCTGAAGGAGGCCCGGCGCCTGCTCGAGGAGCTGCCCACGCAGGACAGTTTCAAGGCGACCGAAGAGCTCGCGCACTGGCTTGAGTCGGTGTCGACCGTCGAGGGCTTCAAGCCCGACCACCGACTGCAGTTGCTGCTGCTGATCGACGAGACTGCGCAGGCGCCCGCGCGCAAGCTTGCGCGCGAATACCTCGCCACGGCCCGCCCCTCGAAGTTCCAGGAAAACCGCCTGTGGGGTGCGATACACGAGTACTGGAAGGAGGCGGGTTTCGCCTACGTGCGCATGGTCGACCAGTTTGTGACCGGTGTTAAGGGCGTGGAGGCGGTGAAAGCCCAGTTGCCGTTGCTGCTTGCGCGCGCGCTGCGCAGCATTGCGCAGCGCATAAAATGGCAGCACATGCGCTATGGGCCGGTCGACCCTTCCGCCTGGGGCGTGCTGAACAAGGTGTACGCGTTCGCCGAATTGCGCAAGCTGGTGGCGTCGAAGGTCGTCGTGTATCCCGCGGTGCAGGTGGATTCTTCCCCGCAGCAGGAGTTTCTCAAGGCGGTCATGTTCAGCGCCAGCTCGCCCGACAGCCTGCTGCCGCTGGAAGTCGAGCTTGCCGAGAGGATGATCGGCGAGTACGCCCCGCGCATCGTGCTGGCCAGCGCACCCGGCGCCGAGAATGGCTACTGGATCGACCTTGCGCAGAGCATGGCGCCGGCGCGGTTGGCGCGTGCGCCCAAGCCGGCACCCGCGACGCTGCGCTTCTTCGGCGCGAGCGCGGCACTGGCCGAGCTCGAAAAGCTGATCGACACGATCCAGGCCACGGGCGCCGTGCCTTCGAGCGTCAATCTCGGCGGCGTTTACGACACCGATGTCCTGGTGGGCGTTCTGCGCCACCTTGCGTCGTACTGGTCGCCCGAGCCGCCGGTGCGCAAGCACCCGCGCCACAACGTCAAGTCTCGCCTGTCGGTGGCGCATGGCTTTGACGGCGTGCTGGGCGTGCTCGACACGAAGGTTTCGCTCGATTTCGACAACAACGCAGTCGAGAGCTGGATCGTCGAAAACGTCAGCGCGGGCGGCTTTGGCGCGGCGATCCCGCAGATGAAGGGGGACTGGCTGCGCGTCGGTGCGATGCTCGCGATGCAGCCGGAAGGCGGCAGCAACTGGGTGCTCGGCGTGGTGCGCCGCGTGAACAAGATCGAGAACCATCAGGCGCGGGTCGGCATCCAGACGCTGTCCAAGTCGCCGATGGTGTCGCGGTTCTCGCTCGGCGTGGTCGCCGAGCAGGGGATCCTGCTGAAATCCGCCGAACCCGAGCGCGGCGAGTCGAGCATCGCGCTGCGCTCGGGCGTATTCGCGCCCACCCAGAATCTCGAGGCGGACCGCAGCGGCAAGCGCCACGTCTACATGCCGGTCGGGCTGGTCGAGCGCGGAGAGGACTACGAGATCGGCCGCTATCGCGAGATGATTCGCGAGTAGCTATTTCTTTCGCACGGCCGATTTCGGCCGGAATGCGCGCACGACCGACTCGACGGTCTCGACATACGGCCCGCCGATCAGGTCGATGCAGTAGGGCACGGCGGCGAACACCCCGTCGAGCGTTTCGCTGATCGCTTTGGGCTGGCCCGGCAGGTTGATGATCAGCGCCTTGCCGCGAATCACCGCGACCTGTCGCGAAAGGATCGCGGTGGGGACGTGCTTGAGGCTCACCGAGCGCATCTGTTCGCCGAATCCCGGCATTACCTTGTCGGCGACGGCAAGCGTGGCTTCGGGTGTGACATCGCGCGGCGCGGGCCCGGTCCCGCCGGTGGTGAGCACCAGGTGGCAGC
The DNA here is from genome assembly GCA_041476585.1 of Gammaproteobacteria bacterium. Classification (GTDB taxonomy): domain Bacteria; phylum Pseudomonadota; class Gammaproteobacteria; order Burkholderiales; family SG8-39; genus JADGRQ01. The sequence continues at coordinate 6,085 of JBGOTT010000012.1, read as the reverse complement.
CAAGCTGGTCGACGAGTTGCTTCAGCGTCGCCTCGATTACGCCCCGTTCGTCGGGGATCAGGCGACTTTCGATGCGCCAGGGCGAGGCGAGCGCCCGCGCGAACCAGTCGTTGAGCGCAGGCACGCCCTGGTCCTGGTACACGCCGCTCGAGGCGCGGTCGGAGACCGAGACCAGGCCGATCAGCAGTTCATCGTTCACGTTATGGCCACTCATCGGTCGTCTCGCCTGTCTTCGGCGCTTTCGCGCAGCGCGCGAAACAGTTCGCGGAAGGCGCGCGGCGGCCGGTTTTCCAGCGCTTCCTTGCGCGCATTGCGGATCAGCGCGCGCAACGCCTGGAGGTCCGCTCCGGGCTGCTCGCGCGCGAACTCGGTGAGCGCTTCGTCGTCGGCGAGCAGGCGTTCGCGCCAGCGCTCCAGCGCATGGTGACGGGCCGCGTTCCCGCGTGACAGGCCCTGCCAGAGCGCCAACTGCTCGCGGATCGGCCCGGGGTCGAGCTCGCGCATCAGCCGTCCGATGTACTGGAGCTGGCGCCGCCGCCCTTCGCGGCTGTGAATGCGCTGCGCCTCGAGCGCGGCGGCGAGCAGGGCCGCGGGCAGACGCGTCGTTGCGAGCTGCTCGGCGGACAGCCCGACCAATTCCGCGCCGAGCGCCTGCAGCTCGTGCATCTGCTGTTTCTTTTTCGTCTTGCTGGGGGCGGCATCTTCCATCGCGCTGATATCATAGCGCGCCATGCCGCAGGCAAATCGCTTCACGCACACTCCGGAACGGCTTGCCGAAATCGCGCAGATCGTGCTGGCGCATGCGCGCTCGCTCGGCGCGAGCGGCTGCGAGTGCGAAATCTCCGAGGGCCAGGGGCTGGGCGTCACGGTGCGCATGGGCAAGGTGGAAACGCTTGAGCACAACCGCGACAAGGGCGTGGCCGTTTCCGTCTACCTTGGCGCGCGGCCGCACGTTCGGCGAGGCCATGCCAGCACCTCGGACTTCTCTCCGGCGGCGCTGCGCAGCACGGTCGAGGCGGCGGTCGCGATTGCGCGCTTCACCGCCGAGGACGACTGCGCCGGGCTGCCCGAGCCGGAACTGATCGCCAGCGCGCTGCCGGACCTCGATCTCTACCACCCTTGGCCGATCACGCCGGAAGAGGCGATCGAGCTTGCGCGGGCTTGCGAATCCGCCGCCTTCGCCGTGAGCCCGAAGGTGAAGAACTCGGAGGGCGCGAGCGTCTCGGCGCAGCACTCGCAGTTCGTGTTCGCCAATAGCGAGGGCTTCATGGGCGGTTACCCCGCCGCGCGGCACATGCTGTCGTGCAGCGTCATCGCGCAGGAGCGCGGCAGGATGCAGCGCGACGACTGGTACAGCTCTTCGCGTGTTCCCGGACGCCTCGCCAAAGCCGCCGCGCTGGGGCGCTATGCGGCTGAGCGGGCGCTTGCGCGTTTGCGCGCGAAAAAGCTCGCCACGCGTCAGGCGCCCGTGCTGTTCGAAGCGCCGGCGGCCACCGGCCTGATTGGCCAGTTCGTGTCGGCGGTGAGCGGCGGGAGCCTGTATCGCAAGGCGTCGTTCCTGCTCGACAGTCTGGGCAAACAGGTATTCGCGCGCGGCGTGACCATCGACGAGAAGCCGCTGTTGCCGCGCGGGCTCGCGAGCGCGCCGTTCGACGCGGAAGGCGTCGCCACGCGCACGCGCGCAGTGGTGAGTGACGGCGTGCTGGAGGGCTATTTCCTCAATTGCTACTCGGCGCGCAAGCTCGGCACGCAATCGACGGGCAGCGCGGGCGGCAACCATAATCTGATCGTGCGGCCGGGGACGCGCGACTTTCGCGGCATGCTGCGGGAGATGAACCGCGGGCTGCTGGTGACCGAACTGCTCGGCCAGGGCGTGAACATGGTGACCGGAGACTATTCGCGCGGCGCTGCGGGCTACTGGGTGGAAAACGGCGAAATCGCGCACCCGGTCGAAGAGATCACGATCGCCGGCAACCTGCGCGACATGTTCAAGGGAATCGCAGCGGTCGGCAACGACATGGTCGTGCGCGGGTCGCGCCATTCCGGTTCAATCCTGATCGAGAACATGACCATCGCAGGCGATTGAACGGTCCCCCATTCGGCGGCTTGAGGCGGTTACCATGAATCGCTGGGCGGGCGGATTCCTTCAGTAGATCGGGCATACTATCGGCGGTCGATGCACCGTCCCGGAGCACGCATGCCCGCCTTTCGTGCCAACGCTTGCGCTTTCATCCTCCTCATCTGCGCGCTTCCCGCGCTTGCCCAGGGCAAAGGCCCACGCACGCCTGATGTAATTTTCGTCCCCACGCCGCAGGAGTTGGTCGAGGACATGCTGCGCCTCGCCGACGTGCGAAAAGGCGACGTGCTCTTCGACCTGGGCTCGGGCGACGGCCGCATCCCCGTCACGGCGGCAAAGAAGTACGGCGTGCGCGCGGTCGGCATCGACATCGATCCCGAGCGCATCCGCGAGGCCAACGAGAACGCGAAGAAAAACGGCGTCGGGAAGCTGGTCACGTTCCGCAACGAAGACCTGTTCACGGCGGATTTCCGGGAGGCGAGCGTAGTCACGCTCTACCTGCTGCCCGAATTGAACGTGAAGCTGCGCCCGCGCTTGTGGGCGGAACTCAAGCCGGGTACGCGGATCGTGTCGCACCAGTTCGACATGGGCGATTGGCTGCCCGAGAAAAAGCTCGAGTGGAACGGCCGTCTGGTCTATTTCTGGACGATCCCGGAGAAGAAAAAGCCTAGCGCAACGCGCTGAGCCAGTCGTTCACCGCATCCCAGTATTCGCGCCGCCATTCCACCCTGCGGTGGCCGGTGTCGGGGATACGCACGAGTTTCTTCTCTCCGGCCCAAAGCCCGGCGAGGCGCTCCCCGTGCTCGGGCGGCGTGACGTCGTCATCCTCCGCGATCAGGAACAGGGCCGGCGTGTGGATGTCCGGAGCCAGCGCTGCGGCATCGTAGCGGCCGTCGGCGATCAGGCCGATCGGAAGCAAAGGAAAGCGCTGGCTGCCGATCGCGGCGAGGCTGTCGATCGGTGTGGCGAGGATCAATGAGCGCAGCGGGCGCTCCGCGGCGAGATGCACTGCGACGGCCGAGCCGAGGCTGCGCCCGAGTACGACTATCCGCGATGCATCCACGTCGGGGCGTGCCGCCGCGTAGTCGAAAATCAGCTTCGCGTCCGCATACAGCGCGCGCTCGCTCGGCTCGCCCTCCGATGTTCCGTAGCCGCGGTAGTTGACGATCAGCCAGCCCCAGTCCTCGTTCTTCGGCGGCCAGTGCAGCATCCACGATGTTTCGCGTGCGATACCGCCGAAAACGATCACCAGCGGAAATCTTGCGGCGCCCTTCGGCTTCTGAAGCCAGCCGCGGATGCGCACGCCCTCGTCCGCCGTGATCTCCACGCGTTCGAAGTTGTCGAGGCGCTTCTCCATCGCCGCCAGCCACTCGGGGTCGGCGGGCCGCGGCCGGAACAGGAACTTCTGCTCGAGCGGTTCGAACATCGCCGCGCAGCCGGCCAGCAGGGCGGGCACGATCAGGGCGGCGAGCGAGATGCGCAGGCGGGCAATCACGGGGATTCGACCGGTGGCTGGCGTGTGAGTTCGGCGGACAGGGTACACTCGCGGCGAATTCTGGCACGGAGGTCCCTGCATGGCCACACCCGTACGCATCGACGTCGTCTCCGACGTGATCTGCCCGTGGTGCTTCATCGGCAAGCGCCGACTCGAAAAGGCGCTGGGCCAGTTGAATGGCGAGATCGACCCGCGCATCACTTGGCTGCCGTTCCAGCTCAATCCCGAGATGCCCAGAGAGGGAATCCCGCGCGCCGAGTACCGCGAGCGCAAGTTCGGCAGCCTGGAGCGCTCGCGTGCGCTCGACGAGCGCGGATCGGCGGAAGCGCGCGGCGAAGGCTTGGAGTTCGCCTTCGAGCGCATGCAGCGCACCCCCAACACGTTCGCCGCGCGCCAGTTGATCGACCTGGCGCAGGGAAAAAGCGCCGGCGAGGCTGTGGTCGAAGGCCTGTTCGGCGCCTACTTTCTCGAAGCGCGCGACATCGGCGATCGCGCGGTGCTGCTTGAGGTGGCAACGGGAGCGGGGCTGAAAACTGCGGATTTGGAGGCACGCTGGGCGGATGCGGAACACCCACGGCGCGTGGCCGCGACCGCAGAAGAGATGCGCAATCTCGGCATCTCGGGGTACCAACTTTCATCATCAACCGGAAATACGGAGTCTCCGGCGCCCAGCCGCCGGAGGCGATCGTTCAGGCGATCAGACAAGCCGCGACGGCGTAGTCAGACGCGCGCGAAGGACCACGGGCTAGAACAGCATAAGCAGCGCGACAACGAACACCACCAGCGCCGTGGCGGCAAGCCAGCGCAGCGTCGCATCCGCGATTTTCGGCTTGTCCGGATCATCGGCTAAAGGCGCGGGTTGGTGCTCGTCGTGCGCGGCGGCGCTCGGATGCAGGCTCGCCATCTTCGCGTTGAAGGCGTTGAAGAAATCGTTGGCAAGCTTGCCGGCAGCGGCATCGATCAGGCGCGAGCCGATCTGCGCGAGCTTGCCCCCGACATTAGCCTTCACCTGATAGACTAGCCTGGTGCCCTCGCCTTCAGGGGAGAGCTGCACCTTCGCGCCGCCCTTGCCAAAACCGGCCGCGCCACCCTGGCCGTCGAAGGCGATCGAATACGAATTCGGCGGATTGAGGTCCGAGATCGTCAGCTTGCCCCGGAATTTCGCCGCAACCGGGCCGATGCGCGCGGTCATTCCGATCGTGTACTCCGACTCCGAGACCCGGTCGATGGTTTCGCAGCCCGGCACGCAGGCCTTCAGCACTTCCGGGTCGTTGAGCGCCTTCCAGGTATCGGCCTGCGATGCGGGGATCAGCTGCTCGCCGCTCATCTCCATCGTGATTCTCCGGTCAGTGCAGCTTGCGTTCGGCCCGGCGCACGGGCTCGGTCAGGGTCCTGGCCAACTGTGTCAGGCTCTGCAGATTATGCACCGGCAGGAAGTGGTCCACGTAGGGCAGCATGGCCCGCACGCCCGCGGGCTTGGCTTCGAAGCGATCGTAGCGCAGCAGGGGATTCAACCAGATGAACTGCCGGCAGGACCGGGAAATCCGCTCCATTTCGTCGGAGAGCCCTTCGCCGGCCTCGCGGTCAAGCCCGTCGGACACCAGCAGAACGCAGGCATTCTGCCCGAGCGTGCGGCGCGCCCAGCGCCAGTTGAATTCATGCAGGCATACGCCGATGCGCGTGCCGCCCGACCAGTCCTTGATCGCATCGGCGACGCGGCGCATCGCCACGTCGACGTCGCGGTGGCGCAGCGCCCTGGTGATGTTGGTGAGGCGTGTGCCGAACACGAACACGCTCACCCGGTCGCGGTCGTTGGTGATGGCATGCAGGAAGTGCAGGAACATGCGCGAGTACGGGTTCATCGAGCCTGAGATGTCGCACAGCACCACCAGCGGCGGATGCAGCTTGCGCGGCGCGGAGCGAGTGAGTTCCACCAGCTCACCCGACTCGCGCAAGGACGCCTTCAGGGTCGCGCGCATGTCGATGCGCGGCCCGCGCTGCGCCGATGAAAAACGCCGCGTCAGGATATCGCGCAGCGGAAGCCGCAGTTCCGCGATCGCCTTCTTCGCCTCGGCCAGCTCCGCAGCGGTCATGGAGTCGAAATCCATGCGCTGCAGTACTTCGCGCGAGGAGAACGTCAGCCGGGCGTCGAGCTCGACCTCGTCCTCGTTCGGCTTCGGCTCGGCGTCCTCCTGCTTCTGACCGAACAGCGCATCGGTGAGCCGCTGGCTCTGCTCCTGCTCGGATTTCGCCGCGCGGCCATAGGTCTTGGGCAGCAGCAACTGCATCATCTTTTCGGCGAGCTTCGGGTCGCGCCAGAACAGGGCGAAGGCCTGGTCGAAGATCGCTCGGTGCTGTTCGCGCGACAGCAGCAGCGCCGACAGCGACCAGTAGAAGTCGTCGCGCCCGCGCGCCGAGCTGAGGAAGCCGGGCAGCGAAAGCGCCTCGACGCAGTCGATCACACGGTCCGGACCGACCGGCAGCCCCGCTTCGCGCAGCAGGCGCGCGAAATG
>JBGOTT010000011.1:0-31503 GCA_041476585.1 Gammaproteobacteria bacterium | reverse complement strand
CTCGCGCACGTTGCCGAGCGAGTAGCTCCACCACATGGTATCGGGATGCACGTTGCCGACGTTGTCGATGTTGGCGACGTTGACGCCCGAGGCGTTTCCGCCCCACTCGGCCAGGCGCGCGCGCAGTTGCGCCTCGCGCCCGGAATGGTTGCGGCGCACCCAATCGAGCAGGTAGACGCCGTCGGCATCGTTGTTGCCGGTGACGAACTCCTTTGCAATGCCGCGGCGCTGGTAGCCCCAGCAGGTGTCGAACAGCAGATCCATCGCGCGGCGCGTGGTCTGGAAATGGGCATCGTGAGCGCGGTTCTTGTTGCCGCGGCCCGCGTCGTTCAGGTGAGAGAGGTAGAACTTGTCGATGCCCTCCCGCTCCACCAGGCCGAGCAGCGCCGGCAGGTCGGCCGCATTGTCCTGCGTCAGCGTAAAGCGCACCCCGACCTTGACGCCGCGATCGCGGCAGGCCCGCAAGCCGGCGAGCGATGCGTCGAACGCCCCGGCCTTGCGCCGGAAACGATCGTGCGTGTCGCGCATTCCATCGAGGCTGATGCCGACGTAATCGAAGCCGATGTCCGCGATGCGCCCGGCCATCGCCGCATCGATCAGCGTGCCGTTGGTCGACAGTCCGACATAGAACCGGCGCGCCCTCGCATGCGCCGCGATGGTGAAGAGGTCCTTCCTGAGCAGCGGTTCGCCGCCCGACAGGATCAGCACCGGCACGCCGAAGCGTTTCAGGTCCTCCATCACGCTGCAGACTTCCCCGGTGCTCAGTTCGCCGGGAAAGTCAACGTCGGCGGAGATCGAGTAGCAGTGCAGGCAGGTCAGGTTGCAGCGCCGCACCAGGTTCCAGATGACCACGGGACCGGACACGTGCATCCGGGCAGGCGCCGGCGGATCACGCGGCCCCGCGAGCGGAGGCGGCCGGTCGATTTCCTGCATGAAGCGCGAAATGCGGAACATGGCGCACCCGATGTGGTTCACGCCATCCTACGGGGCGGCGGCGCCGTGCTTTTGACGTGCGTCAAGAGCGCCCCGGCCTCAGCCGAATCGAAGCCCGGTCTTTTTCAGGATACGGGTGCTGTAGAGGACGTCGTGGCCGCTGCTGGCCGTGTCCAGCAGCGCCGAGATCGCGGCGACATTGGTATAGACTTCGGCGCGGTCGCGCCCGTGGATCATCGCGAACAGGTTATACGGCCAGTCCGGCGGACGCCGCGGCCTGCGGTAGCAATGGCTGACAAAGGTCAGTGCCCCGACCGCAGCCCCCAGTTCCGCGATCCGCGCGTCGTCAACGTTCCAGACCGACATGCCGTTGGCGACATAGCCGATCGCGTAATGATTGGGCACCACGCCGATGCGCCGGATGCGGCCGTCGTCCAGCATGCGCTGCATGCGCTGCAACACCTCTTCCTGCGCCACGCCGAGTTGGTCCGCTACCGCGCGGTACGGTTCCGGCACCAGCGGCAGGCCGGCCTGGGTGGCGCTTATGATGCGCCGGTCGAGAGGGTCGTTCATACGGCGAGCTTGAGTTCAACGAAATACTCATCCAGTTTCGGCAACTGCAGCACCACGCATCCGCTTTGCCGCTCGATATCGCGCACCACGGCGGCGACGCAGGCCGGCTCCGCGATCGCCAGCACGAACCACATGTTGAGAGCATGTTCGCGCTCGTAGTTGTGCGCCACTTCGGGCCTCGCGTTGACGATCGCCGCAACGCGCTCGAATGCCTCCGGCGGCACGCGCATCGCGCACAGCGTGAACGCTCCGCCCATGCGCTCGGCGTTGTACAGCGGTCCGAAACGCGTCAGGCTGCCCTCCTCCAGCATCGCCCGGATGCGCGCGATCAGCTCTTCTTCGGCAAACCCGAGATCCTTCGCAACCTGCGCGAACGGTCGCTCGCACAGCGGAAAACCGCCCTGCAGCGCGTTCAAGATGCAGCGGTCGGATTCATCCATGCGCGGGCTCCCACGCATAGAGCGCCCCGCGCTGCTTGAAGCAGCGCCGGCTGAACAAGACCTCCGCCGTCACGGCGCCCGGACCGTTCGCGGCACGCAGCGCTTCGATCTCGCCCAGCACCTGCCCCCGGGTGTGCCCGTGGATCATGCAGAACAGGTTGTAGCGCCAGGCGGGCAGTCTGCGCGGACGCCGGTAGCACAACGTCACGGCCGGCCAGCGCGCCAGCCGCGCGCCCGTTTCGGCGGCCTTTTCGTCCGGAACATCCCACACCACCATGGCGTTCGCCTCGTAGCCGAGCGGGCGGTGCCGCACGACCACGCCGATGCGGCGCGCGATGCCGTCGTCCAGCCATCGCCCCAGTGTCCCGATTACCGCGGCCTCGGACATTCCGGCGCGCGCGCCGGCCACCTGGAACGGCCGCGGCACCAGCGGCAGGCCCCGTTGCAGCGCCGCCACCAGCGGGCGGTCGCCCGGCCCGAGTGGCGCGGCCACGGCGCCCACAGCGCGTTTCGGTGCCTTCTCGCCCCTCCCGCCCAGGTCGAAGCCGAGATCGATGTGGTACTCATCGAGAAGCGGCAGCGAGATCAGCGGCAGCGCCGTTTCGCGCTCGATGCGCGCGAGCGCCGCATTCAAGCCTTCCTGCGCCGGTGCGGTGGCGACGAACCACAGGTTGTAGCGGTGCTCGCGCTCGTAGTTATGATTGATCTCGGGGTGCGCGCTGACCTGCGCAGCGACTTCTTCCAGCCGCTGGTCGGGCACCGCCATCGCCGCCAGGGTACTCGCCCCCGCCGCGTTCGGGCGGAACACGACGCCCACACGGCTGACCGTGCCATCGGCCGAGAGCTGCGCGAGCATTTCCAACACGCGTTCCTCGGATTCGCCCAGCGCCTCTCCCATCGCGGCGAACGGGCGCGGCACCAGCGTCAGATCGCGCTGGAACTCGTTCAGCAGCCGGAACTCGAGGGTGCCGGGGACGATGCCGATGCGCATGCTAGAACCCGGTGGCGGCGGCCCGACTGGTGAGGAATATGCCGCTCGGCTTTGCCGCGGGAATGCGAGCCAGCGGAGCGTAGGTCGCGGTGTCGTAGACCGTCACCCGATCGTCGTCGCGCGCGGAGATCCAGACCTGCTCGCCGCGCGGCGTGAATTCCATGTGCAGCACCGCCTTCCCGGGCCTGAGCTCGCGGATCACCTTGCGGCTCGGCACGTCGATTACCTGGACCACATCATTGCTCGGGAAGGCGAAGTTCACCCACACGCGCCGGCCGCCGGGCTGCGCGATCGCGAACACCGGCTGGCCGTGCACCGGCACGCGCCCGATCTCCGTCCATGTCGCGGTATCGACCATCAACACCTCGTGCCGGCCGATGGCGGGAAATACGGCCACTTCGCCGGCGACAGCCCAGCCGCGCAGGTGCGGCATCTTGTAGACGGGCAACTTTTCCTCGCCGCGGCCGTAGCCGCCGAGGATGCGCTTCGCGCCTGCGCCGGGATTCCACAGGTCGACCAGCGCGAGCCCGTCCTCGCCGAACAGGCCCGCGATGTAATACCGTCCGCCCGGCGTGACGAAACCGTCGTAGGGCTCCTTGCCGATCGCGCGAAACCGCTCGACCGCAGGCGCGCGCGGGTCGCTCGCATCCGCGATCCAGATTTCGCCGGCCTCGAACAGGCTGAACACGAAGCGGTTTCCCGGCGCGTCAGCGATCCCGACTACTTTGGCGCGGCGGCTACCGCCGCCGTAGCTCGCCGGAATGTCCGCGAGACGCTCGAGGGTCGCGGCGTCGAACAGTTGTACGCCGCCGGGATCGTAGTTCGCCACCGCAATCACGCGCCCGTCGCTCGAGATCGCGCCACCGATCGAATTGCCGGCCTGCACCACGCGTTTGTCGACGCGCATGCGCAGCATGTCGACCTTGGTAAGCCCGCCGTCGCGCCCGAACACGAACGCGTAACGCCCGTCGCGCGAGTAGACGGCGGCCGCATGCGATAAATCGCCCAATCCTTCGACGGTGCCCAGCACGCTGCGCCCGCTGGTTTCGATCACGGTGATGCGGCCCGCGCCGCGCTCGATGACCAGCCCGAGGTCGCCTGTGCCGCGCAACGCCCCGGTCGCGGCGCAACCCGCCGCAAATAACGCGGCGACCGCCAGCAACACCCAAACCTTTCTCATCGGGCAGGCCCTTGCGCAGCAATTCGATGATCCAGGACGCTTCGCTTTCGCTCATGAAATCGCGCCATGGCGGCATTGGCGTGCCCCGGCGTCCGTGGAGTACCACATAGCGCAGGCTCTCGGGATCCTTATCAGCGAGCGTCGCCGGCAGCAGCGGCGGACCCAGCCCGCCTTTCATTGTGAGTCCGTGGCACGAGCCGCAGTCCTGGCGCACGAGGTTGATCAACTCGTCGCGGCGCTCCTCCGGCGATCCCGCTGTGGCGGCGCCCGCAAACAGCGCAAACACGACAATACCTCGTTTCATGACTGGCCAAGCCTCGCGCACCCGGGCATCCAGGCCTTTGACACAGGTCAATAGCGAAGCCCGATCCAGCATTTAGCGTTGCAAGGGTGACCCCGAGCAATTTTGATCCCCGCGCGGTGGCCGCCGACCGGGCCTTTTTCGCGGCCTTTCTCAACCTGCGCGGGGAATCCTGCGCCGTGGTCGGCGGCGGGCCGATCGCCGCACAAAAAGTCGATGCGCTGCTGCGCAGCGGCGCCCGCGTGTGCGTGATCGCGCCCGGTCTGTGCGCAACGCTTGCCGGCCAGGCCGGGCGCGGCGAGATCGAGTACCGCGCGCGGGTTTTCTCCCCGGATGACCTCGAACGCGTTGTGCTTGCGATTGCCGCAACCGACGATCGCGCGGTCAATGCGGCGGTGGCTCGCGAGGCGCGCGCGCGGCGCGTTCTGGTCAATGCCGTCGACGACGCGGCGAGTTCCACGTTCATCATGCCCGCCGTGGTCGATCGCCCGCCGCTGCAGATTGCGATCGGCTCGGGCGGCACGGCGCCGGTCGTCGCGCGCCGCCTGCGCACGCTGATCGAGACCGCCGTGCCGGCGGGATTCGGGCGACTCGCCGCACTCGCGGGCCGCTATCGCGCCGCTTCGAAGCAACGCTTCCCGGAGCCAGGCCCGCGCAGGCGCTTCTGGGAATCAGTATGCGACGGGCCGATCGCGCAGATGATCTTCTCCGGGCGCGAAGGCGCGGCCGTCAAGGCCATCGAACGGTCTCTTTCCAGCAGCGGCGGGGTCGAGCACGTAGGCGGGTCGGCCGCGACGGGTACGGTGTATCTGGTGGGCGGTGGCCCGGGCAATCCGGAGCTCCTCACCTTGCGCGCGCTGCGCGCGCTGCAACGCGCGGATGTCATCCTTTACGACCACTTGGTTGCGCGCCCCATCGTGGATCAGGCGCGGCGGGACGCCGAACGCATCTACGTCGGCAAGGAGAGCGACCGTCACGCGCTGCCGCAGCAGGACATCAACCGGCTGATGGTGAAACTCGCACGCGAGGGAAAATGCGTGGTGCGACTGAAAGGCGGCGACCCTTACATCTTCGGCCGCGGCGGCGAAGAGATCGAGACGCTCGCCGCGCATGGAATCGGCTTCGAGGTGGTGCCGGGCATCACCGCGGCCAGCGGCGTCGCGGCCTATGCGGGGATTCCGCTCACCCACCGCGATTACGCGCATTCCTGCGTGTTCGTTACCGGACATCTCAAGAATGACGCGCTCGACCTCAACTGGGACGCGCTCGCCCAGCCCAGGCAGACGGTGGTGATCTACATGGGCGTGCACGGCCTCGGCCGGCTCGCCGCAAAGCTGATCGAGCACGGACTGCCGGGCGGCACGCCCGCTGCGATTGCAGAACATGGCACGCTTGCGTCGCAGCGCGTGAGCATCGGAACGCTTGCGACGCTGCCCGGAATCGCCGCGCGCGAAGGTTTCAAACCGCCGTCACTGGTGATCGTCGGTGAGGTCGTAAAGCTGCACGGCCGTCTGGCGTGGTTCGATCCGGGTAAACTTGCCGCCGAGGAGACCTCGAACGACACGGCCGCCATGCTTGACCCAGGTCATGACCGGCCCGATTGAATGGCGCAGGATCTGAAACGGACGAACGCATGCAACCACGGAGCCCCGCCATGTACAAGCACATTCTCGTAGCCACGGACGGTTCGAAGCTTTCCAAGAAGGCGATCACCACGGCAGCGCGGCTCGCGAGCAGCCTTGGCGCCCGTCTTACCGGCGTGTATGTCGTACCGGAAGCGCGCGCGCCGATGTACAGCGAAGGATCGAGCTACGTGCCGCAGATGTCACCCAGGCGGTTCCGCGAGTTCCACGAAGGCGAGGCGCGCAAGGCTCTTTCGGTGCTTGAGACCGAAGCGCAGACGACAGGCGTCGATTGCAGCACGGTGCACCTGGCGAACAACCACGCGTATGCGGGCATCCTGCGCGCCGCGAAGTTGAAGAAATGCGACCTGATCGTGATGGCGTCCCATGGCCGGCGCGGCCTGTCCGCGATGGTATTGGGAAGCGAGACCAACAAACTGCTCACCCACTCGAGCATCCCGGTGCTGGTCTGCCGGTGATTGCCGCAGAAACTCAGAACAGGCACATCAAGCCGCTGCGCAACGTTTCCGCAAGGTCCGCTGCGCGCGCCAGCCCGAACACGCCCCACCCGAGGACCAGGCCGCCGATGGCCAGGCGCCAGCGGGGCCGGCGCAATGCCTCGCGCCAGCGCGCGAAGCCGACGCCGGCGGCGAGCAGCCAGGGCAGCGTGCCGAGACCGAATCCGAGCATCACGAGCGCACCCGCCGCTGTGCCTCCCGCAAGCGCCGCCATGGCCAGCGCGGCATAAACCATTCCGCACGGAAGCCAGCCCCACGCCAGCCCCGCCGCAAAGGCTCGGCCCGGAGTATCGAACGGCATCAGTTTCGCGGCGATCGGCTGAATCCGCCGCCACAGCGGCCGTCCGAGCGATTCGAGCGCGGCCAGCGGGGCGGCAACCCGCGCCAAGTGGATTCCGACCAGTACCAGCAGCACGCTCGCTGCAATCTGCATCGCGAACTGCCAGTCGAACCAGAGGCCAAACAGCGCACCGGCCCCCCCGCCGAGCGCGCCCGCGGACGCGCCGGCGGCCGCGTAACTCGCGATCCTGCCGGCGTTGAACGCGAGCGGCGCGCGCCACGCCAGGCGAGAGCGCCGCACCAGCCTTGCGCGCACCGGCCGCTGCGTGCCGAACGCGCTCACGATGCCGCCGCACATGACGAGGCAGTGCACGCCCGCGGCGAGACCGAGCATCACGGCCGCAACGGGCAGCGTATCGGCCAAGCTCAGATCACCTTGGAATAACTGGCGCGCTGCTTGCTTTCGCGCAGGTAGCGGTCGAACAGCATGCAGATCGCGCGTACCAGCAGACGGCCTTTCGGCGTGATCGCAATCCATTCGGGCGAGATCTCGACCAGTCCCTCCGTTACGAAAGGCCTCAGTTCGGCCAGTTCCCGGGCGAAGTACTTCCGGAAGTCCACCAGGTAAGCCGCTTCGATCGACTCAATGGACAGGCGAAAATGGCAGATCAGCGCCTGAATCGCCGCACGCCGCACCAAGTCATCGGCGTTGAGCTCGAGCCCGCGCAGCACCGGCAATCGCGCTGCGTCGAGCCGGTCGTAATACTCGTCGAGCGTCTTTACGTTCTGGCAGTACGCCGGTCCGATCTTGCCGATGGCGGAAATGCCGAAGCCGAGCACGTCGCCGTCGCCCTGGGTCTGGTAGCCCATGAAATTTCGCGCCAGGCGGCCCTGGCGCTGCGCCACCGCGAGGTCATCGTTCGGGCGCGCGAAGTGGTCCATGCCGATGTATACGTAGCCCGCGCGCGTCAGGCGCCCGATCGCGAGCGTCAGCAACTGCAGTTTCTGCTCCCCCGCGGGCAGATCGGCGTCGTTGATGCGCCGCTGCGGCTTGAATACCGTCGGCAGGTGCGCGTAGCTGTACAGCGCGATCCGGTCGGGCGAAAGATCGAGCACCTTGTCGAGCGTCGCGCCGAAACCGTCGAGGGTCTGCTTCGGCAGCCCGTAGATCAGGTCGAAGTTCACGGAGGCGAAGCCGTGCGCGCGCGCCTCGTCTACGGCGCGGCGCGTCTCCTCCTCGCTTTGCACGCGATGGATCGCCTCCTGCACCGGGCGGTCGAAGTCCTGCACCCCGATAGAGATGCGATTGAAGCCAAGCGCGGCCAGTTCCGCCAGCCGCCCGGGCTCGAGGCAGCGCGGATCGACCTCGATCGAGCACTCGGCGCCCGGCAGGCGCTCGAAATTGGCCTCGATGACGCGCATCAGGCTGCGCATCTCCTCGGGCGCGAGGAACGTCGGCGTCCCTCCGCCCCAATGGATCTGGCTGATAGCGCGTTCGCCACCCAGGGACCCGGCCACCAGCGCCAGTTCGCGCGCGAGGTACTTGATATACTTGGCTGACCGGCCGTGGTCCTTGGTGACCACCTTGTTGCAGGCGCAGTAGTAGCAGATGTTGGGACAGAACGGCAGGTGCAGGTACAGCGAAAGCGGCTGGCTGATTCCGCCGATATTGCGCTTGCCGAGCCAGCTGCGGTATTCATTCTCGCCGAAGGCCTCGACGAAGCGGTCCGCGGTAGGATACGAGGTATAACGGGGGCCGCTGACGTCGTACTTGCGGATCAGCACCGGATCGATCACCAGTTCGGAAGCGGCGTAGTCCATCGGCTCAGTCACCACCATGACCTCCGCACTCTGCCTGCCGCGCAGCGAACCGCTTTGACCTGCATCAAACAGACTTGAGCGCCGCCGACGAAACCCGCTCGCGCAATCCTCGCACCGGCCGAATTGTCTCGGTGGTGGCGGGCGTGGTCGCGCTGGTTGCGCTCAACATCGCTGCCCTTACGACCGGGTGGCCTCACCCCGAGATCGTCGCGCCGGCGATTGCGGTGGACCTCGCCGCGCTGGTCCTCACGTTCTGGCTGGCCTGGCGCCAGGCATTGCGTGCGGAGGCCTCGTTCGCTCAACGCAGCAGCGAGCAGCAACGCGAAGCGGCGCGCGTGCAGGCGGCACTCGATGACTCGGAAGCGCGTTTTGCCGCGATCGTCGATTCGGCGATGGACGCCGTCATCACGGTCGACGACGCCCAGCGCATCCTTGTCTTCAACCGGGCCGCGGAGCAGATGTTCCGGTGCCCGCGCGAGGAAGCGCTCGGCGCGCTGCTCGACCGCTTCTTGCCGCGGCGCTATCGGGACGCGCACCACAGCCACGTCAAGGTCTTCGGCCGCACCGGCGTGACCAACCGGCGCATGGGCGACAACACCATCCTCTGGGCGCTGCGCGCAGACGGCGAGGAGTTTCCGATCGAAGCCTCGATTTCGCAGACCGGGCCGCAGGGGCGGCGCCTCTACACCGTGATCCTGCGCGACGTGACCCTGCGCAAACGGGCGGAGGATGCGTTCCGGCAGTCGCAGTCCGAGCTGCGCGAACTCTCCGCGCGCGTGCTCGAAGCACGCGAAGACGAAAAAACGCTGATCGCGCGCGAGTTGCACGACGAACTGGGACAGGCGCTCACGGCGCTGAAGATGGACGTCGCCTGGCTGCGCCAGCGCCTGCCTGCAGAGGCGCCCGCCCTCGCCGCGAAAATCGAAAGCATGGACCGGATGCTCGACGCGACGGTCGCCTCGACGCGGCGCATCTCGTCGAACCTGCGGCCGCTGATGCTCGACGATCTCGGGCTGCCGGACGCTGCCGACTGGCTGGTGAAGGACTTCGCGCAACGCTCCGGCATCGAGTGCGAATTCGAACTGGCGGACCCGGAGGCGCTGGCCGGCGTGTCCCGGCCGGTCGCGACGGCGCTGTACCGCATCATGCAGGAGTCGCTCACCAACGTGGCGCGCCATGCCGGGGCAAAGCGCGCGCGCATCGCGTTGGGCGTCTCCGGAAGCGATGTCACGCTGACCGTCGACGACGATGGTCGCGGAATACCCGCGGCGAAGCGGGAGAAAACCGGATCGATCGGACTGAAGGGCATGCACGAGCGCGCTTATTACCTGGGCGGACGCACCGAGATCGGAGCCGGTCCGCTTGGCGGCACGCGGGTCGCGGCGCGCATTCCGCGGGCCCGGTCCGAACGGGAGACGATCGAATGATCCGGCTGCTGATCGCCGACGACCATACGCTGGTACGCGAAGGGCTCAAGCAGATCCTCGCCGCAGCGCCGGACCTGCAGGTTGCAGAGGAAGCCGTCGATGGCGACCAGGCGCTCGCGAGAGTGCGCGCGCAGGATTTCGACCTGGTGCTGCTGGACATGTCCATGCCCGGGCTGTCGGGCATCGAACTCATCAGGCGCCTCAAACTCGAGAGGCCGAAGCTGCGCATTCTGGTGCTGTCGATGCACGGCGAACAGCAATACGCGGCGCGCGCTTACAAGGCCGGTGCGAGCGGCTACCTGACCAAGGACAGCGCATCGGAGCAGCTGGTGGACGCGATCCGCAAGATCGCCGCCGGAGGCGTGTACATCAGCCCGGCGGCGGCCGAACACCTCGCACTCAATGCCGCGCGCGGCCAGTCCGGCCCGTCGCATGCGGCGCTCTCGGACCGCGAGTTCGAAGTGTTCCGGCTGCTGGTCGCAGGCCGCTCGGTGGGCGATATTGCCGACCAGCTCAACCTGAGCGCGAAAACCGTCAGTACGCACAAGACGCACATCCAGGCAAAAATGGGACTCGCAAGCACCGCCGAACTGGTGCGATATGCCCTCGAGCACGACCTGCTCGACGGCAAGCCGCCCG
The DNA here is from genome assembly GCA_041476585.1 of Gammaproteobacteria bacterium. Classification (GTDB taxonomy): domain Bacteria; phylum Pseudomonadota; class Gammaproteobacteria; order Burkholderiales; family SG8-39; genus JADGRQ01. Next base: position 20,779 of record JBGOTT010000011.1, on the reverse strand, counting down.
CCTAGGAATCGTCCGATGCCCGGAGGTTCTGAATCCCGATCCCGCGAAGCTGGCGGCACGGCGCTGTTCGCGCTCGGCTTCAGACCGTTCTATCTGCTCGCCGGTCTGCTCGCGGCGCTGTCGATCGGACTGTGGACGGCGCAGCTCTCCGGATGGCTTGGTACGGCCTATCTCGCGGGACCGATGTGGCATGCGCACGAGATGCTGTTCGGCTATGCGTTCGCCGTCATCGTCGGGTTCCTGTTCACCGCGGGCCGTAACTGGACCGGCCTCCCAACCCCCGCCGGCGCACGGCTCGGCGGCATCGTCGCACTGTGGCTCGCCGCGCGGGTGCTGGTGCTCACGCCGTACGCGCTGCCTGCTGCCGCGGCCGACATCGCGTTCGCGCTCGCCGCGGCGTGGGGCATCGCGGTTCCGCTGGTGAAGAGCGGCAATCGCCGCAACTATTTCTTCATCGCGCTGCTGCTCGCGCTCGGCGCTGCGAATCTCGGGTTTCATCTCGCTATGGCCGGCCGCGTCGATCTCCCGGTGCGGCGCGGGCTCGTCGTCGGCCTGGACCTCGTGCTGTTCGCGATGGCGGTGATGGGCGGGCGCGTGATCCCGATGTTCACCCAGAACGCGATACCCGCCGCGCGCCCGCGGCGCCTCCCATGGGTCGAGCGGATTGCGCTCGGATCGGTGCTCGCGCTCGTAGCGGCGGACACGCTCGGATTCGAACAAGGCCTGCCGGCCGCGGTGCTCGCCGGCGTCGCCGCGCTCGCACACGGCACGCGGCTTGCGCTGTGGCAGCCCTGGCTCACCCGGCGGCGCCCGATCGTCTGGATCCTGCACGCGTCCTACGCCTGGATCGTGGTTCACCTTGCGCTGCGCGCGCTCGCCGCGCTGTCGCTGGTTGCGCCGGGCATCGCGTCGCACGCGCTCGCGGTCGGTGCGATCGGCGGGCTCACGCTCGGCATGATGACGCGCACCGCTCGCGGCCACACCGGACGGCCGCTGCAGACCGGCGCGATCGAGACGCTGTGCTACGCGCTGGTAATGTGCGCCGCCGTCGCGCGGGTGGCAGTGCCGCTCATCGTGCCGGCCGCCACTCTTGCCGCGACCCTCGCAGCAGGCGCGCTGTGGTCGCTGGCCTTCGCACTGTTCACTGCAACGTACTGGCCGATTCTTTCGCGGCCACGGCTCGACGGCAAACCCGGGTAACCGGACCGCGAGGGGCCGCCGGCCTAGGAATCGTCTGATGCCCGGGGGTTCCGAATCCCGATCCCTCGATTCAGCGCCCGCCGATATCGCTCCGCGGCGGCGGCGTTCAGACTGCAGCCATGACTCAGGCCGCTGCTGCATCAACCTTCAAGGTTCTCATCGTCGAGGATTCGCCGCAGGTGCGCGACCGGCTGCTCGACATGCTTGATTCGATCGACGGCGTGGACGCGATCGGAAGCGCCGACCGCGCCGATGTCGCGGTAACGAGGATCCTCGCCGAACTGCCCGACGCGGTCATCTTGGACATCAATCTCGCGCAGGGCAGCGGCCTGGACGTGCTTCGCGCCGTGCATCAGGCGGCCCCGGGGGTCGAATTCTGGATGCACACCAATTATGCCGACGAGCCCTACCGCGCAGTCTGCCGGCGGCTCGGCGCTGCGCAGTTTTTCGACAAGAGCAGCGACTTCGAACGGATGCGCGAAAGCATCGCCGCGCGCGCCGCGCAACTCAGGATTCATTGACAAGGCTAAAGGGAGAAGAGCATGAACAACGTCTATGCGATCGAAATTGCACCCGCCAGAACCCAGGTTCCCGCCGCACGGAAGTTCGAGGTTTCATGCTCTACCTGCAATCTGCGCGAACTGTGCCTGCCCAAGGACCTCGATGCGGTGGATACGGCGCGCCTCGAGCAGATCGTTTACGCGCGGCGCAAGGTGCGGCGCAGCGAGGCCCTGTTTCACGCGGGCGATGGCTTTCAATCCCTGTACGTGATCCGCAGCGGCTTCTTCAAGACCACGGTGCTCAACGCCGACGGGCGCGAGCAGGTGACAGGTTTTTACATGCCCGGAGAACTGCTGGGCATGGATGGCATCGGCGCCGGAAAGCACAACGGCAACGCCGTCGCGCTGGAGGACTGCGAGGTGTGCGTGCTGCCGTTCGCGCTGGTCGAGCACCTCGGCCGCGAAATTCCGGCGCTGCAGCGCCACCTGCATTGCGTGCTGTCGCGCGAAATCGTCCGGGACCACGGCGTGATGATGCTGCTGGGCAGCATGCGCGCGGAGGAGCGGCTCGCTACTTTCCTGCTGCAGTTGTCGCGCCGCTTCACCCACCGCGGCTACTCGCCGTCGGATTTCCACCTGCGCATGACCCGCGAAGAGATCGGCAGCTATCTGGGGCTGAAGCTGGAAACGGTGAGCCGGCTGTTCTCGAAGTTCCAGGAGGACGGCCTGCTGGAGGTGCAGCAAAAGCACGTGCGGATCCGCAACATCGACGGTCTGGGCGCACTGCTCGATACCAAACACTGAGAAGATGGCCAGCCATGACGCCGGCCGCGCATTCCCGCGAGCCCTCTTCGCGTACGTCTCGCGCGTCAGCGGTTGGCATCAGGCCGGGCTGGCCTGCCTTTCGGTGCTGGTATTCCTGCTGAGCGCGGCCCCGCTCGAGCTGCAGCGGCGGATCGTCAACGACGCGATCGGCAAAGGGGCCTTCGAGCCGATCCTCTGGCTGGCGCTCGCCTACGCGGGCGTGGCGCTCGCCGAGGGCGCATTCAAGCTGCTGCTCAACGTGTATCGCGGCTGGGTCAGCGAGCATGCCGTGCTGCATCTTCGTACCCGCATTTTTTCGCTGGCAGGCATAACGCCAGCCGACAGCGCTGCCGCCCGCGCGGAGGCGGAAGGCGTTGAAATCTCCATGATCCTTTCCGAAACCGTGCCGATCGGCGGATTTGTCGGGATCAGCATCTCAGAGCCGCTGCTGCAGGGCGGGATACTCCTCAGCGTGTTCGGCTATCTGGTCTATCTACAGCCGGCCATGGCGCTGCTGTGCATCGGAGTATTCTCGCCGCAACTGGTGTTCGTTCCGCTGATCCAGGGCGCGATCAATCGGCGCGCGAAGGAGCGCATCCAGACCTTGCGCAAGGTGAGCGGGTCTCTCGTCGCTGAGGCCCACGGCGCCATCGCGGCGCGCCCGATCCAGGAGGCCCGCATCGATCACGTATTCGATCTCAACATGGGCATCTACAAGCTCAAGTTCACGATGAATTTCCTGATGAACCTGATGCACCACCTGGGCGTCGCCTGCGCCCTCGGTGTCGGAGGATGGTATGCGGTGAAGGGGCAGATCGAGGTCGGGACCGTCGTTGCCTTCGTTTCCGGGCTCGCTAAAGTGAACGATCCCTGGGGTGACTTGGTCAACTGGTTTCGCGAAATGACCGAGGTCCGCGTGAGGTATAGGCTGGTTGCTGAGACTGCGTGGTCGCTGCTGGGTATTCCGGCGGCGCAGCCGGCCGTTTGAAGTTTGACGCACACAGATCAAGGAGCCGACATGTTCAAGAGGATACTGGTGCCCATCGACGGAAGCGCGACCGCCGACCTCGGCATGAGAGAGGCGGTGCGGCTCGCAAAAAACCAGAAGGCGCAACTGTGCCTGCTCCACGTCGTCGACGAGTTCTTCGTCACGCAGGGTGCCGAAGGGATCGTCTATACGGAGGAGATGTTCGACGCGTTGCGCGACGGCGGAAGCAAGCTGTTGGCCAAAGCCGAATTCAAGGTACGCAAGCTTGGTCTGAAGCCGCGCACCGTGCTGGCGGAAACCCTGACCGCGGGAGTGGCCGGCGTCATCGTTCAGCAGGCGAGGAAATGGAAGGCCGACCTCATCGTCATGGGTACGCACGGGCGCCGCGGTGTCAGGCGGGTGGTGATGGGGAGCGACGCCGAGCAGGTCTTGCGCACCACGCCGGTGCCGGTGCTGCTGTTTCGCGCGAAGTAATCGAATCCGCCACACAGCCGGACGCGAGCCGGCCCGCGCTCACTGCGCCGCGGCGACGCGCTTCGGGCGCTGCAGCAACTTCCACGCCTCGTACCAGATCACCCCGCCGACTCCGGCGGCGGCGGCGGCCGCAAGGTCGCCGATCGAGAGGGGGGCGAAGCGGAAGATATCGGCCACTGGCGGCGCGTAGATTGCAAGCGCGAGCGCCCCCAGCGCGCAGGCGATGATCCACCGTGCGGCGGGGTTTGGCTGGCGCAGGATTTCAATCACCGAGTAGACGCGCGAGCGAGTGACCAGAATCAGCGCCAGGTTCGCCAGAACGATGGCGGCGAATCCCACGGCGCGCGTCTCGCCGTCGGTCCGTCCTGCATTGAACGCCCACCAGTAGACCGCAAATACGCCGGCGAGCATCGTCGCTCCGAGCGCGAGGCTCATGCCGAGCATGCGCAAGTCGAACAGCGGCTGGCGCGGGTCGCGCGGCGGCCGCTGCATTGCGCCCTCCTCGCTGCGCTCAGCCTCGTAAACGAGGGTGCACGCCGGATCGATCACGAACTCGAGGAATACGACGTGCACCGGGTAGAGGAACAGCGGCCCGCCGAACGCCAGCGGAAGGAACGACATGCCCGCCGTCGGCACATGCACCGAGACGATGTAGCCCATCGCATTGCGGATGTTCTCGTAGATGCGGCGTCCGAGCCGCACCGTCGCGACGATCGAACCGAAGTCGTCCTCAAGCAGCACCAGCGCCGCCGCTTCGCGCGCCACGTCGGTGCCGCGCCGGCCCATCGCCACGCCGATGTGCGCCGCTTTGAGCGCGGGCGCGTCATTGACCCCGTCTCCGGTCACGGCGACCACCTCGCCCGCCGATCGGTACGCCTGCACCAGCCGCAGCTTCTGGTCCGGCCGCACGCGCGCGAACACGCTGACCCGCCCGACTGCGTCCGCGAGCGCGGCATCGTCCATGGCCGCGATCTGCGCGCCGGTGAGCGCCTGGTGTCCCGGGATCCCCGCCTGCTGCGCGATATTGAGCGCGGTGCCCGGAAAATCACCGGTGATCATCACGACGCGGATGCCGGCCCGCCTGCACTGCGCGACCGCCTCGGGCACCGAAGGGCGCAGCGGATCGGCGAGCGCGATGAATCCCATCCAGCGGAACGGATAGCGAGCCGGGTCGTCCGGAAAGACCCCTTCCCATGGCGCCTCGGCCACCGCGAGCAGGCGCAAGCCCCTGTGCGATGCGCTCGCGACCTCTCTCATCGCGTCGGCCACGGCCGGTCCGCCGAGGCCGCACATCGACAGCACCGTCTCCGGCGCGCCCTTGATCGTGACGCGTACCTCGCCCTGCGGCGAGCGCCACGCGTGGCACATCGCGAGGAAATCGTCGGTCAGCGGATAATCGCGCTCGAGCCGCCATTCGCGCCGCGACCGCGCGGCACGCGGCCCTGCCGCCGCTACGATGGCCCTGTCCATGGGATCGAAGGGCTCGATCTCGCAGGCGAGCGCCGCTGCATCGATCACCTCGGGCGCCGTTTCCACCACCGTCATACGGTTCTCGGTCAATGTTCCCGTCTTGTCGACGCACAGCACGGTCGCCGCGCCGAGCATCTCGATCGCCGGCATGCGGCGCGTAAGCACGCCGCGGCGCGAGATGCGCCACGCGCCCAGCGCTAGGAACACGACGAGCACGACCGGAAACTCCTCCGGCAGGATCGCCATCGCGAGCGTCAGGCCCGCCAGCACACTCGCCATCCAGTCGCCGCGCAGCGCGAAGTGGACCGCCATCATTGCGACCGAAAGCGCGATCGCGAAAACCGCGACCAGCTTTACGATACGTGCCGTTTCCTGCTCGAGAGAAGTCTTTCCGCTGTCGAGCGTTGCGAGCGACACGCCGATGCGTCCGATTTCGGTGCGTGCGCCCGTAGCGAGCACCTCGGCGCGGCCCTGACCCTTGACGACGAGCGTTCCTGAGTAGACCCTGCCCCCTTCATCCTTTCCGGCCGGCAGCGACTCGCCGGTGAGTAGCGACTCGTCGACCGTCAGGTCCGTGGCGGCGAGCAGCCGCGCGTCCGCCGGCACCCGGTCGCCTTCCGAGATGATGAGCATGTCGCCGCGCACGACCTCCGCACCGGCGATGCGGCGGCGCTCGCCGTCGCGCAACACCAGCGCGCGCGGGCTCGACAGATCGCGCAGCGCTTCGAGCGCGCGCTCCGCTTTTCTCTCCTGCGTGACTGTGATCACGGCCATCACCGCGATCGACGCGGCGAGCACGAGTGCCTCGGCCAGATCGCCGAGAACCAGGTAGATCCCCGCGGCCGCCGTGAGCAGCAGGAACATCGGCTCGCGCACCACGCCGAGGGCGATGGCGAACGTGCCGCGGCGGTCTGCGGCAGGCAGCAGGTTGGGACCCTCGGCGGCGAGCCGCGCTCCCGCCTCGGCCGAAGTCAGCCCTCGAGAGTCCAAAGGTGCCCCCGCACGGAAACGAACCAGTACGCGGAGGATATCCTCGATCAGCCGCCCGCAATTGCGTCGAGGACCAGTGTCGATCGTGCTGCAGCGCCCGGCTTGACCTGGATCAACCGCTGAGGGGATGCCGGCGGCACCATCAACCAATGACCGAGAAGTACCGCATCCTCGAAGCCCTGGGTGAAGCCGAGCTGGTCGTGCCCGCGCTGGTCAATCGCGGCCTGGCGGCAAACGACCGCGCGAAGTAGTACCTGAGCCTGCTGCAGGTCGCGGCGGCAAACGCTTCACGCGACCCGGCCGCGCGCCCCGACCTGAAGAGCGAGCGGGTCGCCGCTGGCGAGGACGACGCCTCGCTCGACCAGGTCGTCGCCGGCGCGCAGCGTCTCGACCCCGCGCGGGTGCGCATCCCGGGCGCGCGGCGCATCGTCGAGCGCCTGCGCGGCGCGCTCGTGGAAATGCTCGCACCGCTGCGCGCCAGCGAAGACCCGGACGCGCCGCAGCACGTGGCGCGCTTCGATGCGCTCGAGGCGGAGCCGTGGTTCGAGGAGGAAGACGAAACGCTGCGTGACGCGCGCATCGAGCGCGCAGCCGGCGCATCACGCGAGGCGGGCGATACGCTCCACCTGCTGGTGCTCGATCTGCACAAGGCGCTGAATCGCCTGCAGGCCGACTACGCGCGGGACGTCGTCGACGGCGCGCGCACCTTCCAGCTGTCGCCGCCGGATCGCGAGCTCGTGACCGCCTTCATGCGCGGCGTCAATCGTACGCGCGCCCTCAAGCTCGATCATCCGGGACTCGAGACCACCGCCACGCGCATCGGCGATCGCCTGGTGCTGCAAAACGACATCGGCACGACCGACGCGCACGTCCTCGTGGTGCACGTCGAGGGGCTTGCGGCGACCGTGACCTACACCGATGTCCACCTGCCCCGGCTGCTGTTCTTCCAGAGCCTGTTCCGCCGCTGGCCGGTACAGTGGAACGACACGCTCTCGCGTAGCGACGCGGCATTCGAAGGCGGGGTTTATCACGTCGCCGCCGGCCGCCACGAGGCCGGCGATCGCGCGGCGCTCAACCGCTACCTCGAATTCCTCGGCTCGCGCGTCGTGTTCCTGATCGACTGGAACCGCGCCCGAAAGCGCCTGCGGCGGCTGCTCGGCAAGAAGGACGCCGCGGCGCTGTTGCGCTGGGCCGCCGAAGAGGAGATCGGGCACATGGCGTTCCTCAGGATTGGCGGCGAGCAGGTGGTGTTCGACGCCCTCGCCTCGCTCGGCAAGGCGCCTTCGACCTTCGGTGCGAGGCTCGACGACGTGCTCGGGCGGGACGCAGCGCTCGAGTACCTGAGGTTCGTGTTCCGGGTCGCCGCCGAGGCGCTGCGCGACGGCCGGCCCGAGAACCTGGTGCGCGACCAGATCCGCGCCGAACTGCTCGGATCGATCGTATCGGCGCGCCAGACGCTGCTCGACTACGCGAGCGAGCAGGCGGGGCTGGCGCTCGAGATCGCTTCCGTCTTGCGCGACTGCCTGATTGCCGGCAGATCCGGCGTCGAGCGCTACGCCGGCGCCGCGCGGCGCGCCAAGGCCTGGGAGCGGCACGGAGACGAGCTGGTGAATCTGGCACGGGAAATCGCGCGGCGCTCCGACAACGTGGACGCGCTCGCGCAACTGGTCGAGCGCGGCGACGATATGCTCGACGCGCTCGAGGACGCGGCGTTCCACCTGTCGCTGCTGGCGCCGGACCGGCTTGACGCCCGGGTACTCCAGGAACTCGGCGAGCTGGCCGGCCTCGCGGTGCAGGGCACACAGGAGCAGATCAAGGCGATCGAGTGCTCGCGCGACCTGGCGCACGGAGCGCCGCGCGCGGACGTCCAGGACTTCCTGCAGGCAGTGCACCGCATCGTCACGGTCGAGCAGCGCAGCGACGACGCCGAGCGCGCGCTGCACGGTACGCTGGTCGCCGGAGGGGTCGATGCGAGGGACCTTTTCATCTGCGCCGAGATCGCGCGCGGACTGGAATCCGCCACCGATGCTCTTGCGCACAGCGCGCTCGAGCTCCGCGACCACATGCTCGGCAGCGTGATGACCGCATGAGCGCGCGCATGCAGGAGCCTGCCTCGCAGGTCTTTCCGATCGCGCCGCTCGAGCACGGCGGCAGCGTCGAGCAGATGGGCGTAAAGGCTTTCAACCTGCTGCGCATGGCCCGGCTCGGGCTTCCGGTGCCCGAAGGCTTTGCGCTTGGCACGGCGTTCTCGCGGCTCCACCTCACCGATCCGCAAGGCGCGGCTGCGGCGCTGCGGCCGAGCCTTGATCAGGCGCTGCAGCGCCTCGAGCGCGATACCAAGCTGCGCCTGGGGGACGCGAGGCGGCCGCTGCTGGTTTCAGTCCGCTCGGGCGCCGCGGTATCGATGCCGGGCATGATGGATACCCTGCTCGACATCGGTCTCACCCAGCGCACGCTGCGCGGCCTGCTGCGGCTCACCGGCAACCCGCGCCTGGTGTGGGACTCATACCGGCGGCTGATCCAGTCCTTCGCCGAGACCGTGCACGGCGCCGACCCGGCGGCGTTTCTCGAAGTGACGCAGCGGGCGCTCGCTCGCGGCGGCCACGCGGAGGTGCGCGAGCTCGATTTCCTCCAGCTTGCGTCGCTCTGCGAGGAGTTGCTTGAGCTGCACGAGGAGCTGACCGGCCACCGCTTTCCGCAGGATGCCCACGCGCAGCTCGATGCGGCAGTCGATGCGGTGCTGGATTCGTGGCAAAGCGAACGCGCTCGCGCGTACCGTTCCCTGCACATGCTGCCGGGCGATGCCGGCACGGCCGTGACCGTGCAGCGCATGGTGTTCGGAAACGCCGGCGGGACTTCGGGCGCAGGCGTCGCGTTCACGCGCGATCCGTCGAGCGGCGAGAAACGCCTCTACGTCGATTTTCTTTTCGGCGCGCAGGGCGAAGACGTGGTGTCCGGGCGGCATTGCGCCGGCGACGCCGAACGGCTCCCGTCGGACCTGCCGGAGGCGTTCCGCCAGCTGATGCGCGCTCAGGCGGCGCTGGAACGCGAATTCCGCGACGCCCAGGAGATCGAGTTCACGATCGAGGAAGGCCGGCTCTACCTGCTGCAGACGCGGACCGCGAAGCGCACGCCATGGGCGGCGCTGCGGGTCGCGGTCGAACAGGTCCGCGAAGGACTGATCGACTCCGCCACGGCGCTGGCGCGGCTCGAAGGCATCGAGCTCGGCGCGCTGGTGCAGACGCGGGTCTCCGACACCGGATCCGCGCGTGCCATCGGGCGTGCCACGGCAGCGGCGCTCGGCGTAACGAGCGGCCGCATCGCGCTCGACGCGGATGCGGTGCGGGCGTTCGCGGCGCGCGGGGAGCGCGCCATCCTGGTGCGCAACGACACGTCGACCGAGGACATTGCTGCAATTGCGGCCGCCGCCGGGCTGCTCGCCGCCGCCGGCAGCCGCACCGCGCACGCCGCAGTCGTGGCGCGCCAACTCGGCAAGGTCTCGCTGGTGGGCTGCACCGGTCTGGCGGTCGACGCGAGTTCCCGGAGCATCCGCATCAACGGCCACAGCCTGCGCGAGGGCGATCTGATTTCGCTCGATGCGAACGAGGGCGTGATCTACGCCGGCGAAGCGCAGGTGCACACCGAGCGCCCGCTCGAGTGGCTTGCCGAGGTCGCGCTCTGGCGGGCCAAATCGGGCCCAGCCTGAACTCGCCGGTCCTCAATGCGACATCAGCACGGGCACCGTCATCGACTCGATCAGCGTGCGCGTCGCTCCGCCCAGCACCAGCTCGCGGATGCGTGTATGTCCGTACCCTCCCATGACGATGAGATCCGACCCGTTGTCCGCGGCACGCGACAGGATCTGCGCGCCAACGTCGATCCCCGTGCCGCCCTGACGGGCGACGCTCACCTTGACGCCATGGCGGGCAAGGAACAGGCCGATATCGGCGCCCGGCACCTCACCGTGGGCGGATCCCGTGCGATCGGGATCGAAGGCGACGACGTCCACTGCATCGGCGCGCGCGAGCAGCGGAAGCGCGTCGCTGACCGCGCGCGCCGCCTCGGGGCTTGCGTTCCACGCGATCAACACGCGCTTGCCGACCTGTGCGAACCGCCCGGCATACGGCACGAACAGCACCGGCCGGCCGCAGGAAAGCAGCACCTCGTTGGCAAAGCCGGGAGCCATGCCGTCAATCCCTTCCCCGGACGGATCGGGTTGTCCAAGGACCACCAGATCGGCATAACGCGAACTGAGGTGCATGGCCGCTAACGGATCGCCGGCTGAAAAACGCCATTCAGTGCGAAGTTCCCCGAGCCGCCCTGCCTGCTCGTTGAATTCCCTCTGAGCCTGCTGCGCGGCTTCGCCCCGGCGGCCGTGCACGATCTCCAGAATCGTGGGGCCGGCTTCAACGAGCGCGTAGTTCGGAATGCGCGCCTCGCCAAGCGCAAACAGGCCGACCAGATGCGCGTCGAACGTCTCGGCGAGCCCAATGGACAGTTTGAGCCGCTCGGCGCTTCGCGGGCTGAGGTCCAGATGCACAACGATGGTCTTGTAGCTCATGGGGTTCAGCTCAGGTCGTGTGCGTCGCCTCAGGCCGCAGCGCCGCCTGCGGCGCGGCCGCAAACAGCTGCGCGGCATCCTGTTCGACCGGGACCGGCAGCGACTGGAAGGTCATGTCGTTCATGGAGGGACAGTGCTGGCCGGGAAATCTGGGTGGACATCGCGTCGCTTCGCGGCGGCAAGCTCACTTGCGGCCGAGCAGGAAACCGAGAAGCATCCCGACCCCGGCGGCCACGCCTACAGCGGTCCACGGATTCTCGTGGACCTGGCCATTGATTCCCTGCGCCGCTTCACGTGCACGGGCGCCGGCCGCTTCTCCCGCTTCACGCAGCCGGGTGCGCGCGGCGCGCATCGATTCGTCCGCACGGGCGCGTGCTTTTTCGATCCGCTCCCCGGTCTGGCTGGCAGTGGCCATCAACAACTCTTCCGCGTCACCGACCAGCGCGCGCAGGTCGTGCATCAATCTGTCCGTAAGTTCCACGCCATTCTCCGGAGTCAGGAAAACTCCGAATTATGCTAGGCGTCGGCCGGGGATCGGTATTGACCCAGATCAACGCAGCATTCTTCTGCAGCGGGCGCGCCGGGCGCCATGCGTAGCTGCAAAGGCTCCGGTACCGGGAGGTGAAGTATATTCAGCGCATGGGTAGCCTTTCCGAACGCCACTACCTCACGCCGCTGTTCGAGCCCGCCTCGGTCGCGATCGTCGGTGCAAGCACCCGGGAAGGATCGGTCGGCGCGGTGCTGGTCGCGAACATGCTTGCGGCGAATTACCGCGGAACGCTGTTCGCGGTAAATCCAAAATACAAGATTGTGCAGGGAGTTCCCTGCTTCGACGCGATCGACGCGCTGCCGCAACAGGTGGACCTCGCGGTGGTAGCCACCTCGCCGCCCAGCGTACCTGGCGTGATCGAGCAATGCGGCCGCGCGGGGGTGCGTGCCGTGGTGGTGATCACGGCCGGGTTTTCGGAGACTGGCGTCGAAGGTGCCGAGCTCGAGCGCATGCTGCTCGAAAACGCGCGCCGCCATGGCGTGCGCGTGATCGGGCCCAACTGTCTTGGATTGATGCGGCCGGCGTTGGGGCTGAACGCCACGTTTGCGCGCGGCAACCCGCTGCCCGGATCGCTGGGCCTGATCTCGCAGTCGGGCGCTGTGTGCACAGCGATGCTCGACTGGGCGCATCCGAACAATGTTGGCTTCTCGAGCGTGGTGTCGCTCGGCGGTTCGACCGACATAGACTTTGGCGAAATCATCGACTACCTGGTCGCGGATCCGAAGACCCAGCACATCCTGCTGTACATCGAGGGTGTGCGCGACGCCCGGCGTTTCGTCTCGGCGCTGCGCGCCGCCGCGCGTGTCAAGCCGGTGATCCTGATGAAAGTCGGGCGCCACCCTGCCGGATCGCGCGCGGCGATGTCGCATACTGGAGCGATCGTCGGTCTGGACGATGTGTTCAATGCGGTCGTCAGGCGTACCGGCGTCGTGCGCGTCACGACGATCGGCCAGCTGGTAGCCGCCGCGCATGCGCTCGCCGAGCACGTGCACCCGCGGGGCGACCGACTCGCGGTCGTCACCAACGGCGGCGGCCCGGGCGTGATGGCCGCGGATCGAGCCGCCGACCTGGGTATCCCGCTCGCCGAACTCTCCCCGCAGACCATCGAGACGCTGAAGGCGGCCCTGCCACCCAACTGGTCACACGGCAATCCTCTCGATCTGATCGGCGATGCGGGCGGGGACCGCTATCGTGCCGCAGTGTCCGCCTGCCTTGCCGACGAAAACGTGGATGGCGTTCTGGCGGTGCTGACTCCGCAAGCGATGACGGCCCCGGCCGATGCGGCGCGCGCCGTGATCGAGTCCGCACACGGCTCGACCAAGCCGGTGCTTGCCTGCTGGATGGGCGAGGAACAGACCGCGCCGGCACGGCGCCTGCTCGCCGAGGCAGGCATCCCCGTGTTCCGCACCCCCGATCCGGCAGTGGAGATGTTTGGCCACCTGTCGTCGTTCTATCGCAACCAGCGCGCGTTGCTGCAGACGCCGGGGCCGCGCGCCGTGCTGAGCGCACCGGACCTGGAGGCCGCACGGCTGATCGTCGACGCGGCGATCGCCGAGCGGCGCACGCTGCTCTCCCAGAAGGAGTCAAAGGCGCTGCTCTCCGCGTTTCGCATTCCGGTGGTGAACACCGTGCTTGCGCGCACAGCGGACGAGGCGATGCGGGTCGCCACGGAACTGGGCTTTCCGGTGGTGCTCAAGATCGATTCGCCCGACATCACCCACAAGAGCGACGTGAACGGCGTGCGGCTCAACATTGCCGATGCGCAGGCGGTACGCGCCACCTATGGGCAAATCGTGGATGAAGTCGTTCGCCTGCGGCCTGGGGCGCGCGTAAACGGCGTCGTCGTCGAGTCCATGGTAGAGCGCAAGCACGGGCGCGAACTGATGATCGGGATGATCCGCGACCCGGTATTCGGCCCGGCGATCGTGTTCGGCACCGGCGGCACCGCGGTCGAGGTGCACCGCGACCGCGCGGTGGCGCTGCCGCCGCTCAATGCCTTCCTGGTCGCGGACATGATCCGCGGCACCCGCGTGGCCAGGCTGCTTGGCGCGTTCCGGGGAATGCCGCCGGCGAACATGCAGGCGCTCGAGGAGGTGCTGCTGCGCGTCTCGGAGATGGTGTGCGAGTTGCGTTGGCTGCAGGAACTCGATATCAATCCATTGGTCGCCGACGAGACCGGCGCGATCGCCGTGGACGCGCGCGTGGTGCTGCGCCAGACGGGGCCGCAGCGCGGCCGGTACGCGCACATGGCGATCCACCCCTACCCGTCGCACCTGGTGACGTCCTGGCAGCCGCCCGGGCGCCCGCGCGTCACGCTGCGCCCGATCCGGCCCGAGGACGCGGAAATGGAGCAGGAGTTCGTAAGCGGCCTGTCACCCGAGAGCCGTTACTTCCGATTCATGGGCACGATGCGCGAGCTCACGCCGCAGATGCTGGTGCGCTTCACGCAGATCGACTATGACCGCGAGATGGCCTTCGTCGCCACCGTGGCGGAAAACGGGCGTGAGATCGAGATCGGCGTGAGCCGCTACATCGTCAACCCGGACGGCGAGAGTTGCGAATTCGCCGTCGTGATCGCCGACGGCTGGCAGCGCCTCGGTGTCGCCCGCCGCATGATGGGGCAGCTGATCGAGGTCGCGCGCGCGCGCGGACTGCAGACGATGATCGGGCACGTGCTGGCCGACAATCACGACATGCTGAAGCTGTGCGCCAGCCTCCGCTTTGCCATCCTGGACAGCGCCGACGGGCCGACCGTAAAGCGCGCGGTGCTGTCGCTCGCCTAGGCGCCGAGATCGGTCGTTTGCCGCGGCGCCGGGACCGCCGCCTTCCAGCCCAGGGATTTCTCGATTTCGTCGCGCAGGGCGTGCGCTGCGAGCGGTTCCCCATGCACCACCCAGGTCTGTCGCGGCGCGCGCTTGAAATGGCCCAGCCAGCCTAGCAGCGCCGCCCGGTCGGCATGCGCCGAGAGCCCGCCGATCGTGAACACCCTCGCCCGCACCGGCACATCCTTGCCGTGGATGCGCACCCGCTTCGCGCCGTCCACAATGCGCCGGCCGAGCGTGCCGGCGGCCTGGAAGCCGACGAACACGATCGCACACTCGGGGCGCGGCAGGTTGTAGCGCAGGTGATGCCTGATGCGGCCGCCTTCGCACATGCCGCTCGCCGAGATAATCACCGCACCCGACCGCACCGAATTGATCCGCATCGAGTCCTCGACGCGGTCGGTAAAGCGCACGCGCTCGAGTTTCGGCAGCTCGGCGTGGCGCAACGTGATGCGCGTCGCGGCGCTCGCCATCGGGGAGTCGACATAAACGTCGATCCCCGGCGGCAGCCGGCCTGCACGCTGCAGATCGCCCATCAACGACAGGATGTCCTGCGTGCGCCCGACCGCGAAGGACGGGATGACCACGTTGCCCTGTTTCGACGACAGCGTGTCGTTGAGCCCGAACGCGAATTCGTCCAGCGTCTGCACCATGCTCTTGTGGTTGCGGTTGCCGTAGGTGGATTCGACCAGCAGCACGTCGGCGCTGCCGATCGGCGTCGGATCGCGCACCACCGGGTGGCCAGGCTGCCCGAGGTCACCCGAGAAAACGACGCGCCGCCCGCCGAGGTCGATCTCGAGGATCGCCGAGCCAAGGATGTGCCCTGCGTCGCGAAACCGGCAGCGCACCGACGGGTGAGGCCGGACATCGGCGTCGTATTCGACCGGAAGCAACTGCTCAAGGCTCTTTTGCGCCTCGGCAACGGTATACAGCGGCGGCCGGGCGTGGCGCCGTCCGCGGCCTTCGCGCTCGGCCTCCTTTTCCTGCAGATGCGCGGAGTCGGGCAGCATGACGCCGAGCAGCTCGCAGGTGGCGGCAGTGGTGTAGATCTTGCCCCGGAACCCCGCTGTGGCCAGCCGCGGCAACAGGCCGGAATGGTCGATATGCGCGTGCGACAGCAACACGAAATCGATTGCGGCCGGATCGAAGGCGAAGCGCGCGGAATTGCGCTGCTCGGCCGCGCGCCCGCCCTGGAACATGCCGCAGTCGATGAGAAAGCCGGTCTGGCCCGTTTCGACCAGGTAGCACGAGCCGGTCACCTCGCCTGCCGCGCCGAGGAAGGTGAGCTTCATGCGGCAAGGCTACACGTGAAGGCGACGGGTCACTTCTTCAGACGGTAATGCGTCTGGTTCAGGAATCGGACGACGTCATCGATGTCCTCGGAAGTAAAGCGCTGGCGGGTCTCGCGCGACCATCGAACCACTTCGGCGCGGAGGTCGCCAATCGAGCGGATCTTGCTTTTTTCGCGTTCGTGCAGCCGCTCGGTGTGGCAGGTCGCGCACTGGGTCTCGTAAAGCGCGCGTCCTCGCTGTGTCTCTTGCGCGGGCGCAGGCGGCGAGGCAAGGACAAGAGTAGCGGCAAGCAGACTAGGCAATCGCATTCGGGTCATCTCCTTTTGGGCAGCCGGGCGGCCGCTCCGCAACGGTCAGCGGGCAGCGGTTGATTTCATCGGCGTTGCGCTGCAGAAAACAGGTGAGTGCGCTCGACACGGCCGCGAACGCCCAGAAAACGAAAAATCCGAGAGAGTAGACGGCGAGCCGGCTCAGGCTCACGGGCTCGCCGAACAGGTGCAGATCCATCGGATCGAACAGCGTGAAGAACACGATCTCTGCCAGCCCGCCCGCAATGAATGCCGGCCAGAGGATCCAGATCGCCTTGCGCACGTTCACCTCCCCGCGAGCGTTGCCGCATCTGTGCGGCCATCCCAGTCGCCAGCAATGCTCCAATTGCGGCCCGGACCATCGACACTCAGACGCCAGTGCCCCTGCGCAAGCGGCTGAAACGCGGCTTCGTAGCGCCGCTCGCCGGTGCGCGCGAGCCTGAGATGCCGGTCGAGTCCCGCGCGGGTTGCATGCGCGAACCGCAGCTCCAGCGCCTGCGGCGCGAATGGCCCTTCCAGGGTCACGGCGATGCGTGAACGGTCCCCGGCGAGTTCGAGGTGCGCAACAACGCCGGAGTTTCGCGCAGCATCGGCCCGCGCCAGCGACCGGTTGATGCCGAGGCCCTGCCGGTAGTAGTCCTCGGCCACCAGGCCATCGCTGGTGGTGAACGCAATCCATGTCGTGATCGCGCCGGCGACCAGCACTGCGGCGGGTCCTGCCATCAGCAGCCACGGCCAGGGCTCGCGATACCAGGCGTTGATTGCCTGCGGTGTCGTCATGGCGGTCCTCGCTAGCGGACGATGAATACGGAACGTTCGTGCGCCGAGATGCCTTGCGCATCGAGAGCGCGCACCTGAAACTCGATCTTGTGGGTTCCCGGAGCCGCCTGACCGGACTGCAACCGCAGTCTGACCGGCACCATGCGTGTTGTGGCGCCGGGCATCTCGATCACTTTCTCACCGGCCACTGCAAGCGTCGGCAGGCCGGACACGCCCAGTTCGAGGCGGCGCGGCGATTCCGCCGTGTTCATGATCTGGAGACGGTAGACGTTCTCGATCATGCCGCCCTCCACTTCCCTGGAGAGCGAACCGCGATCGCGGATCACGTCGACCTTGAGCGGCACGCGCAGCAGGAGGCTGGCCATCGCCGAAAGCACGATGACCGCAAGGATCGCCATATAGACAAGCACGCGCGGCCGGAACACCCGCGCGATTGCCTGCCTGCGCGTCAGTTTCCGCTCCACCGCATTCACGGTCGAGTAGCGGATCAGCCCGCGGGCGTATCCCATCCTGTCCATCACCTGATCGCATCCGTCGATGCACGCGGCGCAGCCGATGCATTCGTACTGCAATCCGTTGCGGATATCGATGCCGGTCGGACAGACCTGCACGCAGACGCCGCAGTTCACACAGGCACCGAGGCCGAGTCCGGCGGGATCGGCTTCCCTGCTGCGCGGTCCGCGCGGCTCGCCGCGCGCGCCGTCGTAGGCAATCACCAGCGTATCGCGGTCGAACATCGCGCTCTGGAACCGGGCGTAGGGACACATGTACTTGCACACCTGCTCGCGCATCCAGCCGGCGTTGCCATAGGTGGCAAAACCGTAGAACAGGATCCAGAAGGATTCCCAGGGCCCGGTCGTCAGCGTCGTCGCCTCGCCCCAAAGCTCGCGGATCGGGGTGAAATAGCCGACGAAGGTGAACCCGGTCCAGAGTGCGATCGCGCCCCAGATCGCATGCTTGGCCGCTTTCAGGCCGAATTTGCGCGCGGTGAGCGGTTCCTGGTCGAGCTGGATGCGCGGCACACGCTCACCTTCGATCATCCGCTCGGCCCAGAGGAAAATTTCCGTATAGACGGTCTGCGGGCAGGCATAGCCGCACCACAGGCGCCCCGCCATCGCGGTGAACAGAAACAGCGACAGCGCCGAGATGATCAGCAATACGGCAAGATAGATGAAGTCCTGCGGCCACAGTACCAGCCCGAAGATGTAGAACTTGCGCTGCACCAGGTCGAACAGCATCGCCTGGCGAGCGTTCCACTCGAGCCAGGCCGTTCCATAGAACACCAGCTGCGTGATCCACACCAGCGCCCAGCGCCAGCCGGCGAACCAGCCGTGCACCGCGCGCGGGTAGATCTTCTTCGTGATCTCGTAGAGCGGCTGCTCGAATACCTCCGTAGCGCCGTTCGAAAGCCGATCCATTCCTTCCACTTGCGCCTACTTGCCCGGCGGCGCAGCGCCAACGGGTGGGTTGGACAACGACCAGACGTACGCGGCGAGCAGATGCACTTTGGCCTCGCCCAGAGAGTCCATATGGGCCGGCATCTGGTTGTTGCGCCCCTTGGTGATGGTTTCGATGATGGTGGGTTCACCTCCGCCGTGCAGCCACACCTTGTCGGTCAGGTTGGGGGCGCCCAATTGCGCATTGCCCTTGCCCTCCGGGCCGTGGCAGACCGCGCACGACTGCGCGAACGTGGCCTTGCCGCTGGCCGCGCGCAAACTGTCGTGCGCGAGGCCCGATAGCGACAGGACATAATGGGCCGCATCCCTGACGCCCTTCTCGCCGAGCGCCGGGCCGAACGGCGGCATCACGCCGGTGCGCCCCACGGCGATACTGTTCTTGATGTCCTGGGGATCTCCTCCCCAGAGCCAGTCGCGGTCGGTAAGGTTCGGAAAGCCCTTGCTGCCGCCGGCATCCGAAGCATGGCATTGCGCGCAGTTATTGAGGAACAGCTTCTGCCCGATGGCGCGCGCTTCGGCGCTCGCCGCGACCTCCTTCAGATCGAGCTTGGCGTACTTGTCGTAAATCGGGCCGAACAGCTTCGCGGCCTCGACGTTCTCCTCCTCGAGCTGCTTCACCTGCGTCCATCCGAGGGTGCCGCCCCAGCTCCCCAGTCCGGGATAGAGCACCAGATAGGCGAGCGAGAACCAGATCGTGACGTAGAACATCCAGACCCACCAGCGCGGCAGCGGATGGTGGTATTCGCCGAGCGTCTCGTCCCACGTATGGCCGGTCGTCTCCACCGCCTCGCCCGGCGCGAGCTTGCGCACGCTCTGCATTTTGAGAAACACCGCGCAGGCGATGATGCTCACCACGGTGACCACGCCGATGTAGAAGTCCCAGAAACTGTTGGTGAACTGGCTCATTTGCGTTCTCCGCGCGCTGCGGAAATGGATGGATCGGCATCGTCGAACACCAGCCGGGCATCGTCTTCGAAGCGCGACTTTCGCGACGGCGTGTAAGCCCACCACACGATGCCGACAAAAGTTGCCAGGGCCAGCACCGTCACAAGGGTGCGAATCAGGTTGATATCCACGTCAGCCCCCCTGCTTCGCCGGCTTGAGCGCCGTGCCCAGTACCTGCAAGTACGCGATCAGGGCGTCCATCTCGGACTTGCCGGCGAGCTCTTCCCTGGCCTTTGCGATCTGATCGTCGCTGTAGGGCACGCCCACCGAGCGCAACGCGCGCATCTTGGCCTCGATGTCGGCCGCGTTCGCGGCATCGCGCGCGAGCCAGGGATAGGCCGGCATGTTCGATTCCGGCACCACGTCGCGGGGATTGAGCAGGTGGATGCGGTGCCAGTCATCCGAGTAACGCCCGCCGACGCGATGCAGGTCGGGGCCGGTGCGCTTGGAACCCCACTGAAACGGATGGTCGTAGACGAACTCGCCTGCGACCGAGTAATGCCCGTAGCGCTCGACCTCCGCGCGGAACGGACGGATCATCTGCGAGTGGCAGTTATAGCATCCCTCGCGGATATACACGTCGCGCCCGGTCAGTTGCGTGGGCGTGTAGGGATTCAATCCGGCGACCGGCTCCGTCACCGACCTCTGGAATGAGAGCGGCACGATTTCGACCAGCCCGCCCACCGCCACCACCAGGACCACCAGTACGATGAGCAGCGCCTGATTGCGCTCGATCATGTCATGTGTGAGTTTCATGCGCGTTCTCCGTATTCACGCGTGCGCGGGCGCGGGGATGCGCGCATCGGCGGGCTGGCTGGCACCAATGGTTTTCGATACGTTCCATGCCATGATCAGCATCCCTGCGAGGAACACGACGCCGCCGAGCAGGCGGATCGTGTAGAAGGGATACGTCGCTTTTACGCTCTCTACGAACGTGTAAGTGAGCGTTCCGTCGGCGCTGACTGCGCGCCACATCAGTCCCTGCATCACTCCGGCGATCCACATCGCCGCGATATAGAGCACGATGCCCACGGTGGCGACCCAAAAATGCACGTTGATCAGCGGCACGCTGTACATCTGGGTGCGGCCGTACAGACGCGGAACCAGGTAGTAGAGCGAGCCCATCGTCACCAGTCCCACCCAGCCGAGCGCGCCGGAGTGGACGTGGCCGATGGTCCAGTCGGTGTAGTGCGACAGCGCATTCACCGTCTTGATCGACATCATCGGACCCTCGAAGGTCGACATGCCGTAGAACGAAAGCGAGACGACGAGGAACTTGAGAATCGCATCGTCGCGCAACTTGTGCCACGCCCCTGACAGCGTCATGATGCCGTTGATCATCCCTCCCCAGGACGGAGCAAGCAGGATCAGCGAGAAAACCATCCCGATCGACTGCGCCCATTCGGGCAGCGCGGTGTAATGCAGGTGGTGCGGGCCGGCCCACATGTACGTGAAGATCAGCGCCCAGAAGTGCACCACCGACAGGCGGTACGAATACACCGGGCGCTCGGCCTGCTTGGGGATGAAGTAATACATCATCCCGAGGAAGCCCGCGGTGAGGAAGAACCCCACTGCGTTGTGGCCATACCACCATTGAATCATCGCGTCCTGCGCCCCGGCGTACACCGAGTAGGATTT
>JBGOTT010000010.1:0-32344 GCA_041476585.1 Gammaproteobacteria bacterium | reverse complement strand
CGCAGGCCGGGGAATTTCCCAGTATCGGCTGATCTCGACGCCCCCATCCGGGGCGCGCCACTCAAGCCGGCATGCGGGCGGAAGCTGAAGCACATCGGCGAGGAAAGTGTGCGGCGCAATGCAGGCCTGGAACGCGAGGTAATCGCGCAGGGCCTCGTAATCCAGCCGGCGCGGAAATTCCCGCAACGCAAAGAACGGAGCAAGCGTCGAAGCGAACGCGAATCCGCTTCGGCTGGAGTAGAAGAACGGCTTCACGCCCAGACGGTCGCGCGCGGCGAAAAGCGCGCGTTCGCGCATGTCCCAGACGGCAAAGGCGAACATGCCGTCGAGCCGCTCCGGCAGTTTCGCGCCCCAGGCCGCGTAGCCATGCAGCAGCACTTCCGTGTCCGAGCGCGTCGCAAACGCGTATCCGAGCGCTTCCAGTTCGCCCCGCAGCTCGCGGAAGTTGTAGATCTCGCCGTTGTGCACCAGCACGTACCGCCCATCGCTGGAGCGCATCGGCTGGTGGCCGCCGGAGGGATCGATGACCGCGAGCCGCGTATTGCCGAGGCAGGCGTCGCGCTCGACGAAAAGCCGCTGCTCGTCGGGGCCGCGCGGCGTGATCGTGGCGAGAGCGGCTTGCGCGCTTTGCTGCCACGGCGTGGCGATCAGTCCGAGGATGCCGCACATGGATCAGGGCCTCTGTCGCGCCAGACGTTCATACGCCTCGATCACGCGCGGCGTCGCGTAGCGGGAAAGCTCGACCTTCGACACGTCGGGCGGGTTCGCCAGCGCGCGCTCCATCGCGGCCGCGAGCGCGGTCGCGTCGCCTACCGGAACGAGGTACTCCCGCAGCGCCTCGCCGAGGATCTCTCTCGGCCCGGAGGGGCAGTCGGTGCTCACGACCGGCACGCCGAGCGAAAGCGCCTCGATGATGACATTGGGCAGGCCCTCGTGGTCGGACGCGAGGGCGAGCAGGTCGGCCGCGGCGATCCATGGATACGGATTCTCCTTGAACCCCGCAACGATGACCCGGTTGCCGAGCCCACGGTCCGCGATCATGCGCGAGAGCGCCGGTTCCGGCTCCGCGAGCAGCACCAGGCGATGCGGCGTTCGCAACTGCGCGAATGCGTCGAGCAGCACGTCGTGGCGTTTCTGCCCGGAGAACCGGCCCACGTGGATGACGTAGGGCCCGCGCGGCAGATCGGCCGGTTCGGCGGCCCGCGCACGCAGTGCCGCGAAGTCGAAGGGGTTTGGAATGACCTCGACGCGGGCGTGCGCAAGACCGATTGCGCCGCGCAAGTCTTCGCCGACGCCTTCAGAAACGGCGATGAGCGGCCGGCTGCCGTACAACCGGCGGTAGCGCGCCATACGCCTGGCCGCCTTGGGGGAATCGCGTGCCGCGAGCCGCGCGACCTCGGCCGAGAGGGTGTTGGCGATCCTGCACCAGTGCCTGGGCAGGTCCGCGAGGATTGCAACTTCATCCGCGAACGGCAGCGTGGACACGACCAGGTCGAACGGATCGTCGCGCGCGAGCCGCGCGAGCAAGCGCGAGAGCCTGCGGGCCGCGAGACGCTTGCCCAGCCAGCCCTTGCCGGCCGACGTGCCCTCGCGGGTCAACGCGTGCGCTCCGATTGCGGCAGGCAGCGCGTGCGCCGCGATGCGCTCGAGCAGGATCACCTCCACACGGTGGCCTCGCGCGAGCAGTGCGGCGGCGAGATTCAACACGGCTTTCTCCGCTCCGCCGCCGGCGAGATTCGTGAGTATGAAGCCGATCCTCATGCCACGGGCGGATGCTCGCGCATCGCGCGCTCGACCGCGGCGAATACCGCATCCACGGTGATTTCGGCCATCGGCGTCTCGACCGAACACGGGGCCGGACGGGGATGGTCCACCGGATAAAAGCATGGGTGATCGAGCGCACCGATCAGCCGGCTGGGCGAAGCGCAGTGGTAAAGCCCGACCAGCGGAACGTCGAAGCAACTCATCAGGTGCGTCGGGCCGGTGTCCACGCCGACGTACAGGTGGGTGCGTTGCATCAGCGCGGCCGTCTGGCGCAGGCTGAGCGTACCCGCGAAAAGCGTGCCCGCGTCGCCCAGCTCTGCGGCAAGCCACCCGGTTCGCGCGCGCTCCTCCGGGCCGCCGAAAATGAGGAAATGCGCATCCGGCCAGGCCGCGCGGATGCGGCGGGCGAGTTGCGAGAACTGTTCCACTGGCCAGTCCCGGTATCCCTTGGTCGGAAAACTCGCCACCTGCAAGCCGACGCGCGGCGCGCGCGACGCAAGACCCAGCGCACGCAGGCGCCCCTCGGCCCAGGCGCCTTCCGCATCGGTGACGCGGTATGCGAGGCGATAACCGGCATGCGCGATGTTCAACGCGTCCGCAAGCCTGAGTGCGAGGTGCACCGAATGCGCGGACTGAAAATCCGGCACCTGCACGGCCCGATACAGACGCCGGTCGAGCGATTCGTCGTTCTGGCGGAAGGCCACGACGCGGTTCGCCGCGCGCAGCGCATAGGCAACCAGGGCTGCGTCGAATCCATGGACGAGCGCCAGGTCGTAGCGCGCACCAGGCAGCCTGCCGCGCAAGCCGGCGCTGCGCTTCGAGATCGCGCCGACGCGCGCGACGAAAGGAAGGTTTTCCAGCACCTCGACGCGTTTCGGGTGCGCAAGCACGCGCAACTCGGCCGCGGGGTACGCCAGCGCAAGCGCCCTGAGAGCCGGTGTCGCGAGCAAGGTGTCGCCGATCCGGCAGACGTTGATGACGAGGATCTTCGCGGGCGCAGCGGGCGCGGCCGGTTCAGGCAAGATCGCTCCGGCGGAAACTGTAATTGCGCCCCTCGACATGCACGAGGCGGAACCCGGCGGCGAGCACTGCCGCGACGACGCGATCGGTTTCCTCCCGCGTGTGGTGGGTCACGCGGTGGTGAAACTCGACCAGCACCTGGCGGCATTTCGCGAGCAGGCCGCGCGCAGCCAGGTCTGGAAGGACCTCGTACTCTGCTCCCTCGATGTCGAGCTTGAGCACGTCGCACTCGGCGCGGCGTGCCTGCGCGAGCAATTCGGCCAGATCGGTCGTGGTCACGGTGCGCGAGGTGCCGCCTGAGACGTATTCGTGGGAGTCGATCAAGCTCCCGGAAATTCCGTCCGCCCCGCGCGGCAGCTCCACTATGTCCCTGGGGAGATGGAACGTGAGGGTCCGTCCGGCAGAGGTCCAGAACGCGCGGTCGAGCAGATGCATTCCCGGCGGGCAATGCATCCTGCACCAGGCGAGACTCTGCGGATTCGGGTCGATGCCGAAGACCGCGCCCGCGAAGCGCGACAGGAACGCAGCGTCGAAGCTGATGTCCTGTCCCAGGCCGCAATCGACCATCAACGGGTCGGCGTTGACGATCCCGCGATCCAGCCACCAGCCGCCATATCGCGAGCCGAGTCGGACATAACCGCCGGGCAGACGGAACTCGCGCCAGCGGCGCTCGAGGCTGCGCTTGAGTCTGTCCCATCTTGCTTTCGCGCCGCGGCGCCGGTTCGCATGCCCTTCGATCGCATCGACGAATACATGCTCCATCCGGCTTCCATCCGCCGCGTCGGCGACCGAGCTCACGCGGTTCGCCCGAAAACCCTCGCGCGCGAGCAGGCGCTCGCGCAGCGCCTCATCCGTGGTGATCACGTGCCGCATGGCATGACGCAGAAGCCAGCGCGCGGGCCAATCGGGCGATGCCGCAGCCTCAGCGCGCAAGGTATGCACTACGGGAGGTGCAGCGCGCAAGCCCAGGCGCGCCACGGTAACCAGCCACGCATCGGCGGAGCCGTGGGTACTCACGACATCGCGATGCGTTTCGCGCAACGCGCGGCGCACCGCCAGCACGCCTGCGAGGCCCGTCTTGTCCAACTGGAGCGCTCGGACGCGCAGACCCCGGCGTTCGGCCTCGGCGGCGATGCCGGAGCCCGCAGGAGCCCAGATCTCGGCGTCGTGACCGCGCGCGGCGAGCCCCAGCGCTTCGTTGAGCGTGCGCAGTTCCCTGTCGCCACATTCGCGCGAAGCCTCGGTGAGCACCAGGCGCAATGGCTTCACGCGCGGACGGGGGCGGCCCGGTATCATTCGACTATCCGACATGAATTCCATTGCCATCGCGGCGTGGTGTGCCGCGCTGTTCCTCACCACGGTCTTATTCTCGCACACGGTGGCGCTCCGCCTGCTACTGCTGCTCGCCGGATGTGCGCTCGTCGCAACGGCGCGCGCGCGCAAGCGATGGTCGGGTGCAAATGCAGACACGACTTTCCTTCCCCCTCTTGCCTTGCCGTTCGCGCTGTGGGCCGCGTGGGCCGCGCTCTCGATCGCCTGGTCGCTCGATCCGGAGTTGAGCGGCAAGGAATTCCGCAATGAGATCGTCTATGCTTTTCTAGCGCTGTGGCTCTGCTATGTCGGTGCCCAGGCGCGCAACGCGGCCCGGATATTCCTGCCGCTCATCGCGCTGGGCGCGGCGGCGGTGTGCGCGGTGTCCATTTCTTATTTCTGGTTCGGACCGCCGGCCAATGCAAGGTGGCTCCATGGCGGGCCCGGTACGCATTCGAGCGCCTTGCTGACGCTGTTTCCGTGCACGCTCATGTTCGCCTGGGTCGCCGCGCGCAGGCACTGGAGCCGGATGGCCGTTGCGGCCGCCGCCGCGCTGATCGTGCTGTATTGCATCTCCGCCTACGCAACGCTGAATCGCACGGTGTGGATCGGTTTCGCAGCGCAACTCGTCGTCATCGGCGCGATGCTGCTCGCGCGCCCAGGCCGGGTCGCGATCCCCGGCCGCAGGGCATGGATGATCGCGGGTCTCGTGGCGACGCTCGCGTTCGCAAGCGTCGCTGCGATACTCGCGAGAGTGCAGGCAGAGCGCGCACCCCTGGGCGGGATCGCCGTCACCGAAGATCCGCGCTTCGCGCTCTGGCCCATCATCGTCGAAAGAATCGAGGGACGGCCGTTCACCGGCACCGGCTTCGGGCGAGGCATCGAGCGCCGCGAGCTGCGCAACGAGACCGGAGATTCCCTGCTGTGGCATTCCCACAATCTGCTGCTCGATGCGGCGCTCCAGGTCGGCCTGACCGGCGTGGCGCTGCTCGCGCTGCTGCTCGGCTGGACGCTGCGGCTCGGCTGGCAGCGCGCGCGTGCGACAGACGACGTTGCATCCGCGTGCGGAATCGCCCTGCTTGCCGTGGTGGTGGGGATGCTGGTGCGCAACATGACCGATGTGCTGTGGGTGCGTCAGGCCGCACTGCTGTACTGGGGAACGGCCGGCTTCCTGCTCGGTTATGGGACGCGCGTGGGTCGAACAAATTAATGTCGGTAGTCCTGGGGATATCCAACTCCGGCCACGATGCGTCGGCTGCCGTCCTGGTCGGCGGCAGATTGGTGGCGGCGATCGCCGAGGAACGGCTATGCCGCATCAAGTGTATCGGCGGCCTGATTCCCGAACAGGCGATCGATGAAGTCCTGCGCATCGCCGGTGCTTCGCGCAGGGACGTCGATTATATCGGCATGCTGCACGGCTACTACCCCGAAGAGTATCTTCGCAGGCCGGCTTGGGGGCGCGAATTGGTGCGCAAGTACAAGCGCACGAGCCGACGCCTGAGAGGCAAGCAGACCGAACGCATCTGGTCCGAACATGTCCTGCGCGAAGCGATGGAGCATGGCCTCGCCTTCGAGGACTGCTTTCGCTACCGCCTGTTTCTGAAGAACGAGGGATTTCGCGCCGACGCAAAGGTGACGTTCCACCGGCATCACGCCATTCATGCCCTGCTGGCGGGGTATTACTCCGGTTTCGGCGAGTGCATGGTGATCACCGCGGACGGTTACGGCGACCTCGACGAGGTCCACACCTCGAATGTCTACCTCAATGGAAAGCTCGAAGTGACAGCGGTTTCACACGGTTACGGCCAGTCCGCCGGGATGTTCTACCAATCGATCACCGAGTTGCTCGGTTTCCGGCCGTTGCGGCACGAGGGAAAGGTGCTAGGACTTGCGGCATTCGGCGATCCGTCGGTCCTGCTGGATTCTTTTCGCAATGCGCTGCGGGCCAGTCCGGACGGCAAGACCTTCGTGTCCGACTTCATCGGCCCTGAATCTGCCAATCGGGCTCGCCACGACTACCTGGCGTCCGTCATCCGCGGACACAGCCGCGAGAACGTCGCGGCAGCCGCCCAGCAGGCTCTGGAGGACGCTTTTCTGACGCTCGTGCGACAACTCGCGAGGCAATCGGGCCTGCGCAAGATCGCCCTCAACGGAGGTGTCGCCGCAAACGTCAAGCTGAACCAGCGCATTGCCGCGCTCAGCGAAATCGACGATGTGTTCGTGTTTCCGGGCATGAGCGACACCGGCAACTGTGTCGGCACCGGTTTGTTCGCGCTGGAACAGGCGAACCCGGGATTTCTCGGCACCAGCCAGCATCGACTCGAAGACGTTTACCTCGGCCCCCGCTTCAGCGATGCCGAAATCGAGTCCGCCCTCAGGGACTCCGGTCTCGGCTACGAGAAGCTCGACGAGCAGGCGCTGGTGGAGCGCACTGCGCGGGCAATCCACGCGGGTTGGGTGGTCGGCTGGTTCCAGGGGCGGATGGAATTCGGTCCGCGTGCGCTGGGAAACCGCAGCATCATCGGCCGGCCCACCGACAAGTCGATCAACAAGTCGCTCAACGACCGCCTCGAACGCACCGAATTCATGCCGTTTGCGCCGAGCGCGCTGGCGGAATACGCCGACGAGTTGTTCGAGAATGTCGGCAGGGCGCGCCATGCCGCCGAGTTCATGACGGTCACGTTCGATGTCAAGCGCGAATGGCATGATCGCATTCCCGCGGTGGTCCACGTCGATGGCACGGCCAGGCCGCAACTGGTGCGCCGGGAAACGAATCCGCTGTATCACGCGGTGATCGATCGTTACCGGGAACTTTCCGGGATCCCGCTGGTGCTGAACACCAGCTTCAACGCGCATGAAGAGCCGATCGTCTGCGCTCCCGCAGAAGGCATTCGCGCGGTGAGCGAGGATCGCATCGACGCGCTGGCCATAGGCCCCTACTGGGTGGACAATCCGAGGCGCGGCGCTTTTCGGTGACGCGCTGACGCACGCGCATCGGAAGTTTCCTCAAGCGCCACTCACCTCGCGGTAGATCGTCTCCATCCGGTCGAGCATCTGCTCGAAGGAAAAATTTTCCGCGCAATGCTTGCGCGCCGCCTCGCCGAGCCTGCGCCGCAGGGCTTGGTCTTGCACAAGCCGCCGGATCGCGCCGGCAAGCGCCTGCGCGTCGCGTGCAGGCACGACCAGGGCGGTTGCGTCGTGGCGCGCCAGCTCCGCGATGCTTCCCGCATGGGTCGTGACGCAGGCGAGGCCGCAGAGCATCGCCTGCGTGAGCGCCTGCGGCACGCCCTCGTTGGCGTAGGACGGCAACGCGAACACGTCGAGCGCCTGCAGCCATGGCAGCACATCGGCCTGGTTGCCCGGCATGCGCACCCGGTCGCCGAGGGCGAGTTCCGCGACCTGCCTCTCGAGCGCCTCGCGCTGCGGCCCGTCGCCGACGATGACCAGTCCGACCGAATCGGGCAGCAGTTTCATCGCGTCGACCAGGTAGCGATGCCCCTTCCAGCTGCGCAGCGTCGCCACGATGCCGACCAGCGTCGGCTGCCCGGACAATCCAAGTTGCCGGCGGGCGGCGAGACGGTCGCCGGGCCGAAACCGCGCGGCATCCGCGCCCGTCGGCACCGATACGACCCTCTCCGGACTGATTCCATTGACCTCGATCAACTGCGCTCGAAGCTGCTCTCCGGTCGTGACGACGCGCTGCGCCGCGCGCTCATACAGCCAGTGCGAAAGGAAACCTGGCGACACCGCAGCGCTGATGTGCCGGGTGCGCACGATCGGAAACGGCCGGCCGAGGGCGCGCAGCACGAGCGCCGCGAGCCATGAGTCGGTCGAACTGTGGGTATTGACGACGTCGCAGCGGTTCGCCTTGAACCACCGGTAAAGCGCGCTCAGGCCGCGAACGCGTTTCCTCGCTATCGCAAGCGCCTCCGCGGGCACGCCCCAGGTGCTCGACTCCGAATACAGGCGCGACTCGGGCGGACAGAGAATCCGCACCGCGTGCCCGCGGCCGATCAGGCCTTGCGCCTCCGAAAGTATGCGGATCTCCTGACCACCCCAGCCGCACGAGGACTCGGTGTGCACGATGGACAACCGCCGCACCGCATTCACCCGGCGACCAGCGCCTCGTCGCGGTCAAGGGCGAACTGGACGCGGTACAGGCGCGCGTAGACGCCATCGGCGGCGAGCAGCTCGGTATGCCGCCCGGCCTCCACCACGCGCCCCCTGGCGAGCACGAGGATGCGGTCGGCGTTCTCGATGGTCGACAGGCGGTGCGCGATCACGATGGTGGTGCGGTTCTTCATCAGCGTTTCGAGCGCCGCCTGCACCAGGCGCTCGGACTCGGAATCGAGCGCCGAGGTGGCCTCGTCGAGGATCAGGATCGGCGCATCCTTGAGAAGCGCGCGGGCGATCGCCAGGCGCTGGCGCTGGCCGCCGGAGAGGCGCAGGCCGTTTTCGCCGATCAGGGTTTTCAAGCCCTCGGGCGTCTCGCGAATGAACTCCATCGCATGCGCTGCTTCGGCCGCAGCAACGGTTTCCGCTTCGCTCGCACCGGCCCTCGCCCCATAGGCGATATTGGCGGCGATGCTGTCGTTGAACAGCACCACGTCCTGCGAGACCAAGGCGATGTTCGCGCGCAGGCTCGCGAGGGTGGCGCCGCCCACGTCCTCGCCGTCCACCAGGATGCGGCCGGCGTTCGGCTCGTAGAAGCGCGGCACCAGGTTGGCCAGCGTGGTCTTGCCGCTGCCGGAGGCGCCGACCAGCGCCACGCGCTCACCCGGCGCGATCGTCAGGCTCACCGCGTCGAGCGCCGGATTGGTGCGCGTCGGGTAGGAGAAGCTCACGCGCTCGAACTCGATGCGGCCCGCGACGCGCCCGAGCACGCGCGTTCCGCGGTCGGTCTCGGGAGGCTCGTCGAGCAACGCGAACACGCTTTCGGCGGCCGCCAGCCCGCGCTGCAGCGGGACGTTGACGTCGGTCAGACGTTTCAGCGGCGAGAGCAACATCAGCATCGCGGTGATGAACGAGACGAACGCGCCGATCGTGGTTTCGCCGAGCTGCGACTGGCGGATCGCGATATAGATGATGACCGCGAGCGCGATCGAGCCCAGCAGCTGCACCATCGGCATCGAGGAGGCGGCGGCGATGGTCTGGCGCATGTTGTAGCCGCGCAGCGCGTTGTTTTCGCGGCGGAAGCGCCCGACTTCGTAGCCTTCGCCTCCGAACAGCTTCACCACCTTGTGGCACTCGATGGTCTCCTCGAGCACATGCGCGACATTGCCGACCGCGCGCTGCGCGCCGCGGCTCATCTCGCGCAGCCGCCCCGAGAACAGCCGCACTACCAAGGACACGCTCGGGATCACCGCCAGCGCGATCAGCGTCAGCTTCCAGTTGAGGTAGAACAGCCACCCGAACAGCCCCAGCACCGCCAGCGTGTCCTTCACCAGCACGGTGAGCACGCTGGTCGCCGCGTCGGTCACGCCGTTCACGTCATAGGCGACGCGCGAGAGCAGCACACCGGAGGACTGGTCGTCGAAAAATCGCGTCGGCAGCCGCACCAGATGGCCGAACATCGCGTTGCGCAGGTCCATCACGACGCGGTTCGACACCCAGGCAAGCGTGTACGAACTCAGGAATGTCAGCATGCCGCGCAGGACGAACACGCCGACGATCGCAAGCGGGATCGTCAACGGGTGCCAGGCCGCGTTGCCTGCGAAACTGCCGTCGAGCATGGGCTTCAACAGCGCCGGGAACAGCGGCTCGGTCGCACCCACCAGCACCATGCTCAACACTGCCAGCGCGAACACCTTCCAGTGCGGCCGGACGTAGGACAGCAGCCGCAGGTAGAGCGCGCGACCGGAATAGGGGCTCGGGGACAGGTCGGGCATCAGGACGTCGCGGGCGAGCGGCGGATCCAATTTTCGACCGCCAGTCCCGGAACGAGCGAGAAAGTAGGTCTCATCGTCTCAATCCATGTCCATGTCGTCCATGAACAAATATAACATCGACCTACTGGAGAAGATCCCTGTACAGCGCAAGCAGCTGCGCCGCCATGGCCTCGATCGTGTATGGCTCGGTAGCGGCGCGCGCCGCTTCGCCCATGCGAGCGAGCCGCGCGCGATCCTCGAGCCGGTCGAGCGCATCTGCCAATGCCGCCGCATCCTGCGCGGGGACGATCCAGCCGCTCTCCCCGTGCTTCACCAGTTCCGCCGCGCCGCATTGGTCGCTGACGATGGCCGGCATGCCCATCGCCATCGCCTCGAGCACCACGTTCGGGAACGGGTCGTAGAGCGTCGGCAATACCAGCGCGTCGGCCGCGGCGTAGTACGGCCGCACGTCGTCCACCCCGCCGGCGAAGCTGACGCGCCCGGCGATCTTCAGCGCCTGCGCGAGCGCGGCGAAGCGCGGCAGCTCGCGGTCGCGCCCCACCACCACGAGCCTGAGCGGCAGGCGCGAGCGCGCCATCGCCGCGAGCACGGTGTCGAGGCCCTTGCGCGCGAAGCCCGAGCCGACGAAGGCGAGGACGATGTCGCGGTCGCGCGGCCCGGCGCGCTGGCGTGGATGGAAGCGCCCGGTATCCACGCCGTTGTAGATCACGCGCAGCTTGCTTTCGGCAATCGAGAAATGCCGCAGAATTTCTCCGCGCACCATGTTCGAGTTGCAGATCACCGCGCGCAAACCTGGGTGCTCGAACATGGACTTCTCCGCTGCGCACACATAGCGGTGGTAGGGGTTGAGCGCGATCGAGGCCCGCTCGAACGGCGACGCATGCCGCGCGCGGTGCTCGAGCCATTGGCGGTGCACGCCATCGCCCGCACGGTAAATGCTCGCACCGGGAATGCGCTCATGCGACTGCACCAGCGCGAATCCGGCGCGCTCCCAGGCCGCGCGCGCCGCGCGCGCGAAACCCGCGTCGCGCCACCAGCGGCCGATGAAAAACGGATTCACGGTCAGCACCCGCCGCGCTCCGCCGCTCCATTCGCGGGCGATCAGCGTGATTTCCGCGCCCTCGCGCTCGAGCGCCGCAACGGCGTATTCGATATAGCGCTCCGCCCCGCCGTAGGGGTTGTAGCGCTGGCGCACCAACGCAAGCTTCATTCCAGCAGGCGCTGCGCCGCCTCGAATACGCGTTCGACGGCAAGCGTGGTGAGGCATTCGCTCACCTTGCCGCCGCCGCAGCCGTCGCGGCCGCACGGACGGCACGGGTGCGCGTCGCTTGCGACGACGGCATGCGCGACGCGCCACGGCCCCCATTCGAACTCGCCGCTCGGACCGAACAACGCGACCAACGGCGTGCCGGCGGCCGAGGCGAGATGCATCGGCATCGAATCCACGCCGACGAACAGCTTCGCCTGCGCGATCAGCGCCCCCAGTTCGGCGATGCTGAGTTTGCCGGCCAGGTTGACGAGCGGTGCTCGCACTCGCCTGACGATGTCCTCCACCAGCGCGAGCTCGGCGGGCTCGGGCGCTGCGGTGATCAGCACTTTCATGCCACCCGTGAACAGGCGATCGACCAACTCGGCATTGCCCTGCGCAGTCCAGCATTTGAAACTCCAGCGCGACGCCGGGTGCAGGTGCACGAACTCGCGCGCGCGCAAGCCATGCTCGGCGAGCAGCGCGCACGCACGCGCGTTCGCCGCGGCGCCCGGAACGAAGACCAGCCCGCGCACATCGTCGGCAGGCTGGATGCCGATACGGCGCAGCGCATCCAGGTTCCACTCGACCATGTGGCGGCGGCCGTTCGACGCCAGCGCGAAACGATGCGTGAAGCTGCGTTTCCAGAAGCAATTGCGGTCGGCGTAACCCGGCGCGACCGAATAGCGCGCGCCGAGCGTGCGCGCGAGCCACGCCCCGCGCGGATGCTCCGACAGATGCACCAGCAGATCGAAGCCGCGCGACCTGAGCTCGCCGAACAGGCGCCATTCGGGGGCGAGCCGGCCGAATCCGGCCGAGCGCCACTTGCGCCCGACCGTGTGCACCCGCGAGATGGCCGGATGACCCTCGAGCATCGCCGCGGTGTCGTCATACACCAGCGCGTCGATCTCGAGCTGCGGGGCCTGCACCTTCAGCGCGCTGAACACCGGCGTGGCCAGCAGCACGTCGCCGTGGTGGCGCAGCTTGACCACCAGCGCGCGGCGCAAGCCGGAGAGCGGGACCGCGTCCTCGATCATGCGGCGAAGATAGCACGGTGCCGAGCCGTCGGTTTAGCTGCGTGCCCCCGCGTGCGACTCAACCCAGGCCGCGATGCGCTCGTGCAGATGGTTCACGCCATCGGTCAGCGCGGCTGGGCCTGGTTGCAGGATGTCCACGGACTTGATCTCGAAGAGCTGGCCATCGCGCACTGCCGGGACGATGTTCCAGCCCGCCCGCGCCCGCACCACTTCGGGCCGAAATTTCTTGCCGCACCAGGAACCGAAGATGATGTCGGGCGCGCGACGCACGATCTCTTCCGCGTCGGCGACGATGCGGCCGGTGGCGCCCGGGGAACGTGCGAGCTCCGGAAAGATATCCACGCCTCCTGCGATGCCGACCAGTTGGGAGACCCAGCCGATACCCGATATCATCGGCTGGTCCCATTCCTCGAAATACACGCGAGGCCGCACATCGAACCGGCTCGACTGGCCACGGATCCGTTCGAGCCCGGCGCCAAGCTCGACGTGGTCTCCTCGGTGAGGCAGACGATGCGCGAAGGCAGCATGGGTCAAATCTTGTACTCCAGGGTCAGCAGCGCGCTGCGCCGCCATTGCGGATAGGCATTGAACGAAGTGCCCGCGACATTGCGGATCGCGTAGGAGTAATAGTCCTTGTCGAACAGGTTGTTCACCGATAACCCGATGGTCGCACCGCCGACCGAATGCGTGAGCTTCAGGTCGGCCGTGGCGTAGGCGGGCATCTTCGTCGGGAATGTGTTGGTCTGGTCGTTGTCGTAGAACTGCTTGCCGACGTAGCGCAGCACGCCGTTCAGCCGCGTGCGCTCGGCAAAGGTCCAAGCGAATCCGGCATTGCCCGCGTCGCGCGGCACCAGCGGGATGGTTTTGCCGGTGACGTCGACCCCGCCGATCACGCCGCTGCGGAAACGCGCCTCGGTGAAGGAAAGGTTGCCAAACAGTGAAAGCCGCGCGTTCACCGCGTAGGAGGCGTCGAATTCAAGGCCGGAGCGCCGCGTCGGCGGCAGGTTGATATTGGAGAAGGTCGGCGCGAAAAAGTAGATCTCGTCTACGAGGTACGAAGTGAACGCACTCGCCCGCGCGCGCAGGCCGCCGGTGCGGTATTCGACGCCGATTTCGTGGTCCTTCGACACCTGCGGCTTGAGCAGCGTCACGATGGCGTCGAAGAACGGGCCGCCGAATTGGGAATAGCTCTCGTCCAGCGTGCTGACGCGAAAGCTGCGCCCAACCCGGCCGTACACTGTGGTGGCCGGCGTGAAGTCGTGCCGCAGCGATGCCTCCCAAGCGCCCGGCGACATGGTGCTGCTCCCGCTCGCGTAGGCGGCCGGATTGACCACGTCGCGCGCAGCCATTTCGACGCGCTGCTCGCGCGCGCCCAGCGTGAGCTTGGTGTCGCGCCCGAACTGCGTGTGGTGCTGCACGTAGAATGCTTGGCTGTACTGGGTGGCGAGGATACGCGCGTTCGGCGTGCCCAGCGTCTCGAGGCCGGTGGCGCGGCGCGAATCGTAGTTCCAGTCCTCGAAATCCAACCCGACGATGAGGTTGTGGCGCATGCCGCCCGCCTCGTAGGGCAGCTTGAAGCGCGGGGTAAATGTCCAGACATGCGAACGCGTGTCGCCGTAGGAGTCTGGAAAACCGAACCCGGAGTAGTCCTTCAGCAGCGACGTGCGCACGCTGTCGCGCCAGCCGAGGTCGGCGGCGAACTCGCCGAAGCCGACATCCAGTCGCCCCGACAGGCTCGCGCGCGCGCCGTCCCGGGCGGAGAAATCGCCCGGCGTCGTCGCGCCGCGCGGATCGGTGATCAGTTGGGCAGCTGTCCTCGCCCCGGGCAGCCGGAGGTTCTGGTTCTCCACGCCGAAGTTGAGCGCGAGGTATCCGCGCGAGCCGAACAGGCGCAACTCGCCGTTGATGTTCTGCTGGTCCAGCCGGTTGTTGGCGCGATAGTTGTCCGTGGCCTGGCTGTTGGCGAACAGCGAAAGACCGAGATGCTCGCCCGCGAGATTGAGCGCCCCGCGCAACTCATGCGTGCCGTAGGTGCCGGTGGTTCCCGCGACCGAGGCGCTGCGGCTGCCGGCTTCCGGACCCTTGGTAATGATGTTGATGGTGCCGCCAGTGGCATTGCCGCCGTAGAGCACCGCGCCGGAGCCGCGCAGGATTTCGATCCTCTCGATGCTGGCCATCGGAATCGACGACCAGCGGATCGAAGTCAGTTCGAGTTCGTTCATCCGCTGGCCGTTCAGCAGCACCAGCGTGTTCTGGTCGCCGGTAATGCCGAATCCCCGCAGGTCGATCTGCCGGTCGGGGCTGCCGGAGCTGTCGCGGCTGATGATGCCGGCCTCCTGTGACAACAGCTCAGGCAGCGTGGCGGCTGTTGAATTGGCGATCCGCTCGGCGCTGATGACGGTCATGCCGATCGGCGCATCGAGAGCGCGCTCCGGAAAGCGCGTGGCGGTGACGACGATCGCATCCTCGGCGCGTGCAGCGGATTGAAAAGCGGATACGAAAACCGCGGCGAGAATCGCCGCTTTGACGGTGCGCATGCTCATTCTCCCTTGCAGGCATCATTCCCGATGCCGTTATGGTGGATACGAGCCTCAAGGCCGGTCTCCGGGCTCGCGAGTCCTGACGTTCCGCCTTCCCGCCCGCGTCGTTGCGACGCATGCGCAGTGGCATGATGGAACGCCCACACTCGCCTACCGTTGCGGGGGCAGCTTGGGATTTGCTCGCCTCATCGGCGCGCGCACCCGATTCCCGTTTCATCCGCGATACTTGCTTGCACCGCGGACACCTCATGGCAGACTCGCCGGGGCTTTTATCCCGGCTCGCTTCGGATTATAAATGGTCGAATGCGCAGCGTCATCCTTCTTGCCGCAATGCTTGCAGCCGCGAGCGCGCAAGCGCAGATCGAGGTACGCGACGATGCAGGACACACGCTGCGGCTGGCGCGGCCCGCCGAGCGCATCGTGAGCCTCGCGCCGCACCTCACCGAGCTGCTGTTTGCCGCCGGCGCGGGGGCGAAAGTCGTCGGCGCGCTGGAGTACTCGAACTTCCCGCCCGAGGCCCGCGCGTTGCCGCGCGTCGGCGACAATGCCGCGCTCGACCTGGAGCGCATCCTCGCTCTCAAGCCCGACCTGGCCGTCGCGTGGACGAGCGCCAGCCACCGGCGCCAACTCGAGCGCCTCGCCTCGCTCGGGGTGCCGGTGTTCCAGTCCGAGCAGCGCGAACTGGAGGACATCGCGCGCGCACTCGAGGTGCTCGGAACGCTCACCGGCCGCAGCGGCCCCGCCGGGCAGGCAGCGCAGGCGTTTCGCGCCCGCGCGGCAGATCTCGCGCGCCGCTATGCCCAACGCCCGCCGGTGCGCGTGTTTTTTCAGGTATCGGGGGTGCCGCTCATCACGGTGAACGGCGCACAGCTGATCAGCAAGGTCCTGCGCCTGTGCGGCGGAGAAAATGTGTTCGCCGGGCTGCCGGTGCTCGCCCCGCACGTCGATCGCGAGGCCGTCCTCGCAGCCGACCCGCAAGCGATCCTCGCCGGCGCCTCGACGAATGGCTGGCGAACACCGTGGCTCGCGTTTCCGTCCATGGCCGCGGTACGCGCGGGCAACCTGTTCGAGGTTCCCGCCGATTTGCTGGCGCGCCATACCCCGCGGGTGCTCGACGGCGCGGAACTGGTTTGCGCCGATTTCGAGGCTGTGCGCGCCCGGCGGCGACAGGCGCCCTAGGCAGGCGCGAGCGCTACCCGCTGAAAGATAATCAAAAACATTCAGAAGCACCCCTTATTGCTTGACGCAGCGGAAAATCTCCCTCTATAGTGTTTGCATGGATGAGGCGTTCGAATCCCTTGAGGCCAAGGTTTCGCAGTTCGTTCATTTATGCGAACGGCTGCGCGCCGAGAACCTCGAATTGCGCCAGCAACTCGCCGCAGCGAATAACGATGCCAAGCGGCTGAACGAGAAAATCGACGGCGCACGCGACAAGCTGGAAAACCTGCTCGCGCGCCTGCCGGAATAGCCCCACCCGAATGGCGGACAGCCCCAAGACCATCGAGGTGAGCATCCTCGGTCGCACCTACCGCGTCGCCTGCGAGGACAACGAGCGCGAGGCGCTGATGCAGGCGGTGGCGTACCTCGACGCCAAGATGGGCGAAATCAAGAAGACGGCCAAGGTGAGCGGCACCGAGCGCATCGCCGTGATGGCCGCGCTCAACATCGCGCACGAACTTCTCACCACCCGTCTCGGCAACGGCTTTGACATCGGCAAGGCCAGGCGCAAGATCGCCTCGATCGAGGCATCGCTCGACGCAGCCCTTGCGCAACAGGAGAAACTCTTTTAGTGTCGGCATGGGCGCCATTACAACGTCCCCTGCTTTGTTCGACCGGGCTCTAATTTTCCGAACCGATAGCGGCATTAGGTTGCAGACCACGGCGTCACTGTTGTGATCGTCCCGCGCCTCACGGCGTGCCGATGAACCTGATGTGACCGGAATGCGACCGACCTGAACCCAAAGGGTTCGGGACTGGAGCCCACCGGCAAGAGCGGGGGGCACCATTTTCGTCACGGGGGGAGCCCCGCCTCCTCCCGTGCACGCGCCTTGCGGAAACCGATACTGCGTGAATTACTGGCTGATGAAATCCGAGCCGAACGAGTGCTCGATCGACGACGCACTTGCCGCACCGAAGCGCATTGCGCCGTGGACCGGCGTGCGCAACTACCAGGCGCGCAACTTCATGCGTGATTCGATGCGCGTGGGCGACGGCGTGCTGTTCTATCACTCGAGTTGCGAGCAGCCCGGCATCGCCGGCCTGGCGGAGGTGGCCTCCACGCCCTATCCGGACCCTACGCAGTTCGACCGGACCAGCGATTATTACGATCCGAAGGCCAAATCCGACGCGCCGCGCTGGTTCCTGGTGGATGTGCGCGCGCGCAGAAAGACCCGCCTGATCGAACTGACCGAGCTGCGCGCGCAACCCGCGCTTGCGCGGATGCAGGTCCTGCAGCGCGGCAATCGCCTTTCGATCACGCCCGTCGCACCGTCGGAGTGGAACCACATCACGACTCGCATGCTGAAACGGGCGAAGTGAGCGCTCCGCTCGAAGACGACATCCTGCTTCGCGCGCTGGCGCGTGAGCCGGTGCCGTACACGCCGATCTGGCTGATGCGCCAGGCCGGACGCTACCTGCCTGAATACACCGCCACCCGCGCGCGCGCGGGCAGCTTTCTCGCGCTCGCGAAGACGCCAGCGCTCGCGACTGAAGTGACGTTGCAGCCGCTGGAGCGTTTCCCGCTGGATGCGGCGATCCTGTTTTCAGACATCCTGACCGTGCCCGACGCGATGGGCCTCGGACTGTACTTCGCCGACGGAGAGGGGCCGCGTTTCGAGCGCCCGGTGCGCGACGAGGCGGCAGTGCGCGCCCTCACTCCGCCCGACCCTGCGGGCAGCCTGCGCTACGTACTCGATGCGGTGCGCGAGATCCGGCGCGCGCTGTCAGGCCGCGTGCCGCTGATCGGCTTTTCGGGCAGTCCCTACACGCTTGCCTGCTACATGGTCGAAGGCGGCGGCAGCGACGATTTTGCGACCCTGAAGCGCATGCTCTACAGCCGGCCCGACCTGCTGCACCGCATTCTGGAGGTCAATACCGCGTCCGTCGCGACCTACCTGAACGCGCAGATCGAAGCGGGGGCTCAGGTGGTGATGATCTTCGACACTTGGGGCGGCAATCTGAGCGCCGCCGGCTACAGCGAGTTCTCGCTTGCCTATTCGCGCCGCGTTATTGCGCAGCTCACGCGCGAGAACGACGGCAGGCGCGTCCCGGTGATCCTGTTCACCAAAGGCGGCGGACAATGGCTCGAAGCGATGGCCGACTCCGGTTGCGATGCGTTGGGCCTGGATTGGTCCACCGATCCCGCTGCGGCGCGCAAGCGCGTCGGGGAGCGTGTCGCATTGCAAGGCAATCTGGATCCGCTTGCGTTGTTCGCGCCTCCCGAGCGCGTGCGAAGCGAAGCCAGGCGCGTGCTTGATGCGTTCGGCGCGGCGCCCGGGCATGTCTTCAATCTCGGCCACGGAATCTCGCAACACACCCCGGTCGAGAGCGTGGCGGCGCTGGTTGACGAAGTGCGCGCTTACAGCCGGAAATTGCGCGGCGGTTGAAGGCGTATTTCCGGGCCACGAGGCTTGACTTATGCACAAAAATCCGGATTTGCGTGTAGAACATCGCCTTGACGCCGATCCCCTATGGAGAGCTCCGTAACCCAATGAATGTGAACGACAATTACCGTTACCTACCACGGCAGGTCATGAAAAAATCCCTTATCCGCCGGGAAGTTACGCTCGGATGACAGCCTTACCCACAGATTTGTCCACAGGATTTTCAAGTCTCTGGAATTACGTTTCTGGCGCGAGGGTTACGACCCGTCTTGCAAGGCGTCGAGTGAACTCGACGCGTTAACCCGTTGGCCACCGAAGAGAATTCGTTTTCGAGAAATCATTTTTGCAGAGCGCATGAACATCGCCAGGATCGCGCTCGACGTCCCGTTGCCGACGCTGTTCGATTACGTGGCCGAAGGCGACGTGCAAGTCGGCGATCGCGTGATCGTTCCGTTCGGCAGGCGTCGCGTGGTGGGGGTGGTGCTCGAGCGCGCGGCATCGAGCGAGCTGCCGCGCGAGCGACTGCGCCCGATCGAGCGTGTGCTGCGAGATGCCGAGCCGCTCCCCGGGGAATGGCTGGAACTGGTGCGTTTCTGCGCCGGCTACTATCAGCGCCCGCTCGGAGAAACCGTGGTCCAGGCGTTGCCGCCGCGCCTGCGCGCGTTGCGCGACCTGCCGCGCGAGGACCTGCGCTTTTATCGCGCCGGCGCCAACGCGCCCGACCCGGCAACGCTGCGCCCGGGCCGCAAGCGCGAACTGCTCGCGTCGCTGCGAGGCGCCGATGCGCTCGAAGAGCAAGCCTTGCTCGGCGCGGATCCGGCGGAACGCGTCGCGAGGCGCACTGCGCTGCGCGCCCTGCTCACCGCCGGCTGGGCCGTATCCGCACCGCCGCGCTCGGATGCGCGCTTCGTCGAGGAACACGCGCTCACTGCGGAACAGGAAGCCGCACTCGCGCGCATCTTGCCGTCGCTCGGGAAGTTCGCCACGCATCTGCTTTACGGAATCACCGGCAGCGGCAAAACCGAGATCTATCTTCGTCTGGCCGCTCGCGTGCTTGCCTCCGGCGGGCAGGCGCTGGTGCTGGTACCCGAGATCAGCCTGACGCCGCAACTCGAGGCGCGCTTTCGCCGCGCGTTCCCGGAAGGCGTGCTCTCGGTGATGCATAGCGGACTTGAAGACTCGGCGCGCACCGCCGCCTGGCTGCGCGCGGCCCGGGGCGAGGCAGGCGTAATACTCGGCACGCGCCTGGCGGTGCTCGCACCTTTGCCGCGCCTCGCTCTGGTGGTGGTCGACGAGGAGCACGACACCTCATTCAAGCAGCAGGAGGGTTTGCGCTATTCGGCGCGCGACGTGGCGGTGTTTCGCGCGAGCCAGCGTAATGCGCCGATCGTACTGGGCTCGGCGACCCCGTCGCTCGAGAGCTACGCCAATGCCCTCGCCGGGCGTTATCAGCTGGTCGAACTGCCGTCGCGCGCGATAACGGGAGCGCGCCAGCCGCAGGTGCGAATGGTGGACCTGCGCGAGGAGCGTGCCGAGCACGGACTCGCAAAACCGCTGCTCGACGCGATCTCGACGCGCCTCGCGCGCGGCGAGCAGAGCCTGTTGTTCATCAACCGCCGGGGCTATGCGCCGGTGCTCGCGTGCCCGGCCTGTGGTTACGCCTGCGGCTGCCCGCGCTGCAGCGCTCACCTCGTGCTGCATGCCGCCGACCGCCGCCTGCGCTGCCACCACTGCGGGCTGGAGGAGGCGATTCCACGCCGTTGCCCGCAATGCGGCAACCCGGACCTGCGCGCGCTCGGGCGCGGCACCCAACGCGTCGAAGAGGCGCTGGAAGCGTTGTTCCCCGGCCGGCGTATCGTGCGCATCGACCGCGACATCGCGCGCCGCCGCGCGCAGCTTGCGCGCACGCTCGACGCGGTACGCGGTGGCACCGGCGATATCCTGGTCGGCACGCAACTGGTCGCGAAGGGCCACGATTTCCCGCGCCTAACGCTGGTCGGCGTGCTGAACGTCGATAATTCGCTGCTCTCGACCGACTATCGCGCCGCCGAACGCCTGTTTTCGGTGTTGCTGCAAGTCTCCGGGCGCGCCGGACGCCATGACCGGCCCGGCGAGGTACTGGTCCAGACCCGTTTTCCGGGACATCCGCTGTTCGCCGCGCTCGCGCGCCACGACTACCCGGGATTTGCGCGCATGCAACTGGCCGAGCGGGAAGCGGCAGGATTTCCGCCCTGCGTGTACGAAGCGGCGTTGCGCGCCGAGAGTGCGCGCCTCGCGAATGCGCTTGCATTCCTTCGCGCGGCCGCCGCGCACGCGCCTTCCATCAAGGACGTGCGCATGTTCGATCCGGCGCCAAACACCCTCACCCGGCGCGCCGACCTGGAGCGCGCGCAACTGGTGGTGCAGTCGCGCTCGCGCCCGGCGTTGCAGGAGTTCCTGAAGCGCTGGTCGTCCGATCTGTATGCGCGCGCGCCAAACAACGTGCACTGGCACTTGGACGTCGATCCGACTGAATCTGACTGATTTCTGGAAGGGCGCGCCGGTATAATTGCGCCCCCTTCCCATGCATGACCCCAAGGACATTCTCGCGCGCATCCTTGCCGAAGGCGCAAAGGCCATCACGCCCGAGGCAGGCGCGGTTGAAATTCACCTCGAGCGGCCGCGCAATCCGGAACACGGCGATTTCGCATGCAACATCGCGCTGCAGCTGGCGAGGACACTGAAGCGCAAACCGCGCGAGATCGCAGAGCAGTTGCGCGCGGAAGCCGCGAGCGCGATCGCGCAGAGCGGTCTGTTCGATTCGCTTGAAATCGCGGGGGCCGGCTTTCTCAATGTTCGCCTCTCGGCGGGTGCGAAGCTGGCGATCGTGAAGCGCGTGCTTGCCGAGGGTGAGGACTTCGGACGCAGCGCGTCAGCCGGAGAGCGGATCCAGGTCGAGTTCGTTTCGGCGAATCCCACCGGCCCGCTGCACGTCGGTCACGGGCGCCAGGCGGCGCTCGGCGATGCGATCGCGGCACTGCTCGAAACGCAGGGGCATGCGGTCACGCGCGAGTTCTATTACAACGATGCCGGCGTGCAGATCAGAAACCTCGCGCTCTCGATCCAGGCGCGCGCCCGGGGACGCAGGCCCGGCGAAGCCGGTTGGCCCGAGGACGCATACCGCGGCGAGTACGTCCAGGAGATCGCCGATGCGTTTCTGGCTGCCAAGGGCGACGCGGACGACCTGGAAGCGGTTCGCGGCTTCGGCGTCGCCGCCCTGCGCAGGGAGCAGGACCTCGACCTGCTGGCGTTCGGCGTGCGCTTCGATGTCTATTGCCTCGAATCGAGCCTGTACACCGACGGCAAGGTCGAGGCCGTCGTCAAGGCGCTGACCGCCCGCGGCAAGACTTACGAGCAGGACGGCGCGCTGTGGCTGCGCACCACCGAGTACGGCGACGACAAGGACCGCGTGGTGCGCAAGTCCGACGGCAGCTACACCTACTTTATCCCGGACGTCGCGTATCACGTCACCAAGTGGGAGCGCGGCTTCAGCAAAGTGATCAACGTGCAGGGAACGGACCACCACAGCACCGTCACCCGGGTGCGCGCCGGCCTGCAGGCGCTCGGCATCGGCATCCCGCAGGGTTACCCGGATTACGTGCTGCATAGCCTGGTCAAGGTGGTGCGCGGTGGCGAGGAGGTGAAAATCTCCAAGCGCGCAGGCGAATATGTCACGTTGCGCGAGCTCATCGACTGGGTTGGCCGCGACGCGGTGCGCTTCTTCCTGGTCTCGCGCCGGGCCGACTCCGAGTTCGTGTTCGACGTCGATCTGGCCCTCGCCAGGAGCGAGGAGAACCCGGTGTACTACGTGCAGTACGCGCACGCGCGTGTATGCAGCGTGCTGGCGCAATGGGGCGGTGAGCGCGCCGGACTCGCCGGCGCGTCGCTTGCGCCCCTCACGCTCGAGCGCGAACTCGCACTGGTGCGGCGGCTGGCCGATTATCCCGAGGCCGTGAGCACCGCGGCGCGCGAGCTTGCGCCGCATTCAATCGCGTTTTTCGTGCGCGCCCTCGCGGGCGAGTTCCACGGCTACTATAATGACGAGCGTATTCTGGTCGAGGATGCGTCCCTCGCTGCTGCGCGGCTGGCGCTGTGCGCAGCGGTGCGCCAGGTGCTGGCGAACGGACTCGCGCTGCTCGGCGTGAGCGCGCCGGAGAGAATGTAGATGGCGAAAGCAGGCAAGTCGCAAGCCGCGCCGCGCGGGAAGTCCGGCGGCAATTTCCTGCTCGGCGTGTTCATCGGGTTGGTGGTGGGCCTGGCGGTCGCGCTGGGCATTGCGCTCTACCTCAACAAGACGCCGTTCCCGTTCAGCACCAAGGG
This sequence comes from Gammaproteobacteria bacterium, assembly GCA_041476585.1. GTDB lineage: Bacteria > Pseudomonadota > Gammaproteobacteria > Burkholderiales > SG8-39 > JADGRQ01. The sequence continues at coordinate 9,577 of JBGOTT010000010.1, read as the reverse complement.
AAAATCGCAGGCGGCGAAGGACGTCGATGCGGCGAAGGCGCCGCCGCAGATTACCGGCATGCCCGCGGGCAAGGCCCCCGCCGGCGAGAAGCCGAAATTCGATTTCTACAAGATCCTGCCCGGCGGCGAGGAGCCGGTGAGCGAAAAAGAGCTCGATGCGGCGGCCAGGAGTCAACAACCCGACTCGAAGGACGTTTACTTCCTGCAGGCGGGCTCTTTCCAGAACCCGGCCGACGCCGACAACCTCAAGGCCAGGCTCGCAGTTCTCGGCTTCGAATCGAGCGTCGAGCCTACCGCGCTGCCCGACAAGGGCACATGGTACCGGGTGCGGCTGGGCCCGTTCCGGCGGATCGACGAGCTCAACAAGGCGCGTTCGCAGCTTGCGTTGAACGGAGTGGATGCGAGCCTGGTCAGACTGAAGGATGCCGCGGCGAAGCAGTAACCCGCGCATGAACTGCGCGTGAACCGTTCGACAAACTGAAGGAGTCAGCGATGAAGTGGTTGAGAGTGGCGGTTGCCCTGTTCGGCTTTGCGCCGGCGCTCGCGCTCGCACAGCTGGAGCCCAGGCCCGGTGCCAACTACACCGAGCTCAAGCCCGCACAATCCGTCGAGAGCGCAGGCAGGGTCGAGGTGATCGAGTTCTTCTGGTACGGTTGCCCGCACTGCTACAGCCTCGAACCGGCGCTGGACGCGTGGACGAAAAAACTGCCGGCCGACGTCGAGTTCAAGCGCGTGCCGGCGGTGCTCTCCGCCAACTGGGAACCGCATGGCCGCATCTACTACACGTTCGAAGCGCTCGGCGTACTCGAGCGGCTGCATCGCCCATTCTTCGATGCCCTGCATCGCGACAGGCTCCGGATCGACGATGCCGAAGCGATGAATCAATGGTTGTCGAAAAACGGGGTCGATCCGAAGAAATTCGCGGAGACCTCGCGCTCGTTCGGTGTCAGCAGCAAGGTCAAGCGTGCCGCCCAGCTCTCGGTGGCGTATCGCCTCGACGGCGTGCCGCTACTGGCCGTTCAGGGACGCTACACGGTGAGCGCCGAACAGGGTGGGTCGCAGCAGGGGATGCTCGGAATCACCGAGTACCTGATCGGCATGTCGCGCAAGGACCTCAAGCCGGTCTCACAGAAATAGACTGCTTTGCAGCGCCGAGGCTATTGCGGCTTGCGCCAAATGGCTTTCGGTGGCTCGATTTCGCCGCCTGCGGCACGCCAGGCCTCTAGCCCGCCGCGGTACCAGTACACCTCACGGTAATCGAGACGCACCGCTCGCAGCGTCGCGTTGTACGACAACCAGCAGTTGCGGCTGACGCAGAAGAATACGAGTGGCCGCGCGCGATCTCCGCCCGTGACGAGCGTAAGCGTCTTTTCGATCTGCTGCTGGACTGCATCGTCAAAGCCGGTGCCAAGCCCGGCGCCGGGCAACCAGATCGCGCCCGGCATGGTGTCGTGCCCGGTGCCACCGGCCGTATCGAATAGCAGTGGCGGGAGCTCTCCGGCGAGGCGCTCGCGCAGTTCAGGGGTATCGATCACCCGCGCACCGGGAATACCGAGCGGGGTCGGCGCTGAGTAATCCGACAGGCGCAAGGCCGCAGTCGGCATGACGTTCGCACCGGGGTCCGCCGCCTGTTGAGCACCGGCGGCCCCCGCCGCGAGAAGATTCATGGCCAGCGCAAGCGCGGCCGCACTGCAGGCAGTTCGGCTCATGGCCCCAGCGTACGAGAACCCCGCGCGTCGCGCAAACCCGAGCCGATCACGGTAGACTTGCCGCACCATGCAGGCCATCTTCGCGCGGGTCCGGTTGCTGACTGCGTTTCTGATGCTGCTTGCCGGGGCGCCCGCGCTGCAGGCGCAGGTCATCTCCGAGCAGCATTTCACGGAACTCGCCCAGCCGGTTCCGGTTGCCACTGGCGATCACATCGAGGTGATCGAATTCTTTTACTACGGCTGCCCGGTCTGTTACGAGGCACAGCCGCCTATCGCGCGTTGGCTGCAGAAATCCGGCAACGATGTGGTGCTGCGCCGCGTTCCCGCGGTAAATGCGGACGGCTGGGAGCCGTTTGCGCGCTCCTTCTACACGCTCGAGGCGATGGGACTGCTCGCACGACTGCACTGGCCGGTGTACGACAACTTTCATTTCGACGGCAAGCGCCTCAACGAGGAAGAAGTGATGGCGGACTGGATCACGTCGAATGGCGGTGACGGCGCGAAGTTCCGCGAAATGTGGAATTCAGCGGAGATCAAGGCCAAGGTCGGCGCGGCACACGAGATGCTTGACACCTACCACGTGCGCGGGGTGCCGACCCTGGTGGTCGACGGGAAATACGCCACCTCGGCGCGCATCGCCGGCAGCGTCAGGCAGATGATGGTCGTGGTGGAGCAGCTCGTCGCGCGGGCGCGCGCCGAACGCCGAAACAAGTAGCGCACCTCGTGCACCCGCCCTTGCGCGTCTTTCTGACCGGCGCCTCAAGCGGCCTGGGCGAAGCGCTGGCCCGACATTACGCTTCTTCGGGCGCCGTCCTCGGACTCGCCGCGCGCCGCGCCGGGCTCCTCGAGACGCTTGCGCGGTCGTTGCCGGGGACCTGCGCCGCATACCCGCTCGACGTAGCCGACACCGCGGCGCTGGCGAGCGCTGCGCGTGACTTCCTTGCGCGCTTCGGCGCGCCCGATCTGGTGATCGCCAACGCCGGAATCTCGGTGGGCACCTCCGGAGAAGACGCGGCCGACGCGGCAAAGCTCGAGCGCGTCCTGCAGGTGAACGTGGTCGGGCTCGCGGCAACGCTCGCCGCTTTCGCGCCGGCGATGCGCGCGACCGGGCGCGGTACGCTCGTGGGGATCGCGAGCGTGGCGGGGTTTCGCGGCCTGCCCGGGGCAGGCGCCTACAGCGCTTCCAAAGCCGCTGCGATAACCTGGCTGGAGAGCCTGAGGATCGAGCTCTCGGGCAGCGGGGTATCGGTCGTCACCGTCTGTCCGGGCTACATCGCTACGCCGATGACGCAGGCCAACCGCTACCGGATGCCTTTCCTGCTCGATGCGGATGAGGCGGCGCGGCGCATCGCGCGCGCGATCGCGGCGAAACGCCGGGTCGCCGTCATCCCCTGGCAGATGGCGCTCGTTTCGCTCGCGCTGCGCGCGATGCCGGGGTGGTTGTTCGAGCGCCTGTCGGCGCGCGCCCCGCGCAAATCGCGCGACCTGCCGTTGTAGCAGTGGAGTTGCGCGATGCCCTTGGCACGCTGCACGCGCCGGCGGGCGCGGACGTGGTGCGCATCGTTTCGCTGGTGCCGTCGATCACCGAACTCGTCTGCGACCTCGGGCTTTCCGACCGGCTTGTCGGGAGAACCGGTTTCTGCGTTCATCCGCGCGACATCGTTCGCAGCATCCCGAAAGTCGGGGGCACCAAGGATGTCGATTTGGAGAAGATCCGCGCGCTTGAGCCAACACACGTCATCCTCAACATCGACGAGAACGAAAAGCCGCTCGCCGAAGCGCTGGCGCGGTTCGTGCCGCACCTCGTGGTGACGCATCCGCTTGCGCCGGTCGACAATCTTGCCCTCTACCGGCTGCTTGGCGGCATTTTCGGGAAATCGCTCGAAGCCGAAGTCCTGTGCGTACGGTTCGAGGCGGCACATGCAGCAGTGGCAGCGGCGCAACGGCCCGAGCGGAACGTCTTGTATCTGATCTGGAAAGATCCGTGGATGACGGTTTCGCGCGACACCTACATCTCGCGCACACTCGCCGTGTTCGGCCTGCGGACGCTGCCAGAGCGTTCGCAAGCGCGTTATCCGGAGTTCACCCTTGAGGAGGCATTCGTGCGCCGAGCGGAGCTGGTGCTGCTTTCGTCTGAGCCCTACATGTTCCGGGAGAAACACATGGCGGAACTCGCACGGCGCCCAGAGTTCGCCGGCAAACCGGTGCTGCTGATCGACGGCGAGATGACCTCCTGGTATGGCAGCCGCGCGATCGACGGGCTCGAATACCTGCGCCGGTTCGTCGAGAGGCTGCCTTCTTCAGCTTGAGGTTATCGCGTCGCGCGCACCCGCACTTTGCAACGCCAAGCGACGTTCAGCCAAATCGGGCGAACCCCGCCACCCGGCCCGGCGCCTCGAGCTTCGTCGAACGCGCTGACGCCGGGTGCTGTCGCTCGAAGTAACCGGCCCTGAAGCCCAGGCAGTATTCGTCGAATCCGACCAGAGTCAGCTTGGAGGGTGTCGTGCCGCGCCTGCGCGAGGTTTCGCCATCGACAAAGCCCCTCGCATGATCGAGCGACCATCCGTTATTTTCCGCCAGTACCTTGATCTTTTCCCTGGACAACACATTCATGCTGCCACCCCTGCCATCGCATTAGTATCACCGCGGAGGCGCAATATCCGCGTTCTCAAATGAAATAGCAAGACTAAAACGCCAAGATGACAGGTTTTTTTCGGTCGTTTGAGAAATATTCACGGTCTCTTGCAATCGTGCCCCGGCGCTTGCGTGAACCGGGCGGACGGAGGCACCATCCGGTCGACATTGCCGGCCGTGCCATGAACTTGCGCACGGTCAACGCCATACGCTACGTCACGCCACTGCGCGTGCGCGGATCGCTGCCCGCGATTGTCGAAGCGGATGACCACGGCCTGTGTGTGGTGAAATTTCGTGCAGCAGGCAGGGGCCGAAAGCGCTGATTGCCGAGCTGGTGGCCGGGGAAATCGGCCGCTCGATCCGTCTGCCCGTGCCGGAGATCGTTTTTGTCGGGCTCGATTCGGTGCTGGGCAGTTCCGGGCCGGTCGACGAAGGCTTGAGCGGCGCAATCTCGTTTGCGGCGCTCGGCGCCAGCACGACGCTGCGCGTGCTCGGTATCCTGGGTGTTCCGAACAACAGCGAGGATATCGGATTCGCCAACCTTCAGATCGAAGTGCCGGAACCCGCTTCGATTGCTCTGCTTGCCCTCGGCCTGGCCGGGCTCGGAGCGAGCCGCCGCAAGCACGCGTAAGGGTCAATCAGTTCAGGCTGCAACAGACCCCGCTGCGGCGGGGTTTTTCATTTCCCGCTGGAGGAGTAGATTGGCGTCTTGGGACAAGTCCATACGGGAGGCAACCTGATGAATATTATCGAACTCTTCGGGAAGGAAACGGATCTCGTTACGGTGCCGGCGGGAGAGGCGTTGTTCCGCGCCGGAGATCCTCCCGGTGGCGTCATGTATGTCCTCATGCACGGGAGCGTGGAAATACTCGTCGGTGACACGATAGTCGAGACCGCTGGTCCAGGCGCGCTGCTGGGCGAGATGGGTCTTATCGATCCGGCGAAGCGCAGTGCAACGGCGATTGTGCGGAGTGAATGCGGCTTCGTTCGCATCGACATGAAGCGGTTCCATCACCTGATTCAACAGACGCCGGAATTTGCAACGCACGTCATGACGGTGATCGTGAAACGTCTCAGGAGCATGGACGCGAAGCTTTTGGAAATGCAGGCGGCGATGAAGAAGCGGTAGCCTGGCGCCGCCCGCGCCTGCCGCGACCTCAGGTCGCGGTTTTTCCCAGGCGCAGCGACGCATAGCTGCCGGGCGCATCCTCCAGCACCTTCAGTTCCGCATCCCCCGGCGTACGCGCAGGCACCTTGTCATCGCCGTTCTGCTTCTCCATCCACTGCTGCCAGTCTTCCCACCACGAGCCCGGTATCTGCGTCGCCGTCGCGAACCATTCCTCCGGCGTCGGCGCAAAGGCGTCATTGGTCCAGTACTGGTACTTCTTCGCCGACGGCGGGTTGACGATGCCAGCGATGTGCCCGGAGCCGCCGAGCACGAAACGCACCTCGCCGCCCAGGTAGCGCGCGCCCTCGTAGGTGCTCTTCCACGGCGCGATGTGGTCTTCGGCGGTCGAGATGAAATAGGCCGGGACCTTCACCTTGGACAGGTCGATCGGCACGCCCGCGAGCGAGATCCCGCCGGGCACGCCGAGCAGGTTCTTCATGTACATGTTGCGCAGGTAGAAGCTGTGCATCTTCGCCGGCATGCGCGTCGAGTCCGAGTTCCAGTACAGCAGGTCGAACGGGAACGGGCCCTTGCCAAGCAGGTAGTTGTTGATGACGAACGACCACACCAGGTCGTTGGCGCGCAGCAGATTGAAGGTCGAGGCCATTTCCGAGCCTTCGAGGAAGCCGCGCTCGTTCATCTTGCGCTCGAGGCTCTGCACCTGCCCTTCGTCGATGAAGACGCCGAGCTCGCCGGGCTGGGAAAAATCGAGCAGGCTGACGAAGAAAGTCGCGCAGCCGACGCGATCCTCGCCCTTTGCCGCCAGATACGCCAGCGTGCAGCCAAGCAGCGTTCCGCCCAGGCAGTAGCCGATGACGTTGATCTTGCGCTCGCCGGTCGCCTTCGCCACCGCGTCCATCGCCGCGAGCGAGCCTTCCAGCATGTAATCCTCGAACCCCTTCCGCGCGAGCGTCGCGTCCGGATTCACCCACGAGACGACGAACACCGTGTGCCCTCGATCCAACGCCCACTTGATGAAGGAGTTCTTCTCGCGCAGGTCGAGGATGTAGTACTTGTTGATCCACGGCGGGATGATCAAAAGCGGCCGGCGCCAGACCTCGGGCGTCGTCGGCGCATACTGGATCAGCTGCATCAGGTCGGTCTGGTAGACGACCTTGCCGGGCGTGGTGGCGACGTTCTTGCCCATTTCGAACGCGCGCTCGTCGGTCATGCTGATGCGCAGCGCGCCGTCGCCCTTCTCGATGTCGGAAAGCAGGTTGTTGAGGCCGTTCAACAGGTTCTGGCCGCCGGAGGCGAAGGTCTCGCGCAGCACCTGCGGGTTGCTGAGCGCGAAGTTCGAAGGCGCGAGCGCATCCACGTACTGGCGCGTGAAGAACGCCACTTTCCTCTGCGACTCCTCCGGCAGCCCCTCGACGCTCGCCACCGCGTGCTGAATGTGGCGCGAGGCAATCAGGTAGCTCTGTTTGATGAAATCGAACAGGAAGTTCTCGCTCCAGTCCTGGTTCTTGAAACGCGAGTCGCTCGAAGCCGGCACGGCCACCGGCTCGACCGGCTGGCCAGCCAACCGCAGCCAGCTCGACTGCCAGAGGCGCGCGTAATCGAGCGCCAGATTCATCGATAGCGAGGCAAGCGCGTAGGGATCGGCCAGCATGCGCGAATACAGGTCCATGTAGGCCTTGCCGATGCCGAGTTCGTCGCCGCCCGCGGAAAGCTGGGGATGTTTCTGCGCAAACTCGCCGAGCAGGTGAGCCGCCCGCTGCGCAACCTCCTGGCAGACGCGCGCGATATCCGCCGGGTCGGGGTTCTGGAACTTGGCATCCATGGGGGTATTCCGGTTCAGGCCGGCACGGGCGCCGGCTTCGCCGCAGCATAGCGGATGACGCGGTCGGCGCCAACGTCGCGCGCGAGGCGCCCGGCTCGGTGCAGGTAATGCAGGTGGGCGATGGCCTCGCCCATGGCGAAAAACAACTGCTGCGCGTCGAGCCTGCGCTGGAACAGCACCTCGAGCACTTCGCTCGCAGTGCGCGGGCCGCCGGTGGCGCAGGCTGCTTCCAGCGCGGCGAATTTGAGTGCGTGATGCGCCTCGAGATCGGCGACCCTTGCGTGCGCGCCGCGGAATGGCAGGCCGTGGGAAGGCAGCACCAGCGTGTCGGTCCCGAGCGGGCGGAACTTCTGCAGAGAATTCAGGAAATCGGCGAGCGGATTGCCCTCGGGATCGTTCGGCCAGACGCCTACGTTGGTCGAGATGCGCGGCAGCAGCATGTCGCCCGAGATCAGCACGCCCGATTCCTCGCACGCGAGCGCGGCGTGCTCCGGCGCATGGCCGCGGCCGATGATCACGCGCCAGCCGCGGCCACCGATCTGCAGCGATTCGCCTTCGCGCATGCGCCGGAACGAAGCCGGGATCTCATCGACGTGGCTGCGATAGGAGTTGCGCTTCGAAAGCGCCGCAAAATGCTCCGACTCCAGCCCGTTGTGCGCGAACAGTGCCAGCAGGTCGTCGATCGCGTGTTGCCTGGCTTCGCGCGCATCGCGCCCGGTGCGATATTCGCCCTCGGTAATCCACAAGTCGGCGCCGGTGCGCGCAACCAGCCATCCGGCGAGGCCAAGGTGGTCGGGATGGTGGTGCGTCACCACCACGCGGTTGACGCGCTTGCCGTGCAGCATGCCCGCGAACAGCTGCTCCCATGCGGCGCGGGTCGCATCGCTCGCGATGCCGCAATCGACGATCACCCACTCCTCGCCGTCTTCGAGCAGCCACAGATTGATGTGATCGAGCGCGAACGGCAGCGGCATGCGCAGCCAGTACATGCCCGGGGCGACCTCGCGCGCAGTCCCGGCCGCGGGCGGGTCGCTGAAAGGATACTCGAGTGCTTTTGCAGCCGGCATGGGAGCGCGCGGAAGGATGGGCTAGAATTGACCGCGCGAGACGGATTATCCCCGCCGCGCCCTTGCCCGGCAACCCGCGCGCGCGAAACGCCCACCATCATGCTCCACGACGAACCGCAACGCGGCGCAAACGGCGGGCGTGACGAATGCTCTATCGGCGAGCTGGCGCGCGAGTTCGACGTCACGCCGCGCGCGATCCGCTTTTATGAAGCCGAGGGGCTGCTTGCGCCGCGGCGCGACGGTCAGCGGCGCATTTACACCGCGCGCGACCGCACGCGCCTCAAGCTCACGTTGCGCGGCAAGCGTCTCGGGCTCACGCTGGGTGAAATCCGCGAGCTGATCGATATGTACGACGCGGGGCGCGATGAGCGCCCGCAACTCGAGCGCTTCCTCGCCATCCTGGCCCAGCACCGCGACGCGCTGGAACAGCAGCGCGAGGACATCGAGGCGCAGCTCTCGGAGATCAACGTGTTCGAGAAACGCTGCCGCCAGCGTCTGGCGGAGAAAAAGCAGGCGCGCGCCCCGCGCAGGCGTGGCGGGTCGTGATGCGGGCTTTGATTGACGTTTACGTAAACGTAACTTAGAGTTGCCTGCAGAGGACTGCCATGGAACTGCCCTTCCTGCGCTTCCCGCACGGTGAGACCATCGACATGCTGCGCCAGACGGCGCGCGATTTTGCCGCTGCCGAGATCGCGCCGCGCGCCGCCGAGATCGACCGATTGAACCAGTTTCCCGCTGACCTGTGGCGCAAGCTCGGCGCGCTGGGCCTGCTCGGGATCACCGCGGAAGAACAGTACGGCGGCACCCAGATGGGTTACCTGGCGCACATCATCGCGATGGAGGAGATCAGCCGTGCTTCGGCATCCGTCGGGCTTTCCTATGGCGCGCACTCGAACCTGTGCGTGAACCAGGTCCGCCGCAACGCGAGCGAAACGCAGAAGAGCAAATACCTGCCGAAACTGATTTCCGGCGAGTACGTGGGTGCGCTTGCGATGTCGGAACCCGGCGCGGGATCGGACGTGGTCGGCATGCGCACGCGCGCCGAGCTGCGCGGCGACCGTTACGTGCTGAACGGCAACAAGATGTGGATCACGAACGGCCCCGACGCCGATGTACTGGTGATCTACGGGAAGACCAGCGATCAGGGCATTACCGCCTTCCTCGTCGAGAAAGGCATGAAAGGATTCTCCACCGCGCAGAAACTCGACAAGCTCGG
>JBGOTT010000009.1:0-33381 GCA_041476585.1 Gammaproteobacteria bacterium | reverse complement strand
GCAGCTGTTTCAGCCGGTAAAACGCGCTGAACGTATCGGCAGCCGTGAATTTCGCCGCGCCGCCGATGATCGTGCGGGTCACCGGATGCAGCGATTCCGGGCGCCGTTCGATGAACTCGCGGATCGCAACATAGCGCTCCGCCACCCAAGGGCCGTCATAGAGCAGGCGCGCGGTGGCGAAAAACGGCGCGAAATCCACTTCCACACGTTCAGCGCCGAGTTTCTCCAGCCGTTCGACCGCCTTGTCGAACAGGCGCGCAGCGTCCGCATTACCGAAGAATTCAAGCTGGCTCGCAAGCGGCACGCCGAATCGCAGGCCCGCGAACGAGGTTGGCGTCACCCGCCGCCCGATCGCCGGCTCGCGGCGCGAGAACGGATCCGCGGGATCGAAGCCGCGTGCCGCGCGCAGCACTACCGCTGCATCACCTGCGGTCAGCGCGAGGATGGAGATGCAATCCAGCGAACGGCAGGCGGGCACCACGCCGCGCGTGCTGAGCAATCCGCAGGTCGGCTTGTGGCCGACCAGATTGTTGAAGGCCGCCGGCACGCGGCCCGAACCGGCGGTGTCCGTGCCGAGAGCAAAGCTCGCGAGTCCGGCGGCGACCGCGATCGCCGAGCCCGAACTCGACCCGCCCGGGACGTACGCCGGATTGAAGCTGTTTGCGGGCACCCCGTACGGCGAGCGCACGCCGACGAGGCCCGTGGCGAACTGGTCGAGATTGGCCTTGCCGAGCGCAATTGCGCCTGCCGCGACGAGGCTCGCGACGACCGGCGCCGAATCTGTCGCGGTGTAGCGGAAGTCCGGACAAGCGGCGGTGGTCGGATGACCCGCCAGGTCGATGTTGTCCTTGATCGCGAATGGAATCCCGTACAACGGCAGCGCGTTGGAATAACTGAGCGGATCACTGCGCGGACCGCTGCGTTCGAGCTCGGCAGCGCGCGCCATCAACTCTTCATCTGCAACACGATGGATCCAGACCTTGTCGTCGCCGCGCCGCTCAATGCGCAGCAGCAATCCCGCGACCAGCTGCGTCGGGCGCAGGGTCCCGGCGCGGTAGCGCCGCCCGAGCGTCTCCAGGTCGAGCGATTCCTTCGGTCCCAGCACCTCTGGCCTCCCGGCATCTGGTATACAAGCCAGTGTACAGTACAATCCCCGCATGGCGACCGCCGCGAAGGTGATCCCCAACCTGTACCGCGACTCCGTATCGCTGATGCAGTTGTCGGCTGCGCTCGCCGCGCTGCCCGGCATCGAGCAGGCCTCGGCCATCATGGCCACGCCTGCGACCCTCGCGCTGCTCGCCGAGGCCGGCCTCGAGACGGGGCGCATCGCACCGAGCCCCAACGACCTGCTGATCGCGGTGCGCGGCAAGAACCCCGCTGCGCTCGAAGCGGCGCTGGCTTCGGCCGTCGCCGAACTCGACAGGCCGCCTGCGTCTGCCGCGGGCGGCGGCCCGGCGCAGATGCCGCTGCGCAGCCTGCAGATGGCGCTCGCCGCATCGCCCGCCGCGAACCTCGCACTGATCTCCACGCCGGGCGACTACGCCGCGGCCGAGGCGATGAAGGCACTGCGCCTTGGCCTGAACGCGATGCTGTTCAGCGACAACGTGGCGCTCGATGACGAGGTCGAGCTCAAGCGCTACGCCGAGGCCAACGATCTGCTGGTGATGGGTCCGGATTGCGGCACCGCCATCATCAACGGCGTGCCGCTCGGTTTCGCCAACGCGGTGCGGCGCGGCGCGATCGGCGTAGTCGGCGCTTCGGGCACCGGCACCCAGCAGGTGACGTGCCTGGTGCATCGGCACGGCGCGGGCATATCGCATGCGATCGGCACCGGCAGCCACGACCTTCACAAGCAGGTCGGCGGCATCACCATGCTGCAGGGGATCCGCGCGCTGGCCGGCGACAAGGCGACGAAGGCCATCGTGCTGGTGTCCAAGCCCCCATCGCCCGAAGTCGCGCAAACGGTGCTTGCCGCCGCGCAAGCCTGCGGCAAGCCGGTGGTCGTGAACTTCGTAGGCGCTGCGCCCGAAAGCATCCGCGGCAAGAATCTGCATCCAGCCACCACGCTGGAGCACGCCGCGCTTGCCGCAGTGGCGCTGTCGCGCGGGCGCAAGCCGGCCGGCGCGCGTCCTCGCCCATTGCCACCTGCGCGCGTAGGTCGCATGCAGAGCAGCCAGCGCTACGTGCGCGGCCTCTACAGCGGCGGGACCTTCTGCTACGAGGCCTCCGCGCTGCTCGGGGCCTCGCTCGGCGAGGTCTGGTCGAACGCGCCGGTCGATCCGAAGTATCGTCTCGCGAACGTGCGCAAGTCGAAAGGCCACACGCTGGTCGACCTCGGCGACGACGAGTTCACGCGCGGCCGCCCGCATCCGATGATCGACTTCCGGCTGCGCAATGAACGCATCCTCGCGGAAGCAAACGATGCGGAAGTCGCGGTGATCCTGCTCGATGTGGTGCTCGGCTACGGCGCCCATCCAGACCCGGCGGCCGAGCTGGTTCCGGTGCTCCGGACGGCGCAGGCCGCAGCACGCAGGAAGAAGCGCAGCATCGCCTTCGTCGGTTTCGTCTGCGGGACGGAACTCGACCCGCAGGGTCTGGAGGGACAGGAGAGGGCCCTGCGCGCTGCGGGGATGATCCTTACCGCGAGCAACGCGCAAGCCGTGCGCCTTGCTGCGTCGATCGCGGGAAAACGCCGATGAGCACGTTGTTCTCCCAACCGCTTTCGGTCCTCAACGTAGGCGTCGGCTCGTTTGCGCAGGCCATCAGGCAAGCCGGCGGCGAGGCGACGCAGATCGAGTGGGCGCCGCCCGCGAATGGAGACCGCGCCGCGGGTGCCGCGCTCAGCCGAATCGTGAACCATCCACGGGTCGAAGCCGCAAACGCAAAAGCGGTCGAACGCCTGCTCGCGGCGCAACCCCGGTTGGAGGGAATAGGCATCGCCGGTGATGCATTGCCCGGAATGGGCAAGCGCATGATCCTGCACGCCGGGCCGCCGATCGAATGGACACGCATGTGCGGCCCGATGAAGGGCGCAATCGTCGGCGCGATCCTGCTCGAGGGCTGGGCCGACAGCGAGAAAGAAGCTCAGGTGCTCGCGGCGGGCGGAAAAATCGATTTCGAGCCCTGCCATCACCACGCGGCAGTCGGGCCGATGGCAGGCATCATCAGCCCGTCGATGCCGGTGTGGGTGGTGAAGAACGCGACCGATGGCAACCTCGCCTACAGCAACCTGAACGAAGGCCTCGGCAAGGTGCTGCGTTTCGGCGCCAACAGCCCGGAGGTGATCGCGCGGCTGAACTGGATGCAGAGCACGCTCGCGCCCACGCTGCGCGCCGGGCTGGACAAGCTCGGCGGACTCGAACTCAAACCGCTGATGGCACAGGCATTGCACATGGGCGACGAGGTGCACAACCGCAATGCCGCCGCTTCGGCATTGCTCATCAAGCGGCTGGTGCCCGCGCTATTGAAAAGCGGCGCGCCGGCTTCCGATGTCGCCGCGACGATCGAATTCATGGCCGCCAACGACCATTTCTTCCTCAACATCTCGATGGCCGCGTGCAAATCCATGCTGGACGCCGCGCACGGCATTCCGGACAGCAGCCTCGTGACCGTAATGGCGCGCAACGGCGTCGATTTCGGCATCCGCGTAAGCGGACTGGGCGAGCGCTGGTTTGCCACGCCCGCGCCGGTCGTGGACGGGCTGTACTTTGCCGGTTATTCGATAGCCGATGCCGCGCCGGATCTCGGCGACAGCGCGATCACCGAGACCGCGGGCCTGGGCGGCTTCGCGATGGCGGCGGCGCCCGCGATCGTCAAGTTCGTCGGCGGCAATGCACAGGACGCGCTCGCCAATACGCTGGCCATGACGCATATCACGTTGAAGCGCAACGGCGCATTCACGCTGCCGGCGCTCGATTTTGCCGGCACGCCCTGCGGCATCGACGCGCGGCGCGTGGTCGATACCGGGATCCTGCCGGTCATCAACACCGGCATTGCGCACAAGGCGCCTGGCGCAGGACAGATCGGCGCGGGTGTCACCCACGCGCCCCTCGCGTGCTTCACGCAGGCCGTCAGCGCGCTGGCGCGCTCCATCGAGTCGCTGGCGGACTCGGTCAAGGCGTAGCGATGGCCTCGCGCGGAATCGCGGTCGTGGCGATCGGCGGCAACGCGCTGATCCGCGACCGGCATCATGAATCGATTCCCGAACAATACCGGATGGTCGCCGGCATCGCGGTGGAGATCGCCGGAATGATCGTGGACGGCTGGAACGTGGTGGTGACGCACGGCAATGGCCCGCAGGTCGGATTCATCCTGCGGCGCTCGGAGCTCTCGATCCATGAAGTGCCGCCGGTGCCGATGGACTACGCCGGCGCCGACATCCAGGGTGGGGTGGGCTATATGTTCGTACGGGCCTTGCGCAACGAATTCCGCCGCCGCGGCATGGCGCAGCACGCCGTGGCGGTGGTCACGCAAACCGTGGTCGACCGCGCCGATCCGGCATTCGCCAATCCGACCAAGCCGATCGGCTCGCATATGGAAGAAGCGAAGGCCAAGAGCCTCGCGCTCAAATATCACTGGACGGTGCGCGAGGACGCGGGGCGCGGCTGGCGGCGCGTGGTGCCCTCGCCGAAACCCAAGGCGATCGTAGAAACCGATGTCATCCGGCACATGGCCACCGCCGGATATGTGGTGGTGGCCTGTGGCGGCGGCGGGATTCCGGTGGTCGAGGACGAGAACGGCGACCTGTGCGGCGTCGAGGCGGTGATCGACAAAGACTTCGCCTCCAGCCTGCTCGCGCGCAGCCTCGGCGCTGAGGCGCTGGTGCTGCCCACCGGCGTCGAGAAGGTAGCGCTCGATTTCAACAAGCCGACGCAGCGCTGGCTGGAAAAAATGACCCTTGCCGAGGCGAAACGCTATTCGGCCGAAGACCAGTTCGACAAGGGCAGCATGGGGCCGAAGGTGGCGGCGCTGATCGATTTCGTCGAGGGCGGCGGCAAGCTCGGCCTGATCACCAACCCGCCGAACCTGCCGCGCGCACTGCGCGGCGAAACCGGGACGAGAATCGTCGCCTAGCGTTATTGCTGCTGCACCCCGGCTTCCTTGACAATGCGCTGGTAGACCGCGATCTGCTCGCGCACGAACTTCGCGAATTCCTCGGACGTCATGCCCACCGGATCGACGCCGAGTCTGGCGAGCTGCTCGCGCACCTCCGCAACCTGCAGAATGCGGCCCACCTCGGCGTTCAACTTGCGCACCACCGCGGGCGGGGTGCCGGCCGGCGCCCACATGCCGAACCACAGCGTGATCGCGAAACCCGGGTAACCCTGCTCGGCGATCGTCGGCACATCGGGAAGTGCTGCGGCGCGCCGCTCCGTGGAAACACCGAGCGCCGTGACCCTGCCCTCCTTCATCATGCCGATCACCGTGTTGATCGGCGCCATGTAGAACGAGGTGCGCCCCGCGACCGTGTCCTGGATCGCTTCGGGCGAGCCTTTGTAAGGGACGTGCACCATCCTGATCCCCGCGGTCTGCGCGAAATATTCCGCGGCCAGGTGCGTAGAACTGCCCACGCCCGCGGAGGCGAACGGAATATCGCCCGGCTTCGCCTTCGCCGCATCGACCAGCGCCTTGAGCGGGCGATACGGTCCACTCGCCGAGGTCACCATGACGTAAGGCGTCATGCCGAGCAGCGCGACGTCGATGAGATCCTTCATCGGGTCGTAGGGCAGCTGCTTGTAGATTGCCGAGTTCGCCGCATGCGAAGCCGATTGCACGAGAAGCGTGTAGCCGTCGGCGGGCGACTTCACCACGGCCTGCGAGCCGATCTGGCCGCCCGCGCCGGGCCGGTTCTCGAACACGACCGGCTGCCCGAAAGCATCGCCGAGGTGCTTGCCGAGGATGCGGCCGACGATGTCGGCGCCCGAGCCCGGAGTAAGAGGCACGACGACGCGGATCGGTTTGGTCGGGAATTCCTGTGCAATCGCAACGGACATGCCAAGTCCGAGCACGCAGGCGGCAACGATCTTCTTCATCGATCTCCCCTCATGGCTTGATCAGGCCGGCTTCGCGAAAATATCGCAGCACGCCGGGGTGGAGCTGTTCGGGCCTGGTGGCGGCGACCGTATTTGCTGCAGTGGTTTCGCGCGCCACCGCGAGGCGCTGCCCGAGCTCGGCTTCTGCGCGATGCAGTGCGCGCGCGAGCCGGTACGCGACGGACTCATCCAGCCCGGGGCGCGCCATGATGAAACTCCAGGAACCCAGCGACTCGATAGGCTCGGTTTGTCCGGGGTAGGTATTCGCCGGGACCGTCAGCGCGCGTAGAAAGGCGTGCTTCGCGAGGATGCGGCGGATGCCATCGGCATCCGGAACGATGAAGCGCGCGCCGCCCGGACTCTCCGCCATCGCCTTGAAGCCGGGCCAGCCGAGCCCGCCGCCCCAGAGTGCCGCGGCTCGGGCCTCGAGCACCATTTTCGGCCCATCTCCAGCGCGATCGAGGTACTGCGCGTTGAAATCCCGCTCGACGTCGAGACCGAGGCCGTCGAGAACATAGCGCGCGAGCACCACCAAGCCCGAGCCCTTCGCGCCGAACACGACCGTCTTGCCCTTCAGGTCCTCGATCGAACGCGCCGGCGAATCGGCCCGCAGCACGAACATCCCCGGTGACGAATACATTGCAGCCAGCACGCGCAAGTCCGCCTTTGGCCGGCCGATTCCCGAGAGTGCCTCTTGCACCACTTCGCCGGTGACGAGGCCGAGGTCGATCTTGCCCGCGTCGAGCAGCGGCACGTTCTCGGTGCTGCCCTTGGTATTGCGCGGCTGGACGTCGAGCGTGGGATCGGTCGCGTTGATCGTTTCGGCCACTGCCTGGCCATACAACGGAAAACCCCCGCCGGGGGTTGCAGTGCCCAGCGTCACGGCGATTTTTTCAGACGCCATCGAAGCTCCCGAATACAACGCCAGAGCGAGAACCGCGCACCGGAATTTCATCGGCGAAGAATACGCCACACGATCGCGCCGGATCAGCCCAGACCGAACTCGCGCGACGCGTGCTCGCGGAGCTTCGCCTTCTGCACCTTGCTCGAGCCGGTCATGCCGAGCGAGTCGAATTCCGCCACGATTTTCACGTAGCGCGGCGCCTTGAAACCGGCGCAGCGCGACCGGCACCACTCGATCAGTTCCTGCGGCTCGAGCCGAGCGCCGGACTTGAGCATCACGTAGGCGCAGGGCACTTCGCCGAGGCGCGCATCGGGCACGCCGATCACCTGCGCGAACGCAATCGCCGGATGCGTGTGCAGCAATTCCTCCACTTCGAGCGGCGAAACGTTTTCGCCGCCGACGCGGAAGATATCTTTCAGCCGGCCTGTGAAGCGCAACCGTCCCGCATCGTCGATCGCGCCGAGATCGCCGGTATGCAGCCAGCCTTCGGCGTCGATCGCTCTTGCCGTTTCCTCCGGCAGGTTCCAGTAACCCTTCATCACGCTCCAGCCCCGCACCAGGATTTCACCGCTCCCGGCGATGCGAACCTCCATGCCGGGATGCGGAAACGCGGCACCGCTTCTCCTGACATCGAACGGCTCCCGCCACGAAGACATCGCCACGTTGGGCGACGCCTCCGACAATCCGTAGGCGAGGCACAGGCCTTCCATTCCCATCAGCGTGCGAATCCGGTCCATCACCTCCGGGCCCGCCGCCGCCCATCCGCCGCGCAACCGCAGCCGGGCGCGATCGAAGTCTGCATGAGCGAGCAGCATCTGGAAAATGGCGTCGTTGCCCGCCATCAGCGTGGCGCGCTCGGCATACATCAATGCGAGCGCTTCGCCCGGTGCGAAGGCCGGCGTGGTCAGCAGGCATGCGCCGGAAGTCAGCGCCACCAGCAGCGAAAGCGTGGTGCCGGCCACATGGTAGAACGGGCGCGGCGAATAGTAGCGGTCCTCCGCGCGCGCGCCGATGCGCCGCGCCGCGCAGTACGCATTGCCGAGCATGCCGTGGTGCGTCAACTGCGCGCCCTTCGGAAACGACGTGGTGCCGGAGGTGTATTGGATCAGCAGCACGTCGTCGGGCTTCGACAAAGCTTCAGCTTCGAGCAGCCGGACGACCGGTACCGCGTGGCCCGAATGCAGGAATGACTTCCATTGCACAGTGTCCACGGCAATGCCGGATTCGAGCCGGGCCGGGATTTCCCGCAGCATGGCGGCAAAGTCGATGTTGAGGAAACGTTCGACGTAAAACAGAAACCGGATTTCAGCCTGCCCGAGACAGTATTCGAGCTCACTCTTCTTGAAGCGCGTGTTCACCGGCACGGTCACCGCGCCAATGCGGGCTGCGGCGAGGAACAGCACAACCCACTCGGCGGTGTTGCCCATCAGGATGCCGATATGCCCGCCGCGCTTCACGCCGAGCGCGATCAGTGCCCGCGCCGCGAGGCGGCTCTGCTCCTCCAGCGCGCGCCAGGTGAGCCGCGTGCCGCCGGCCACCAGAGCTTCCGCTTCGCCGTGGGCGGCGGCCTGCTCGTGCAGCAGCGAGGCGAGCGTGCGCCGCGGCGGCGGCGCTTCTGCCGCGAGCCAGGCGGGCCGCTCGCTCATTGCTCCGGTTTCCTGCCGAATGCGGCGATGTTGCTCTTCCAGTCGGTGGCGGCGAGGTTTTCCTCGATTGCCTCGATCTCCACCGAGAGCGCGCCCTTGCGCTCGAGCTCCGTGCCGCGATCGACGCAGCGCTTAGCAAGCGCGATCGATCCCGCCGGCGCCTTGGCGATGATGCGCGCCGCCTCCAGCGCCGCTTCGAGCACCTTGTCCTCGGCGAGTACGCGGTTGACGAGCCCCATCTCGAGTGCTTCGTCCGCGGACAACACGCGGCCGGTGAAGAGCATTTCCTTGGCGAGGCGCTCACCGAGGATGCGCGGCAGGCGTTGCGTCGCACCCACGGTGCCCCACAGCGCTTCCGGCGTGCGGAAGCTGGCTTTCTCGGTGCAGTAGATGAAGTCGCAGGATGCGGCGATCTCGCAACCCGAGCCGACGCAGGCGCCTTGCACCACCGCGATCGCCGGTTTCGGGAACGACTCGATCGCGTCGTAAGCCTCGAAGGCCTTCATGCGGCGCGCGCGCGTCTGCGCGGCATCCATGCCCTGACGTTCCTTGAGGTCCGCGCCGGCGCAGAACACCGGGCCGTGCGCGCGCAAGATCGCCACGCGCACGGTCTCGTCGTTCGCGAGGCGGCGCATCGCCGCGCCCAGTTCCTCGCACATTTGCAGGTTGAGCGCGTTGCGGCTCTCCGGCCGGTTGAGGATCACGTGCGCAATCCCGTCGCTCGCCAGAACCAGGACCGTGCTCATCAGATCACCTTGCGCAAGCGCAGATCGGCGATGCGTTCGGCGGAATAGCCGAGGCGCGCGGCCAGTACCGCGTCGGTGTGCTCGCCGAGCGATGGCGGGCGGCCGAAGGCGGGGTCGTCGTAGCCGTCGAACTTGTACGGAAGCCCGAGGCCCTTGAAGCGGCCCACGCCCGGATAGTCGAATTCACGCACCAGGCCGCGCGCCGCGACGTGCGGATCGCCGAGGATCTCGGCCACATCGTTTACCGGTCCCACCGGAACTTCCGCGGCATCGAGCTTCGCGATCAGTTCGGCGCGCGTGAGCTGCCCGATCGCGCGCGTCAGTCCGCGCATCAGTTCATCGCGATGTTGCACACGCAACGCGTTGTTTGCGAAGCGCTCGTCCGCACCCCACTGCTCGAGCCCGAGCGCGACGCACAGCGCCATCCAATGCTGGTCGCTCGCGGTGATGTGGGCGAAGCGCCCGTCACGGCACTTGAAGCTTGCCGAGGGCACGCGTCCCGGATGTTCGGTCCCGAGCCGCGCCGGCACCTCGCCGAGCGCGAAGTACCGCGCCGCGGCCAGCGTCAGCAGGCTCACCTGGCCATCGAGCATCGAGAAATCCACGTGGCATCCTTCGCCAGTCGTCGTCCGCCCGGCAAGCGCCGAAAGAATTGCGATCGCGACCCACAGGCCGGAGGTCAGGTCGGCCACCGGCAAGCCGGGTTTCACCGGCCCGCCGCCGCGTTCTCCGGTGAGGCTCATGATCCCGCCCATGGCCTGGAAGACGGTGTCGTAGCCCTTCTTGTGCGCGTAAGGGCCGGTCTGGCCAAAACCGGTGCAGGAAACGTAGACCAGGCGCGGGTTGATCGGCTTCAGCGCCGTGTAATCGAGCCCGCTCTGCGCGAGCGTGCCGACCGGAAAATTCTCGACCAGCACATCGGCCTGCGCCGCGAGTTCGCGGACGATGGCCTGCCCCTCCGCGGAGCGGAAATTGACCGTGACCGACAGTTTGCTGCGGTTGCAGGCGAAGTAATAAGCGCTGTCGGCGGCGAGTTGCGGCTCGAACGAACGCGTCTCGTCGCCCACGCCCGGCTGCTCGACCTTGATGACGGTCGCACCGAGCTCTGCGAGCAGCATGCTCGCGAACGGGCAGGCCAGCACGCGCGACAGGTCGAGGATGACCAGCGAATCGAGGGGACGCACGCTAGTTCAGATCGAGCGCGTGGCGCTCGAGCGCCGACAGCGGCGCGTAACGCAACACGTTCTCGTGCGTGGACTCGAGCACCACCTGCGGCGCGTGGCCCGCCTCCCAGGCCTCGACCCAGCGCAGCACGTGGAGGCACCAGCGGTCGCCCGGCTTCAGGCCGCGGAAGCGCAGCTCCGGGCGCGGCGTGACAAGATCGTTGCCCTTGGAGACGCTGAACTCGAGGAACTCCGCGGTGGCGCGTATGCACACCAGGTGCGCGACGCCCTGCGCGCCGCGCGTCGCGCAGGCTCCGTCGCGGAAAAAACCCGTGAGCGGCGCGTAGCTGCAAGCCATCAGCTCGCCGCCGAGGACGTTCTTTTCTCCCGTGATGACCTTCTCGCCCATCGCGTGCGTATCTTACCGCTGCGGATTGATTGACGGAGCAGGTGCGCTGCGGGAGACTCCCGCCATGAGCACACCCGACCGCTATGAACCCTACGACGAACCCAGCCAGCCGGTGATGCGCGTCGATGGCTACAGGGAATCGCAGCTGCGCACGCCGAGCCGGCCCTTGTACAAGCGCCCCGCCACGCTCACCGAGATCACCGGCCCGCTCAACCTCGCAAAAAAGCTCAAGGTCGGCATGAACGACCTGTCGCGCACGAAACAAGGCGCGCCGCGCGCGATGGGTCAACTGATCTGGATCACCGGCCGCCTGCTCGACGAGGACGCAATGCCGGTGCGCGGCTCGGTGCTCGAGGTCTGGCAGGCCAATGCCGCGGGCCGCTACGTGCACAAAGCCGACAGCGGGAATCCCGCGCCGCAGGACCCGAACTTCTTCGGCTCCGGGCGCTGCGCGACCGATCACGAAGGCCGCTACGCGTTCCTTAGCGTCAAGCCCGGCGCCTACCCGGTGCCCAACCACCCCACGCGCTGGTGGCGCCCGCCGCACATCCACTTCTCGATCCTCGGCGAAGGCTTCATGAGCCGGCTGGTGACGCAGATGTACTTTCCGGGCGAGCCGCTGAACGGCATCGACCTGCTGCTCAACGCGGTGCCCGACGAAAAGGGCCGCGAGCGGCTGGTCGCGCGATGGACCCCGATGATGCAGCTCGAGCGCGCCGACGTGGTGGGCTTCGAGCACGACATCGTGGTGCGCGGCCATCGCGCCACGCCGATGGGGTTCTGAGGATGGCGCACAGGCGCGTTCCTACGCCGAGCCAGACGATCGGCCCGTTCTTCCCGGAGCATTTTTTCGGCGAAGCCGATCACGACCTGACGTTTCTGGACGACAAGTCGAAACTCGCGCAGGGACAGAAAATCTACATCGGCGGCAACATCTACGAGGCCGAGCGCTTGCCGCGCTGGAACTGCGTGATCGAGATCTGGCAACCCGACGCGAACGGCTGCTTCGCCCATCCCAACGATCCGCGGCACGCCCGCGCGGATCCGAACTTCGCAGGTTGGGGTCGGCGTTCGTCGGATGATGCCGGGTGGTATGACTTCATCACCGTGAAGCCCGGCAGCTACGTCGATCCGCTTACCGGCAAGCCGCGCGCACCGCACATCGACATCTCGATCATGAGTTCGGGCCTGATGCGGCGCGTGGTGACGACGCTTTTCTTCCCCGATGAGCCGGCGAACGCGCAGGACCCGGTGCTCAACGCGATCTCCGGCGCCGCGTTGCGCGAGCGGCTGATCCTGAGACCAGAGAAGCTGGAGCGCGCGCCGAAAGACGCCGTCGCCTACCGCCTCGACATCGTGCTGCAGGGTGAAGGCGAGACGCCGTTCTTCGTCGACTGAACCGGTTGTGGAGATTGATGCCATGAACAATCCCGTAGAGAACATCGCCGCCCTCGGCGCGAAAGACATCCTGAATTACATCGACGGCGAATTCGTGCCGGCGAGATCAGGCAGGAACTTCGAGAACCGCTCGCCGGTCGATGGCCGGCTGATCGGCAGGGTCGCCGAGGCGGGCGAGCGCGAGGTCGACGCGGCGGTGCGCGCCGCGCGCGCGGCGCTCGACGGCCCGTGGGGCCGGATGCCGATCGCCGAGCGGGTCGACCTGCTCTACGCAGTGGCCAACGAGATCAACCGCCGCTTCGAGGATTTCCTCGCCGCGGAGATTACCGATACGGGCAAACCGGCGAGCCTCGCGCGCCACCTCGACATCCCGCGCGGAGCCGCGAACTTCAAGATCTTCGCCGACGTGGTGAAGAACGTGCCGACGGAATTTTTCGAGATGGCCACGCCCGACGGCAAGGGCGCGATCAACTACGCGATCCGGGTGCCGAAGGGCGTGGTGGCGGTGGTCTGCCCGTGGAACCTGCCGCTGCTGCTGATGACGTGGAAGGTCGGGCCGGCGCTGGCCTGCGGCAACGCGGTCGTGGTGAAGCCCTCCGAGGAAACGCCGGCTACCGCGACGTTGCTCGGCGAAGTCATGAATGCCGCGGGCATGCCCAAGGGCGTATACAACGTCGTGCATGGCTTCGGTCCGGGCTCGGCCGGGGAATTTCTCACCCGCCATCCGGGGATCGATGCGGTGACGTTCACCGGGGAGACGCGCACCGGCATGGCGATCATGAAGGCCGCCGCGGAAGGCGTGAAAGCGGTGTCGTTCGAACTCGGCGGCAAGAACGCGGGCGTGGTGTTCGCCGATTGCGACTTCGACGCGGCGGTCGATGGCATCAGCCGTGCGGTGTTCGCCAACTGCGGCCAGGTCTGCCTCGGCACCGAGCGCGTGTACGTCGAACGGCCGATCTTCGAGCGCTTCGTCGCTGCGCTGAAAGCCAGGGCCGAGGCGCTGAAGCCCGGGCGCCCCGAGGATGCGGCGACCGGAATCGGTCCGCTGATCAGCAAGGAACATCAAAGCAAGGTGCTCTCCTACTACAAGAAAGCGGCGGCGGAAGGCGCAACGGTGGTGACCGGCGGCGGCGTGCCGAAAATGGACGGGGAACTCGCCAACGGCGCGTGGATCCAGCCGACGCTCTGGACCGGGCTGCCGGAAACCTCGGCCGTGGTGCGCGAGGAAATATTCGGTCCGTGCGCGCATCTGCGTGCGTTCGACGCCGAGGACGAGGCGATCGGCCTCGCCAACGACACACCCTACGGGCTCGCGACCACGATCTGGACCACCAATCTGTCGCGCGCCCACCGGGTGGCGGCGAAGATCGACGTCGGCATTACCTGGGTCAACAGCTGGTTCCTGCGCGACCTGCGCACGCCGTTCGGCGGCTCGAAGCAATCCGGCATCGGCCGTGAAGGCGGCGTGCACTCGCTCGAGTTCTACACCGAGCTGCGCAACGTCTGCATCAAGCTTTGATCCCCGGGGGCAGCCTGAACGTCTCATCCAAAGACGGCGAGGACGCAGACTTCGTCCTCAAGCGCAGCTTCGACGCGCCGCGGGATGTCGTGTGGAAGGTCTGGACCGAGCCGGAGCACCTGAAGCATTGGTTCAGTCCGAAGGGCTTCACGGTGATTGCCGCAAGAATGGATTTCCGCCCCGGCGGCATCTATCACTACGGCCTGCAACCACCCAGCGGTCCGGCCATGTGGGGGAAATGGGAGTTTCGCGCGATCGTGGCGCCCGAGCGCATCGTTCTCATCCAGTCCTTCTCGGATGAACAGGGTGGCCTTACCCGGCACCCCTATGCGCCCGATTGGCCGCTGCATACGCTATCGACGATGACGTTCAGCGAACAGGGAACCCGCACGACGTCCACGTTGCGCTGGGCTCCGCACAACGCCACCGAGGTGGAGCGCAAGACGTTCGATGCCGGCCGCGCGGGGATGGAACAGGGCTGGGGCGGCACCATGGAACAGCTCACCGCCTACCTGGCGACCTTGCAGCCAGGGAAGGCCCGGTGACCGCGCCGACCATGGCCGTAGCCGCGGCCGACGAATTCCTGATCTCACGGCTGCTAGCCGCGCCGCGGGCGCTGGTGTTCAAGGCCTGGACCGATCCCAAGCACATGGCGCAATGGTGGGGTCCGAAGGAATTCACCAATCCTGTCTGCGAGATGGACCTGCGGCCGGGCGGCGCCCATCGCGTCGTCATGCGCGGTCCCGATGGCACCGAGTATCCGATCAAGGGCGTGTATCGCGAGATCGTTGTGCCCGAGCGGCTGGTCATGACCCTCGACTGCTCCGAACACCCGGCAGCTTGGCACGACCTCGTGAATCCGAAGCGTCGGAAGGACGACCGCAATCCTGCCGGCATCATGCTGCAGACAGTGACGTTCGATGACCTCGACGGCAAGACCAGGCTCACGATACGCACGCGCTTCGACTCGACCGCGATTCGTGATGCGATGCTCAAGATCGGCATGACCGAGGGCTGGACGGAAAGCCTGAATCGTCTCGAACAGCACCTGGCGAAGATGGGTTGACCGGAGATGACAATGCTCATGAAGATTTCTATCGCAGTTGTCGTTCTGCTCGCCGCCCTCCTCGTCTATGCTGCGACCAAGCCTGACACGTTCCGTGTTCAGCGCACGACGAGCATCAAAGCGCCGCAAGAGAAGATCTTTTCGCTCATCAACGACCTGCAGGGTTGGGGCTCGTGGTCGCCCTACGAGAAACTGGACCCCGCGATGAAGCGGACCCACAGCGGCGCGGCAAACGGCAAGGGCGCCGTGTATGCGTGGGAAGGTAACGGCAAAGTCGGCGCGGGACGCATGGAGATCACGGAGTCATCGCCACCTTCCAAGATCGCCATCAAGCTGGATTTCGCCAAGCCGTTTGAAGCCCACAACATCGCCGAGTTCGCGCTGGAAGCCAAAGGCGACTCCACGAACGTTACGTGGGCCATGTACGGGCCCAATCTCTACATTTCGAAGCTGATGAGTATTTTTGTCAGTATGGACAACATGATCGGTAAGGACTTCGAGACTGGTCTTGCCAATCTCAAGACCATCGCTGAGAAATAGACCTCAGCCTCGCTTGCCGCCGTACAGCGTACGCATCGCAACGTTCGCCCTGCGGCCTTCCTCCAGCCCTTCGGCCAGTGGCAGGTCGACCACCTTGTGGAACAGCTGTTTGATCGCGAACAGCGCCTCGGGCTGGTAGCTCGCGAGCGTCTGCGCGAGCGCCAGCGCCTCCTCCATCAGCTTATCGTCCTGCACGATCTTGTTGATTGCACCGAGCTCGAGGGCTCGCGCCGCGCTCATCGACGCGCCTGTCGTAACTAGCTCGAACGCCGCCTTCCTGCCCACCTGGCGCGTAAGATTGGTAGTCACGATCGCCGGCAGGATGCCGTGCTTGATCTCCGGATAACCGAACGTCGCGTTCTCGCTCGCAACGACGAGGTCGCAGGCGAGCGCGAGTCCCGCACCGCCGCCCAACGCCGCGCCGCGCACGGCGGCGATCACCGGCTTTTTCATCTTTGAAAACACCAGGTGCGAGCGCATCGTCAGTTGCGCGCGATGCTCGACGCGCACCGCATGGTCGGGGGTGAGGTCCTGGAATTCGCCGATGTCGGCGCCGGCGCAGAACCCACGCCCCGCACCGGTCAGGATGACGACGGAGACGGAATCGTCGCGCTCGGCTTCCTCGAGCCACGCGACCAGCGCTTCGGTCAGCGCGGTGTCGAGCGCGTTCGACTTTTCGGGCCGGTTCAGGGTCAGGATCCGCACGCGCCCCCGGGTTTCGCTGATTACGATATCGCTCATAACGCCGTAATTCTACATCTCCATCGAGCGCGGCCTGCTTGTTCTCAAGGCCGCAATCCCTGGCGCACGGGGCCGGCACGCCGCGCGGCGGCGGCCATGTCGGCGAACGCGCACAGCAGCGGCCGCGTGTCGCGCGGATCGATGATGTCCTCCGGCACGAAGGACTCCACGGCGCGAAACGGCGAGCGCAGCGCATCGAGCCGCGCCTCGATCTCGGCGAGCTTCGCCTTCGGATCGGCAGCCGCCTCGATCTCGCCCTTGTACGCCGCCTCCAGACCGCCCTCCACCGGCAGCGAACCCCAGTCGCCCGAGGGCCAGGCGTAGCGCAGGCAGTAGCTCTCGGCGCGCTGGTGCGCGCTGCCCGCGACGCCGAACACCTTGCGCACGATCATCGTGCACCACGGCACCGTGGACCGGACGATCGCGATCATCGCTCGCGTGCCGTAGCGGATGGTCGCGGTCTTTTCGGCTTCGAGCCCGACGAGGAAGCCCGGGATGTCCACGAAATGCACCACCGGCAGATGGAAGGTTTCGGCAAGATCGATGTGGCGCATCACTTTCTGCGACGCATCCGCGGTCCATGCGCCGCCGTAGTGGTACGGGTCGCTCGCGAGCAGCGCCACCGGCCAGCCGTTCAGCCGCGCAAAGCCGGTGATGACGGGCCGCCCCCAGCCCTTGCCGATCTCGAAAAATGAATCCTTGTCGACGACGCCTTCGACGATGCGGCGCATCTTGTAGACCTTACGCCGTTCGCGCGGCACGGCCTCGATCAGCCATTCTTCGCGCCGGTTCGGGTCATCGGTCACCGCTGCGCGCGGCGGCAGCTCGTGCACGTTCGGCGGCAGGAAGGAAAGGAAACGCCGCGCTCTTGCGAACGCGTCGTCCTCGCTTGCGGCCTCATCGTCCACCGCGCCATTGCGGGTGTGGATATGGCTGCCGCCGAGCTCGTTCTTCTCGTAGTTCTTCTCCACGCGCGAAACCACCGGCGGACCGGCGACGAACATCTGCGAAGTGTCCTTCACCATCACCGAGTAGTGGCTGGCGGTGACGCGCGCCGCGCCTAGCCCCGCGACCGAGCCGAGCGCAAGCGAGACCACCGGCACCGTTTCCAGATTCCTCGCGACGTAATTCCAGGTGCGCGAGCCGCCATGCCACCCGCCCGGCAGCTGCGTATAGCCCTCGATCTCGATGTTCTTCACCGAGCCGCCCCCGCCGGTGCCGTCGATCAGCCGCACCAGCGGCAGCTTGAGCTCGAGCGCCATCATCTCGGAGATGAGCAGCTTGTCCCTCACCGCGCCGTCGTTCGCCCCTCCGCGCACGGTGAAATCGTCGCCCGCCACGACCACGCGCCGGCCTTCGATCCTGCCGCGACCGATGACGAGGTTGGCGGGCGTGAAGCTCGCGAGTGCGCCGTCCGCGCCGTACTGCGCCTTGCCGGCGATCGCGCCGACCTCGTCGAACGAGCCCGCGTCGAGCAGGCGCGCGATGCGCTCGCGCACCGTGAGCTTGCCGCCGTCGTGCTGGCGTTTGACCTTGTCGGGCCCGCCCATTGCGGCGGCGAGTTCCTTGCGCCGCGCGATTTCATCGACTTCCTTCTGCCAGCTCACGGTTTCCACACTTCGTCGGCGAGCTTGACGATCATTTCGAGCTTGCGCCACTGCTCTTGCTGCGACAGCGCATTGCCGTGGTGGGTGCTGGAAAAGCCGCATTGCGGCGACAGGCACAGGTCCTCGAGCGGGACGAACTTCGCGGCCGCGTCGATGCGGCGCTTGAGCATGTCCTTGTCCTCCAGCTCGCCCTGTTTGGTGGTCACCAGTCCCAGCACCACCTTCTTGCCGCGCGGCACGAAACGCAGCGGCTCGAAAGTGCCCGCACGCTCGTTGTCGAACTCCATGAAAAATCCGTCCACGTCGGCCGAGAACATCGCTTCGGCCACCGGCTCGTAACCCCCGGAGGCGACCCAGGTGCTCTTGAAGTTGCCGCGGCAGGTGTGCATGGTCACGACCATCCCCGCCGGCCGGTCCTTCAACGCCGCATTGATCGTCTCCGCATAGGTGCGCGGCAGCTTGACCGGATCGTCGCCGTTGCTGCGGCAGTTCGCCTGGATTTTCTCGTCGCACAGGTAGGCAAAGCTGGTGTCGTCGAGCTGCAGGTAGTTGCAGCCCGCCTTGCCCAGATGCGCGATTGCAGCGCGGTACGCGAGCGCCACGTCCGCCCAGAACGCATCGAGTTCCGGGTAGGCCTCGCGGGAAATGGCGTTACGCCCGCCGCGCAGGTGCAGCATGGACGGCGACGGAATGGTGAACTTGGGGGTTTGCCGGGTCACCGACTTCAGGAACGCGAAGTGCTCCGTCATGATCGGCCCGGTACAGCGCAGCTTGCCGGTGACGGTCGCGATCGGCGGCTGCTCCTCGGTGTTCTTGAACTTCGGGCCCGGGTTCGCCTTAATCGTCACACCTTTGAACTGGCCGAGGAAGTCGAGGTGCCACCAGTCGCGGCGGAATTCCCCATCGGTGATCGAATGCAGGCCGGTGGCTTCCTGGCGTGTCACTGCATCGCGTATGGCGCGGTCCTCCGCCGCGCGCAGGCCCTCAGCGGAGAGTTCGCCTCGCTTGGCCCGGGCGCGCGCCTCGCGCAACTCGGGAGGGCGCAGCAGACTGCCGACCTGGTCGGCGCGGAATGGCGGCGTCATCCGGACCGTCTATTCTTCGCAGGTTTCTTCCCGACCGCCGCCGCGCGCTCGGGCACCAGCACAAAATCGTAGTGCACCCTGCGGAACGGCGCGGTCACGCCATATTTCGCCGCCTGGTCCTGCGACGTGACGCGCTTGAAATCCACCACCAACGAATCCTTCACGCCGAACACCGCGTCGGAATCGAGATATTTCCCGCCCTTCACGAACAGGTGGGTCACCAGCTTCTTGTAGCCGGGTGCCTGGATGATGAAGTGCAGGTGCGGTGGCCGCATCGGATGGCGGCCGGTGGCCTTCAGCATCCGTCCCACCGGTCCGTCGGTGGGTACCGGGTAATGCGCGGGCAAAGCGCAAAGAAACCAGAACTCTCCTTTCGCGTCGGCGCGCAACCGGCCGCGCAGGTTCACGCCTTCGTTCTTCTGCACATCGTAAAACCCGTCGGCGCCCGCCTGCCAGACCTCGAGCAGCGCGCCGGGGACGCGCTTGCCGCCGCTGGCCACGCTGCCGGTGACCACGCAGAGCTCCCCACCCTTCAGGTCGCGCGCGATGTTGCCACCGAGCGCAAACTCGGGCGCCCCTTCGACGAAAAACGGTCCGAGCACGGTGGACTCGGTGGCGCCGCGGGTCTTACCGTAGTTGAGCAGGTCCACCAGCATCGACACGCCGAGCGTGTCCGACACCAGGATGAACTCCTGGCGCTTGGCGTCGCACATCTGCCCGGACTTGGTCAGGAACTGGATGCCGGCCATCCATTCTTCCCAGGTCGGATTGGCGTCGCGCACGAAGGCGTGCAGGTGCTTGACGAGCTTCCCCATCACCCGTTTCAGCCTTGGGTCGGGCGTGCCTTCGAGGCGGCGGATGACTTCGCGGGTGAGATTTTCCTCGGTGAAGTTGCGGATTGGCATGGTTTCCCCTCCCATCGACGGCTCATCGCGGGCTGTTCAGCAACTCGCCGAATCGCACCCACTGCTTCCCGCTCCAGCGCATCAGCTGCATCTGTTCGATCGGGAAATAGTCGGTCGGGCTGGTATTCACCTTGATTCCAGGGAGCAGCATGGGCAATTCAAGCTCGCGGATGTTTGCCGCCTGCTTCATGATGTTGTCGCGCGACAGATCATTGCCGCACTGTTTCAACACCTGCGCCAGCGTCATCGCGTAGTTGTACGAATTGACATAATTCTGGTCGCGAATGTCGCTATCCTTCAGGTATTTCTGCATGAACGCACGCCACTCCTTCATCGCCGGATCGTCGTTCCAGCCGGGATCGGTCGGGTCCTTCACATACGCAGACGAAATGATGCCTATGCCTTTCTCAACGCCCGCAGGCTCCATCACGGTCGATACCCAGATCGCTACGTTACTGAGAAAAAACATCGGCTTCCAGCCAATATCGTGCACCCTGCGAATCGCCTGCGCTGCGAATTTCGGGGTCGCGGCCACGATCAGCGCATCGGCGCCGGAACCCTGCAGGGTCACGATCTGCGAGTCGATGGTCGGGTCCGTGAATTCGTAGGTTGCCTCCTTGACGACCGCGGCATACCTGTCTCCGAGCACGTCCCTGACGCCATTCATGTAGTCGCGGCCGAAATCGTCGTTTTGATACAGGATCGCAATCCGGGCGTTCGGATTTTTCTCGAGGATGTACTTCGTATAGATGCGCGCTTCAGAGCGGAACGTCGCCTGCACTCCGGGCATGGTCCACGGGTGTTCCTTGTAGTCGCCCCATTTGTTCGCGCCCGACCCGAGGAACAAGTGGGGAATCTTCCTGTCATTCAGATACTTGGTGATCGCCGTGTTGGTTGCCGTGCCGATGGTGCTGAAGATGAGCGCCACTTCCTCCTGCTCGACCAGCTTGCGCGTCTGCTCGACGGTTTTAGGCGGCGCGTACCCGTCATCGAGGCTGATCAGCCTGATCCTGCGGCCGTTCACCCCACCTCGGTCGTTGATCATGTCGAAGTAGGCGATTTCGCCCTTGCCGAGGGTGCCGAACGCCGTGACCGGCCCGCTGTACGGCATCGTTTGACCGATCTTGATTTCGGTCGCGGTCACGCCCGGAGCCTGTTGAGCAGCCACCGGGCCTGCCAATTCCAGCGCCGGCAACAGCAGGAAGCCAAGCAGCAGTTTGCGCATGTTCATAGGTCTCTCCACCCGTTCTTGGTGCATGGTCGCGCATTGTAGTTCGTCTTCGCAGCATTGACGAAGATCCCGGAGCAAAGCATCCTTCGCCGAATAACGTGTCGCATTCGCCTCTCCCGTAACGTGGACGACCGATCAGGCACGACCGCGGTCCACGACCGCCACCGGTTCGACGAGGTGGCGGTCGCGGCCTTTCTTGCACGCGAGCTGCCGGAATTTCGCGGCCCGGTTACGGTACGGCAGTTCACCGCCGGACAATCGAATCCGACGTTTCATCTCGCGGCGCAGAGCGGTGATTACGTGCTGCGAAAAAAACCACCCGGCGCGCTGCTTCCTTCGGCGCACGCGATTGACCGGGAATTCCGGGTGCTTGCCGCGCTCGCCGGCAGCGGCATCCCGGTGCCGCGCACGCGCCTGTACTGCGATGATGTTGCGGTCGCCGGCACGCCGTTCTACATCATGGACTACGTGCCGGGGCGCATCTTTGCCGATACGCTGCTCCCCGGGCCGGCGCCCGCCGAACGCCGCGCAATCTATGACGGCATGAACATCGTGCTCGCCGCGCTGCATGCATTCGACTGGGCTGGCGCGGGGCTGGCGGATTTCGGCAAACCCGGAAAATACGTCGAGCGCCAGATTGCGCGATGGTCGAAGCAGTACGCCGCAACGCGGACGGAACACGTGCCCGCGATGGACAAGCTGCAGCGCTGGCTGGAAGCGCACGTTCCGGAAGGAGACGTGACCAGTCTGGTGCACGGCGACCTGCGCCTCGGCAACCTGATTTTTGACGAACGCGAGCCGCGCGTGGTCGCCGTCCTGGACTGGGAACTGTCTACGCTCGGGCATCCGTTCGCGGATCTTGCATACAGCTGCATCAACTATCACCTTCCGTCCGGTAACGGGATCGCGGCCGGCTTCGTCGGCACCGACATCGCAGCGCTCGGGATCCCGGCCGAGAGCGAATATATCTCCGCCTATTCGCGCCGCAGCGGACGCGATGCGTCCGCGGACTATCCGTTTTTCATGGCCTTCAGCCTTTATCGGGTCGCGGCAATACAGCAGGGTGTGTATGCGCGCTCGATTGCCGGGAACGCGGCCTCGAGTTCCGGAGCGCGGTTCAGGGAGTCCTACCGGATCGTCGCCGAATCAGGCTGGGATCTCGTGTCCGGTCTCTGATCGCGGGAACGGCGTTCTGATATTGTTGTAGCCTCGATCGCCAGAAGGTAATCCGCGTGAGAAAGACATGCTCAACCTGAGAAGCTACGCAGTCGGCCGCTGGATCGAGGCCACTGGAACGCCGCAGGTGCTGCTGAACCCCGCGACCGAGGAACCGCTCGCGCAGGCGAGCAGCGACGGCGTCGATCTCGCTGCAGCGCTCGGCCATGCCCGCCGCATCGGCGGGCCCGCGCTGCGCGCACTGTCGTTCGCCGAGCGCGGCGCGCTGCTGAAAAGCATGGCGCAGGAGATGCAGGCGCATCGCGACGAATTGCTCGACCTCGCGGTGGCCAACGGCGGCAATACACGCTCGGATGGAAAGTTCGACGTGGAAGGCGCCATCGCTGCGCTATTCGCCTACGCGGAGATCGGTGAGAAGCTCGGCAGCGCGAAATTCCTCGTCGACGGCGAAGGCGTGCAGCTCGGGCGCTCGCCGCGCTTCCACGGCCAGCACGTATGCGTGCCGCGCGCGGGCGTCGCGGTGCACATCAATGCCTTCAATTTCCCGGCGTGGGGGTTCGCGGAGAAAGCGGCCGCCGCGCTGCTCGCCGGCATGCCGGTGCTCAGCAAGCCGGCCACCAGTTCGGCGATGCTCGCCCACCGCATCATGGAAATCCTGGTTGACGGGAAAATTCTTCCGGAAGGCGTGCTTTCCCTTTGCGTTGGCAGCCCGCGAGAGCTTCCCTCCCTGCTTGGCGCCCAGGACGTGCTCGCTTTCACAGGCTCAGGCGATACCGCCGCGCGCATCCGCGCGCTGCCGAACATCATTTCAGAATCCGTGCGGGTGAACGTCGAGGCCGACAGCCTCAACGCGGCGGTGCTCGGGCCGGACGTCGAGCCCGGCAGCGACATGTACGAACTGTTCCTGAAGGAAGTGCAGCGCGACATCACGCAGAAGGCCGGCCAGAAATGCAGCGCGATCCGCCGCGTGGTCGTTCCTGCAGCGGTCGCGTCAAACGTGCGCGACGACCTGGTGGAGATGCTGGGGGAGGTGCGCGTCGGCAATCCGGCACTCAGCGAAGTGCGCATGGGTCCTTTGGCCACGGCCTCGCAACTGGCCGATGCGCGCGCAGGCGTACAGCGGCTCGCAGCGGAAGGAAATCTCGCGTTCGGGAGCGCGGCGCCATTTGCGGCGGAAGGCGTCGAAGCCGGCAAGGGCTACTTCATCTCGCCGGTGCTGGTCGAGTTCGCCCCGGGCGCGGCCGCGTCGGTCGTGCATGCGCACGAGGTTTTCGCACCTGTAGCCTCGCTGCTGCCGTATTCCGGCGAGGCCGCCGAGGCGGCGGCGATCGTCGCGCGCGGCAACGGCGGGTTGGTGTCTTCGCTGTACTCGGACGACGCGGACTGGATCGAGGCAACGGTCTTCGGCATCGCTCCAGGCAATGGCCGAATCTACCTCGGCCATCCGAAGATCGAACTCTCGCCCGGCCCGGGAACGGTGCTGCCGCAGCTGGTGCACGGCGGCCCGGGGCGCGCCGGAGGCGGCGAGGAGCTGGGTGGTGCGCGCGCACTCGCGTTCTACATGCAGCGGGTCGCGCTGGAAGGATCGCGGCCGGTGATACAGAAATTGCTCGGCACGCAGCCGGGCTGATGGTGTCCGGATCCATGTTTCGCGTTCTGATCATCGCGGCGGTTCTCGCCGCGGCACCTGCAAGCGCGCAGGATCGCGCCATCAGGATCGTGCTCGGCTATCCGCCCGGTGCGACCAGCGACACCCTTGCGCGCCTCGTCGCCGAGAAGATGCGACAGGGCCTCGGCCAGCCGGTGATCGTGGAGAACAAGCCGGGCGCCGCTGGGCGCATTGCGCCGGAGACCGTGAAGTCCGCGCCCGCCGACGGAACCACGCTTCTGCTCACGCCGCTCGCCAACATGGTGACGTTTCCGCACGTCTACAAAAACCTGCGCTACGACGTGTTCCGGGATTTCGCGCCGCTTGCACATCTCGCGAATTTCGACCTCGGCCTGGCAGTGAATGCGAATGTTCCCGCGAAGACGTTGAAGGAGTACGTCGATCTGGTGAAGAAGGATCCGAAGATGGGCGATTACGCTTCGGCCGCCGCTGGCAGCCTGCCGCACTTCTTCGCGGTGATGTTCGCGCGCAGCGCAGGCATCGAGATGAACCACGTGCCGTTCAAGGGCACCGCGCCATCGCTCCAGGCGCTGGTCGGCGGCCAGATCTCCGCCGCCTCGGTGGTACTTTCCGACATCGCGCAGCTTCACCGCAGCGGCAAGGTTCGGGCGCTGGCCGCTTCAGGCGGCAAGCGTTCGCAGTTCCTGCCGGAGGTGCCGACCTTCAGGGAACTGGGCTACGACATCGAGGGCAGCGCATGGTACGCGCTCTACGCGCCCGCCGGCACGCCGCGCGACCTGGTGGCCAGGCTCTCGAAGGCGGCGGTCGAGGGCATCCGCGCGCCCGACATGCAGGAAAAACTCGCCAACCTGTTTCTCGAGCCCACCGGGCTCGGGCCCGCGGAACTGGCGAAGATCCACAAGGCCGACTACGACAAGTGGGGGCCGGTGATCCGCGCGTCGGGCTTCACTCCGGAAGACTGATGAACATCGTCTTCTCCTCGCGCGTCGAAAGTCCCGAGCGCTGGCTCGCGCTGCTCGAGCAGGCGCTTCCGCACGACTGCTTCTTCGCCTGGCCGGAAGTCAATGGCGGCGATGTCGACGTGGCGCTGGTCGCAATGCCCCACGAGGGATTGTTCTCTTGGCTGCCGCGCCTGAAGCTGGTGCAGTCGATCTGGATGGGTGTCGACGTCCTGCTCACCGATCCGGCCTTGCCGCGCCAGGTGCCGCTCGCGCGCTGCATCGACCACGGCATGGTGGCTGCGATGGGCGAAAGCGTGCTGTCGCACGTGATCGACTTCCATCGCCATCATTACCTCTATCGCCGGCAGCAGGCCGAAAAGAAATGGGAAAAGCTGCGGCAATACATGGCGGCCGACCGGACCGTCGGCTTGCTCGGCCTGGGCGAACTCGGCAGCACCGTCGGTGCGATGCTGCGCTCGTTCCAGTTCAAGGTGCTCGGTTGGAGCCGCCGCCTGAAGAGCGTGGTCGGCGTTGAGAGCTATGCGGGCGCGCAGGGGCTCGCGCAGATGCTGCCCAAATGCAACATCGTGGTCTGCCTGCTGCCGCTCACCGATGAAACGCGCGGCATCCTGAATGCAACAACGCTCGCGCTGCTGCCCGCGGGGGCCGCCGTGGTCAACGTTGCGCGGGGCGCGCACGTGGTGGAGGCCGACCTGCTCGCCGCGCTCGATGCGGGCCACATCGCGCGAGCCTATCTGGATGTGTTCGAAACCGAGCCGCTGCCAGCCGGGCACCCGTATTGGGCCCACCCCGGCGTGTCCGTCACTCCGCACTCCGCAGCCCTCACCGAGTCGCGCACCGCACTGCCGATGATCGTGGAAAACCTCAACCGCGTGCGCGGCGGGCAGGCGCCGCTCGCGCTGGTCGATTTCGGCGCCGGCTATTGACGCCGCTGCTCAATGCTTGTGCTCCGGCCCGGCGTCGATCGCGTCGACTGCCAGCTCGATCGCGACTTCACCGGCTTTCTCGAATCTGAGCGTGACCGGAATGCGCTCGTCCTTCTTGAACGGCCGCTTGATGCCCACGATCATCAGGTGCGGTCCGCGCGGCTTCAGCTCCACTTTGCTTCCGGCGGGAACATCGAAGGCTTGGACCTGGCGCATCTTCATCACGTCGCCGTCCATCATGACGACGTGCAGTTCGATCCTCTCGGCCGCGGGCGTCGACGCGCCGACGACGCGATCGGCCTGCTTGCCCTCGTTGCGAATGTCAAGGTATCCGGCGGCCACTTTCTGGCCGCTTGCGGTGGCGCGCGTCCATGGACGGTCGATGCGCAGGTCACCGATCTCGTAGTCACGCGCGAATGCCGTTGCCGACGCACCGATCATCAATGCGCCGAGGACGGCGCAAACGGTCTTGCTCACGGCGTTCTCCCGAAGACAATGCAGTAGAATTTCTGATGGATTTTATACTGGATTCCGAAGAGCGCCCTTCCTTGTCACGCGCTGTACGCCGAATCGCCGCCTTGCTCGGGCTGCTCGCAATCGGGACAGCACACGCAACCTGCGGGTCCGCGTTCTGCGTGGTCAACAGCAACTGGAACGTCCAGGGCGCGTGGACCGAGCCGGGCGCGCGCCTTGACCTGCGCTACGAGTCGATCGACCAGGACCAGACCCGCAACGGCAGCAGGAAGATCGCGTTCGGAGAGATTGCGCGCGATCACGACGAGATCTCCACGCGCAACCGCAACTGGCTGGCGAATCTCGATTACACCTTCAGCGCCGAGTGGGGTGCCACGCTATCCGTGCCGTACGTCGACCGGCGTCACGAGCATATCCTCAACGACGACACCAACGGACCGACGCCGCAGAGCTGGGACTTCAGGAGGCTGGGCGATGCGCGCATCCTGTTGCGGCGTCAGAACGTGAAGTCGGGCTCGCCTGACGAGCCGCTGGACGCCTATGGATTGAATTTCGGCGCGAAGCTGCCGACCGGATCGTTCAAGCTGCGCAATTCCGAAGGCGATCTCGCCGAGCGCACGCTGCAGCCTGGCACCGGCACCACCGACGCGCTGCTCGGCGGCTACTTCCACCGCGCGCTGCCGATGAAGAACCTGTCGTGGTTCGCACAGAGCCTGTTGCAAAAGCCGCTCAACGCCCGCGCGGAGTTCCGTCCCGGCGCACGCCTGTCGTTCGATACGGGCTTGCGCTACGAGATCTCCGAAGCAGCGGCGCTGATGCTGCAGGCCAACCTGCTGCTTCGCGGTCGCGACCGGGGGTCGGAATCGGAGCCCGAGGACTCCGGGGGCAAGGCGATCTTCCTCAGCCCCGGGGCAAGTTACACGGTCTCGCGCGATGTACAGATCTACGGCTTCCTGCAGCTGCCGGTGTACCAATACGTGAATGGCGTGCAGATTACGGCGAAGACGGCCGCCGTAATCGGCGTCAGCACGCGGTTCTGATGCGGGTTCACTTTGATCGCTGATCCGCCTGTTGCCTGCCTCACAATGACGACATGGACTTTCGGCATGAAATGGACCTCTCTGCGCCGCGTCGCGCCGGCATTTTTTCTCGTCCTGCTGGCCGCGGTTCTGGCCGCCGGCTGCGTCACCACCGAGATCGCTCCGCCGCCCAGGCCGAAGCTAGTGGTGTTCCTTGTCGTGGACGGCCTGCCGCAGTGGCAGGTGGTCGATTACCGCGACCAACTCGCGCCCGACGGCTTGCGGCGATTCCTCGATCACGGCGCCTGGTTTGCCGATGCCCACTATGGTCATGCGTTCACGGTGACCGCGACCGGGCACGCCGCCATGCTGACCGGGGCGTATCCGAATCGCACCGGCATCATCGGCAACGACTGGCGCGACCGCGCGAGCGGCGAGACAGTCTATTGCACGGGCGATGCGGCACACACCTACCTCGAGAACAAGACTGCGCCGCTCTCGGGCACCAGCCCGCGCAACCTGCTGGTCGAAACCCTGGGCGATGTGCTGCGGCGAATGCATCCGGCTGCCAGGGTCATCGGCATTTCCGGCAAGGACCGTGGCGCGATCCTGCCGGCGGGCAAGACCGGCACGGCCTACATGTACATGGCGGAGTCCGGCAAATTCGCCTCGAGCACCTTTTACATGAAGGAGCATCCGGCCTGGGTGAAGGCGTTCAACGCGGCGAAGCCCGCCGACCGCTATTTCAAGACGACTTGGACGCTGCTGCTGGCGGAGGCCGCCTATGCACGCTCGATTCCCGACGAGCGGCCCTGGTACAACCCCGGTGGGAAGCTGCCCAAGGTGCTCGGCGAAGGCAGCGACAAGCCGGGCCCGGCGTTCTATGCATCGCTGCTGCCAAGTCCGTACGCCGACCAACTGACGCTCGATTTCGCGCGTGCAGCGATCGGGGGCGAAGGGCTCGGCCAGGACAATGTGACCGATATCCTCTCGGTGAGTCTCTCGAGCCACGACTACATCAACCACGCCTGGGGTGCGGAGTCACGCCTTTCGCACGATCACCTGCTGCGTCTTGATCAGATGCTGGCAGTGTTTTTTGCCGATCTCGACCGGCTCGTCGGCCGCGACAACTACATCGCGGTGCTCACCGCCGACCACGGCTTCATGCCGGCCCCCGAATACAGCAAGACGCTCGGCCGCGACGCCAACCGGCTGAACATTCCGCAGGTGCTGGCGCGGTTGAACGTAGGCCTTGCGGCGAAGTTCGGCGCCGGGCGCTGGGCCCGCTTCTGGTCGGCTTCAGGCGTGATGCTCGACGACGCGCTGATCGCGAAGAGCGGCGTGGACCGCCGCGCACTGGAAGCCGAAACACGCAGGCTGCTGCTCACGGAAGCGGGCGTGGCAGCGGCATTCACGCGCGAAGACATCCTCGGCACGAAACAGCCCGCGAACACCCCGTTCCTCGCGCAAGTGCGCAAGACCTGGCACCCCGACCGATCCTCCGACGTGCAGTTGGTCATCAAGCCGTATTGGCTCGCCGAAACGCGCCGCACCTACGCCTCCACGCATGGCTCGCCGCACGCGTACGACAGCCATGTGCCCATCCTGTTCTGGGGGCCGCGCTGGTTCGGCGCCGGCCGCGTGGACGGGCGCGTCGAGGTGGTGGACATCGCGCCGACGCTCGCGCGCTTCCTCGAGATCAGCCCGCCAGCCGCCTCGGAAGGCAAGCTTCTGCCGCTGCCGGCGCGTTAGGAGGGGGCAAACGGGGGAATCTTGGTTCCCCTGTTCCTGTAAGTGGCCGCGCCGACTCAACGCGCCAGGTAGCCGCTGTCCACTGGCAGCGTCACCCCGGTGATGAACTTCGCCGCCGGACTGGCGAGAAACACGATGGCGTTGGCGATGTCCTCGGGCTCGGGCAGCGCGCCAAGCGGCGTATGGCGCATCACCGCGCGGAGCACGTCCGGGTTGGAGAAGACCGGCACGGTGAGGCCGGTGCGCACGAAGGTCGGCGCCACCGCGTTGACGCGGATCTTGTGTTCGGCCCATTCGAGCGCGAGCGCACGCGTGAGGTTCACCACCCCGCCCTTGGACGCCTGATAGGACGCGTTGGGAAAGATTCCGCCCGAGAGGCCCATGATCGAGGCGAGGTTGACGATCGCGCCGCCGCCCTGCTGCTTCATCTGCCGCGCCGCCACGCGCGAGCAGAGGAACGTGCCTGTCAGGTTCACGTCCTGCACCCGCTGCCAGTCCTCGAGCGCGATCTCGATGGCCGGATGGCGCACGGCTATGCCGGCGCTGTTCACCAGCACGTCCACCCGGCCATATTGGCCGATCAGCTTCGCAAACGCGGCCTCGACCGAGGCTTCGTCCGAGACATCCACCTGGATCGGCTGCATCTGGATCGGCGCCTGCGGCTCGATATCCATTTCCGCCACCTTGGCGCCGGCGTCGCGAAACGCCTTTGCCGCTGCGGCGCCCAGGCCGCGCGATGCGCCGGTGATCGCCACCACCTGACCCGAGAAGTCGAGTTTCATTGTTTTGCCTGCCGGAATGCAGCGACTATTCTAAACTCGCAGGTGATGAGCTACGACCTGCTGATTCGCAATGCTTCGCTCTACGACGGATCCGGAGCGAAGCCCGTGCATGGCGCGCTCGCCGTGTCCGGCGGCAGGATTGCCGCGGTCGGCGAGGTGGCGGGACGCGCAAAGGAGACGCTCGACGCGGGCGGCCTCGCGCTGATGCCCGGCATCATCGACAACCACACGCATTACGATGCGCAGCTAACGTGGGACCCGCACGCCTCGCCGTCGCCCTCGCTCGGGGTCACGACGGCGATCATCGGCAACTGCGGCTTCACCATCGCGCCGTGCAAGCCCGCCGACCGCGAACTGGTGTTGAAGAACCTGACGCAGGTGGAAGGGATGTCGATCGAAGTGCTGCGCGCGGGCGTGCGCTGGGCGTTCGAGAGTTTTCCGCAATACCTCGCGGCGCTGGAGAAACCGGGCGTGGCGCTCAACATCGCCGCGTTCGCGGGACATTCGTCGATCCGCACCTTCGTGATGGGAGAGGATGCCCCCAGGCGCGCCGCGACGCCCGCCGAGGTCGCGGCGATGCGCCGTATCGTGCTCGAATCGGTGCGCGCCGGCGCGATCGGCTTCGCCACCTCGACCTCGCCCGCGCACAACGGGCACGGCGGCCTGCCGATGCCTTCGCGCCTGGCCGACGACGCGGAGCTGACGACCCTCGTTTCCGCCATGAAGGAAGCC
This sequence comes from Gammaproteobacteria bacterium, assembly GCA_041476585.1. Classification (GTDB taxonomy): domain Bacteria; phylum Pseudomonadota; class Gammaproteobacteria; order Burkholderiales; family SG8-39; genus JADGRQ01. The sequence continues at coordinate 2,936 of JBGOTT010000009.1, read as the reverse complement.
GGCCGCGGCGTGTTCATGCTCACCAAGGGCGGCCAGACGAAAATCTCCTTCCTCGAGGCGCTGGCAGCCGAGAGCGGTCGCCCGGTGGTGGTCGCGGCCCTGCTCCACAGCAGCACCAACCCTCAAGGCGTATTCAACGACCTCGACGCGATCCAAGCCGCGGCCGGGCGCGGCCGGCGCATGGTCGGCGCAGTGTCCTGCTGCGCGCTCACCAACGACTTCACGCTGCACTCGCCCTACCCGGTCGAGGGACTCATCGCATGGCAGCCGGCGCTCGCGCTGAAAGGCGAGGCGTTCAAGGCGAAGATCCGCGAGAAGGCGTTTCGCGACGCGGTGCGCGCCGAAGTCGCCGCGCCGGCCACCTTCCGCCTGTTCAACGGCGAATGGCACAAGGTCGATGTGATCCAGACCGTGAAGCCCGCGCATGTGCGCTATGAACAACGATCGATCGCCGAGCTCGCGCAGGAAGCCGGCAAGGACCCGCTCGATTTCATGCTCGACCTCGCACTCGACGAAGGGCTCGATACGGTGTTCTCCGCGGTGCTGCTCAATTCAGACGAGGATGCAGTTGCGAAGATTCTCAACCATCCGGCAAGCCTGGTGTCGCTGTCGGATGCCGGCGCGCATCTGACGTTTTTCAACGACGCGGGATTCGGGCTGCATCTGCTCGGCCACTGGGTGCGCGACAGGCGCGCGATGACGCTCGAAGCCGCGGTGCACCGGCTGACCGGTCAGCCGGCGAAGGTGTTCGGCATCCGCGGACGCGGCGCGCTGCGCGCGGGCTATGCCGCAGACCTGCTGCTGTTCGATCCTGCTACTGTCGGGCGCGGCCCCAAGCAGCGCGTGCGCGACCTTCCCGCCGGCGGCGCCCGCCTCATCACGCCGGCGATCGGCGTGCACGGCGTCTGGGTCAACGGCGTGTGCGTGGCGGACGCACGCGGTCCGCGCGTCGATGCAGGCCGCAGTCTTCCCGGGAGCGTATTGAGGGAGTTCGACGCGTGAAGGACATTCCCGACGGCTTCAGGCCTTTCGGGCGCGTCAGCCCGTTCACGCAAATGCTCGGTCCGCTGTATTCGAGGGGCGAAGGCCGCGAGCGCGTGATCGGGCTGCTCGCCGAGCGCAAGCATTGCACCACGCGCGGCAGCGTGCATGGCGGCGTGCTCGCCACGCTCGCAGACATCTCGCTCGGCTACACCATGGCCTTCATGACCGATCCGCCGGGCAACTTCATCACCGCGAGCCTGACGATCGACTATGCGGGCAGCGCGGGCGAGGGCGACTGGCTCGAATCGCATGTGGACGTGCAGAAGATGGGCAGCCGCCTCGCGTTCGCCAATTGCTACATCGTGGCTGCGGGCGAGCGGATCGCGCGGGCGAGCGCGGTGTTCGCGGCGCCGGGTGAGCGCAGGACGAAGAGCTGATTACTTCGCGATCGTCTTGCGCAAAGCGTCCTGCAGCAGCCGGATTTGGAGCAGGTTGCGCACCCGCGCCAGCACTTCCACCCGGTTGAACGGCTTGTCGACGAAATCCTTCGCGCCGGCCTGCAGTGCGCGTTCCCTATGATCGGGCTGGGCGGTGACCACCAGCACCGGAAGGTCGTTCTCCAGCTCGATTTCCTTCAGGCCCGCCATCACGTCGTATCCATCCATGCCCGGCATCTTGAGGTCGAGCATGATCAGGTCGTAGCGGTTCTTGCGATGCAGCTCGCAAACCTCGCACGATTCCATCGTGATCGAGACGTTGGTATAGCCGGCGTTGCCCAGCATCCGTTCGAGCAGCAGCACGTTCGATGCCTGATTGTCGACGATCAGGACCTTGGCGTTGAGGACATCGGGATCGGGTGGAATGTTCATGGGAACTGGACAGGCGCCTGCGCCACTGTATGGATCATCCCCCGGTCTTCAAGGACGCGCTGTGCGGTAGGCCACATAGCGGCCTATCGCGTCTCGCGGTGGGTGCTGTTCACGGCCAGGAAAATTTCGCGCAGGAACACCACCAGGGCGCTTATGAAGGCCATCATCGCCAGCACGAACAGCGCCCCGATGAATTTTGTCAGATCGAGCTTCACGAAGGCATCGAAGAACGCGACGACGATCAGCAGGCCCACGAACAGCGCGCAAAAGACCGCGCACGTGACGGCGAGATAGACCAGCTTCAGGCGGCGGTCGAGCACGCTGAGCGCGCGCAGCAGCGCGTCCTGAACTTCCGCGCCCGGCCGCCGCTCCTCGAGGATACGGATGCGGTCCACGATGCGCGAGAGGCGATTGGCGAGCACGCCGATGATCGTTCCCACCGCGGTGAGCAGGAACACCGGCGCGATCGCTAGCTGGATGACATGGGTGATATCGTTGAGGTTGGATTGGGGGAACATGGACGGGGGCTCGATCTTTGACTACGGCAAGCCCGCCATCAGCAGGCTTTCCCGGTGGTGCGCGAGATCGCTCTCGCGCTTGTAGTGAAGCGTCGGAAGAAGACTGCCCGCCACGGTGAAACCCGGTTCGCGCTTCAGCACCTCGCGGACATGCTCGCCAGCAGCAGCCCTGTTGCCCAACATCGCCTGGCCGGCCGCCATGAATGCATGCACAAACTGGTCGGGTGCGCTGATGTGCTGGAGCGCCTCGAGCGCATCGGCATACTGGTGCGCGACGAAATGCGCGCGCGCGAGGTGGCTCCAGAAACGCGGCGGATGGTAGGGATTGAGGCGCATCGCCTTCAGGATCCACGGAATGCCCTCCTCGGGCTGGCCGATCCAGGTCAGGACCTCACCTTGCTGGACCACGACGAGGTCGTCGTTGGGGTTGAGGCTGAGCGCGCGCTGCTGGTGGTAGACAGCCTTGTCGTGGTCGTTGCGGATCAGTCCCACCGCCGCGAGAATCCGGTGCACGTCGCTGTCGTTGTCATCCAGCGCGAGCGCCACGTCGAGCTGGCGCTCGATC